>NZ_JACFUD010000004.1:0-543170 GCF_020295385.1 Enterococcus sp. S22(2020)
TTTCACCATGTCGAGTAATATAGAAAGTAACTGTTGAATTCATGTTTTATCCTCCAAAATAATCTTATGTAATCGCTTCACCTTATCGGCAATAGTCGAACTAAGAAATTACTAACATTGTATCAGAAGCACCTGCCCAAAACAATGCTAAAGTAAAAGCGTAATGGCGGTATGTAGATATTAGAAGGAGAATATACACCTTTTATTTTTCGACTGGGCAATAAGACTGTTTAGGAAAGTTTCTTTCATGAGAACCAATGAAAAGTAGTTCCCCAAAAGGGTGGTAACGAATGGAAAATAATATAAATGATACTCCTTATTTAAACTATTAAATTGCTTGAAGTTTTGATATCTTAGAAAGAGAATCTAAAGCAATATATTATTACGAAAAAATCGATCAAGAAAGGTTTAATAGTGCCGACTTAGAAGGAGCATTTCTTGGTGTAGGCAGTACCTATAGAACGTTGGGTAAGTATGGTTTAGCTGCAAAACATTAAAGAGTGAGGTAGAAAAGTTTCCAAATAATAATGCGCTCAAAGTTTTTTATTCAATGGCATTATACAAATAGGATCTATAAAGAATAAAAAGTGTTCTGCAATCGAAGAAAGTCCAACGACTTTTACTGAAAAAAATCAAAATAAAAATTTTGAAAGAAGATAAATATGAAATATGCAGTAATTTCAGATATTCATGGTAATAAGGAGGCATTAAGCGCTGTTCTTAAAAACATTAAAGATCAAAAGGTTGATAGTACTTTAAATTTTGGAGACAGTCCACTAGCCCTAGTGGGAACTTTCAATACTTAAAAAGGCATTCAATGTAATAAGTATTTCTGGAAACTGCGATAAGATATTGCTAGAAGAAAAACGAATGGATTAGATAGGTGGACATTCAATTTTAGAGAGATTCAATATGATTGGGCAGTTGTGTTAAATAGTGGCTTTGTTGATTGACTTACTTGATTAAAATGAAAATTTCAGCTGATAAAGTTGTTGATGGCAAAAAGGATCAATAAGGAGTGTATGATGGAAAAATATGTTGACTACCTTTCAAAGAAAAATAGTTATACTTTTAACAAAAATAAGATATTGAAATGGCAAGAGAAAAAACTAAACATAACTAGTAAATTTAGAGATTTATTCCCTAAATTTACATTGATGTTAAAATCTGCAACACTATTAGAAATCTTTACGAAAGATAGAAAAAAAGAAATAAATTATTGGGTATTATGCTGGGAAATAAAGGGTCATATCTTTGAAATAGTTTGTTTACCACCTAAAAAAGAAAACTTTATTGAAGTGGAGCCCTATACAATATTTATGAGTATGTTAGGAGGTATTTTAGAGTTTTACTATGAATTGTCTATAGGCGAAGGTGAGTTTTATTGGCAAAATAAAACTAAGATATTAGGTTTTGATGAGTTAGATAGTAAGGAATATTTAGAAGATATACGGTATGAGCTAGAGCAGTATGGGAAGGAGGAGTTTGGAAGGAATACTGAATATATTGATTTAGAGGCATTATTTATTGTAGATTTGGAGGCTAATGGTGATGTCACTCTGTGCGATCGAAATACAGAAAAAATATACCTTTTCGCTCACGATAACTCAAGTGATTATACTCAACGATGTCAAGGTTATCCTGAATATACTTTTTATACACTTAACAAGTGTAGAACTCTAGTTGAGTGGATTGAAACACTTGGTGCTCAATGGTTGAACGTAATCAATTCTGAAAATCAGGTTTCTTAAAAGGATAAGTGGCAGTGTGTATGAGATCCAAAAACGATCAAAAGTTACAAGAGCTAAGTAGACACTAACATTGATTGCTAAAAAGAATTACAACTGAAGGAAGAAAAAAACGGAAAAATCATATGCTAGGATTTAGGAAGAGCAATGAGCAGCAATTATCCAAAGGCTTAAAAAAATAGATATTTCGAACATGACTGAAGAACAAAAGAAAAAACAAAGGACGAATATATTACAATGAATATTTAACGTTTGTTGAAAAAAGTCATAATAAGGATGTGCCGCAAGCGGTTATTTTTAGATAGGATGAGTAAGAATGAAGAGTAAAACAATTGTATTAACAGGAGCGAGTGATGGCATTGGAGCGGCTGCAGCGCAGATTCTTTCAAATCATCAACATCAGTTGATTTTGGTTGGAAGATCAGAGAGTAAAATGAAAAGAGTTGCTGAAAAAGTTAAGGCGAAGCACTACTTTATAGCAGATTATGAAAATTTATCAAGTGTGATAGAACTAACGGAAAAGATTCTTGATTGTTGCCCTGTGATCGATGTTCTGGTCAATAATGCGGGTGGTATTTTTAGTGGACCAACGAAAACATCAGACGGTTTTGAAAAGAGCTTTCAAGTCAACCATTTGGCGCCATTCTTGTTGACTAACCTCTTGATGGATCGTTTAATCGATAGTCATGCTTGCATTGTAAATACTTCAAGTATAGGTGCGAAATTATATGGAAAAATCAATATTGAGGATATGAATACCTGGCAGGATTTTAGTCCGAATCGAGCTTATGGAAATGGGAAATTAGCGAATATTTTGTTTACGAAGGAACTACATAACCGCTATCACGAACATGGAATCTCTACTGTAGCCTTTCATCCAGGAAATGTAGCAACCAATTTTGCTTCAGAAACAAATAGTTATTTTCGTCATGTGTATCATTCTTTTCTGAAAATATTTCTCATATCAGCGCAAAAAGGCGGTGAAAATTTAGTGCATTTTATCGAAGGAATGCCTGATAAAGATTGGGAATCCGGACAGTTTTATGGTAGCAATAGAAAAATTAGTCGCACAAATTCACAGGCCTATAATAACGAATTGATTCAACAACATTGGGATAAATCAAGTGAGATGTTAGGAGATTATTTGATATGAGCGCTTCGTGACAATCAGTTATAAAATTGGTGATTAAATTGCAGACTTTTAAAAAAAATGAATTTGACTGAAAAAGATTCGATTGAAGGCACAAATGAAAATGGAAAATTTGAGAGAATGGAAAAGCTGAATAGACGATGAAGAATATTATGTAAACGAATTTAAAAAGGTCCTCTATATTAAGTTACGACTGGATCAAAAACGATAAGAAGGAGTAATTGCATGGAAAGTTTAGTTGAAGCAATTGTAAATTTTTATGATTCTCTCGTTTTAGCATTACTTAGCAAAAAGAAAAAGATTTGGCTTAGTAAATAAAGAGTATGAATAATTGCTAAAAACAATGAATATAGAAACCGCTTCAAACGCTATTGGATCAACAAAGAAAACGCACACATTTTATACAGTGTAATCGAAAAATCTTAGTGTGTACACAAAACGTATAGACCAAAACCTTGCTAATACTGGTTTTGGTCTATACAATTTTTGGCACGCTTTTTGCTTTATATAAAAGTGTAAGTACAACAAACAACTTAGAAGGAGTGTCAGAAAATGGCTAAAAAAACAATCATGTTAGTATGTTCAGCAGGAATGAGCACAAGCTTATTAGTAACAAAAATGCAAAAAGCGGCAGAAGATCGCGGAATGGAAGCAGATATCTTCGCTGTATCAGCATCAGATGCAGACAATAACTTAGAAGCAAAGGATGTAAACGTATTACTTTTAGGCCCACAAGTACGCTTCATGAAATCACAATTTGAACAAAAATTAGAACCAAAAGGAATTCCATTAGATGTGATCAATATGTCAGACTACGGTATGATGAACGGTGAAAAAGTATTGGATCAAGCAATCGCTTTGATGGATAAATAAGCAAGAAAAAATAATCGATGAACGGAGTTAATAAAAAGTGGAAGATCAACAAAATTTAGAAGCAGTAATGGGCTTGATCATGTATGGCGGTAATGCTAAGAGCGATGCAATGGAAGCGATTGCCGCAGCGAAAGCTGGAAATTTTGAGTTGGCAGATCAAAAAATTGCGGATGCAGAGGAATCATTGGTGCAAGCCCATCATTCTCAAACAGGAATGCTGACGCAGGAAGCCCAAGGAAATCATATTCAAGTCACATTATTAACGGTTCATAGTCAAGATCACTTGATGACATCGATTGCATTTACAGATTTAGCGAAAGAGATCATCGATTTGTATCGTCGTATGGACAACGAATAAACTGTTTTATTTTCTTTTTTGAACGGGAGAAAGTAGACAATGAAGTTTTTTGAACGGGACTTCAGTCAAACGGGTTTGAAGAGTAGCTTACTCTTTAAATAAATATTATTTATAGGAGGAACAAAAAATGGATGGATTAACAGCCTGGATGGAGAAGTACATTCTGCCGGTAGCTGGTAAAATCGGTGCACAAAAACACTTAGTTGCGTTACGTGATGCTTTTATCGGTACAATGCCAGCAACAATGGCCGGCTCAATCGCCGTAATGATCAACGCGATCATTCGTGATCTGCCGCAGCAATTCTTCTCAGACTATGCAGCGAATCTTGCTGCAGATAAAGGATTCTTCGCAGTTATTAACGTCATTATTGGGATCAATGGATTTGTTTGGAATGGGACTTTGGCGATTGCCGGTTTGATTTTTGCCTTTTCTTGGGGCTATAATTTAGCTAGAGCATACAAAGTAAATGACTTAGCTGGAGGTATCGTTGGTTTAGCTACATTGATTCAAGGGATTGCCTTTGCTTATTCTAATACATTAGAAACAGCGGTTCCTAAAGAATTGATGAACACGATCAATGCAGGATCAGCCGATACAGGTTGGTCAGCAACAGCAGAAGGCTTAACAGCAGGCGGCTGGGGTTGGTTGAAACTTGATCACTTAAATGGAAATGCATACTTCACAGTAATGATCATGGGTGCAATCTCTGTTATCATTTTCTGTAAACTAATGTTGGCGAATATCACGATCAAAATGCCTGATTCAGTACCGCCGGCAGTATCAAAAGCGTTTGCTGCGATTTTACCAGCAACGATCGCATTATATGTTATCGCAATTATTAACTTTGTCGTAGGTAAATTAACAGATGGACAATTGATCATCGATCTAGTTCAAAAATATATTGCAGAACCGTTCTTGGGCTTATCTCAAGGGATCGGTGCAGTATTGATCGTTACGATTTTTGTACAAATTTTCTGGTTCTTCGGTATCCATGGGCCAAACGTATTGGCACCAGTATTAGAAGGTATCTGGGGACAAGCACAATTGATCAATATCGATATTTTCCAAAAGGGCTACAAAGGCTTAACTGGTACACCAGCGGTCTTGAAAGCCATTGATGATGGAAAAGCATATATGTGGGTACGTGGTTCATTTGACGCATTTGCATGGTTTGGAGGTTCAGGTGGTACGATCGTTCTGATCATTGCGATCTTGTTATTCTCTAAACGTGCGGACTACTTAACTGTAGGTAAATTGTCATTAGGACCTGGTATCTTCAATATCAACGAACCGATTATGTTTGGTTTACCGATCGTATTGAATGCGATCATGTTTGTACCATTCTTGGTTGCACCAGTAGTAGCCACTACAATCGGCTGGTTAGCAACATACTTTGGTTTAGTAGCACCAGTATCACAACAAGTAACATGGGTTGTACCGCCGCTATTGCTTTCATTCTTAGCAACAGGAGCAGACTGGCGTGCACCAGTAGTTACCCTTGTGTGTATGGTCGTAACATTCTTGATCTGGACACCATTCGTTATTGCAGCGAATAAGATGGAACCAACAGATCTGTAAGAAGAAAAATTAAATAGCATGTTGCTTTCACTTAATAAAAGTGAAAGCAGCTGCTTCATTGTTTAAAAGGGAGAGGTTAAAATGATTACAATCGCAAGTGCAATGCAGCAAGAAGAAATCAAAGCATTATTAGAAAGCTATGACGGTGGTGATTTCACCTATAAATTTAGTCAAAAGCAAGGGATCAAGCTAGTATTTGAAGTAACTGGAGATAAAGAAGAAGCAGCCAAGAAAGCAAAAGAATTGATCAAAGCTCAGCCTTGGGGCAGTGTCTTATACTTCCAAGCAGCAGCAGTTTAAAAAAGATTGGATGGATGTAAAATGGTAAGAAATGGCTTATTTGTATGCAGTATTGGATCATTGATCATCTTATATGCGCTAAATCCTGCATCAATGAAGTATGATTTGTTAAGTATGACGACAGGAATTTTCTTAGTCGCAGTCGGAGGATATTTTTTCTTTAAAGGAAAAAAGAAAGAAGAGCAAAATAAGAAAGAGAACAACGAGGTGAAACGATAATGGAAATCGTAAAAACATTAAATATTCCAGCATCTGTTTTTTATGGCCAAGTCATGGATTCTGTTTTGTTTGACGTACGCAAACATACTGGTAAAAGCCTAACAAGAAAACAACTAAACAATTTTGAATATGTCAAACAATTCTCAAAGAATAGCCGGGCACGTATCAAAGTCGAAAAAGTAGTTGAAAATACAGCTTACCATTTTAGAACGTCTACAACCAAAAATGACTTTTTAGTTCAATATGATATCAAGCCGCTGGATGACAAATCTTGTGAGATTCATTATGTTGAGAAAATGGAATCCTACGGGTTTTTACAAAAAATCAATGATGCAGCAGTTGGAACGATCATGATGTTCTTTAAAAAGCGTCAGTTTAATAAAATGTTAAAAATGATGGAACAATCATATTGAGTAAGAGTGTCATAGAGACGCTCTTTTTTTTTTTGCACATTTTTTACACACAAAATACACTGTGCGTTTATATTTACACAGTGTGTAAAGAAAGCGCTTTATTATAAACCGCGGAAACAACGACTTTTTGGTCTAGATCACTTTGGCATACTACTTGCTTGTTATAAGAATGTAAAGTTATAATGATGCAATCTTTTTTTAGCTGTATGTGTCACTGTTTGGGGAGTTGTTTTAAAAAGTGTAAACTTTTTAAATAAATAATGTTTAGGAGGAAGAAAAGAATGAATGGATTAACAGCTTGGATGGAAAGGTACATCTTGCCGGTAGCTGCGAAGATTGGCTCGCAGAAGCATTTAGTTGCGCTAAGAGATGCCTTTATTGGGATGATGCCTGTAACGATGGCAGGGGCAATTGCAGTGTTGCTAAATGCGTTTATGCGGGATTTTCCTAATACGTATTTGGGCGAAGGAAATGGAATTACAACATTCTTTACGCCTGTGATTGCAGTCAACGGATTAGTTTGGACAGGCACGTTAGCGATTATGGCAGTTGTTTTTGCGGCTTCATTGGGATGTAATGTTGCAAGAGCATACGATGTCGATGTGTTATCAGGAATGTTAGTTTCGCTAGCAGCATTTTTCATCGGATTACCGCAAAGTGCGACAACGACCGTTACTTTAGCTGAGAAATTACCAAAAAATATCACTCAACTTTTTACGGATGCTGGAGCGACAGTCAATACGGTTGACGGTGTATCAGCTATTGAAGCTGGTGCTTGGGGTTATTTCCCTTTTGGTAAATATATGGGTGGAACAGGCTTATTTACAGCAATGATTTTTGGGTTTATTTCTGTTATTATTTTTGCGAAGTTAATGAAGAAAAATATTATTATCAAAATGCCTGATTCAGTGCCGCCGGCAGTATCAAAAGCATTTGCAGCAATCATTCCAGGCGTCGTTGCTTTGTATGTATCAGCGATGATCTATCATATCTTTGAGAAAATCACTGGAAAATTGTTGATCGACTGGATCTCTGAATCGATTCAGACGCCATTGATCGGACTTTCTCAAGGCTATGGAGCAGTTTTCTTAATCGTATTGCTTGTCCATGTGCTATGGTTCTTTGGTTTACATGGAACAAATATCATGTCTCCTGTTTTACAATCGATTTATGGGGTAGCGATGGTCGACAATACTAATGCGTATCAGCAAGGACAAGAAATTCCTTATAAATGGGTTGCTGGTTCATTTGAGGCGTTTGTTTGGCCGGGTGGAGCTGGTGTTACGCTGGTCTTGATCATTTCGATTTTACTTCTATCTAAACGTGCAGACTACAAAACGGTCGGAAAACTTGGTGTGGGTCCAGGCTTGTTCAACATCAATGAACCGGTGATGTTTGGGATGCCGGTCGTGTTGAATCCGATCATGCTGATTCCATTTATCTTAGCTCCATTGGCAACGGCTACGATCGCTTACTTTGCTACGATGGCCGGTTTAGTCAATCCTGTTGTTGTGAATGTGATCTGGGTGATGCCAACGATCATCAGCGGTTTCTTGGCAACTGCAGGAGACTGGCGTGCGATCGTTCTGACTATCGTCAATCTAGCTGTGGCATTTGTCATTTGGGCGCCGTTTGTTCTTGCAGCAAATAAAATGGATCCAAATTTAGGCGAACCAGAGGAATAACAAGAATTAAATTGATGGATGTGAGGCAAAACGGGTGATCCGTTTTGTTTCACATCTATTTTCTTTTTTTCTGGTGCCTAGTTTTAACTTGGAGTACAATGAAAATGAAGTTTACTTTAATTGGGGTGAAATGATGTGGAAAAAGAAATTCGTCAAATCGGTATAAAAGAATTAAATGAAATGTTTGACTTAGCAGCTTATGCATTCAATGCAGAGACAACAGAAAAACGGAAAGAACATTTTAAACAAATCGTTGCACATTCACAAAATTATGGCTGTTTTTCAGAAGAAAAATTGATGAGTCAGGTGATTTCGACACCTTTCACTGTTGATTTCCATGGAACGGTTCATCAAATGGCGGGAATTGGTTGTGTGTCTTCTTATCCTGAATATCGAGGGCAAGGCAGTATTTCAGCGATCATGTCAAAACTATTGGAGGATTTGGCAGAGCAGGAGGTTTCTTTGGCTTACCTGGCACCATTTTCTTATCCTTTTTATCGTAAATATGGTTTTGAACAGCTATTTGAGCAAATTAGCTATACTATCAAGGCGGCAGATTGGCCGCATGTAAAAGTCGGTTTAGGAAAGATGAAGCGTGTAAATTTTGAAGAAATCAAGCCGATTTGTCAAACGATTTATGCTGGTTTAGAGAAAAATCAGCGAGGTGGAATGATTCGGGAGCATTGGTGGCTGGATTATAGCTTGGGTTCCGATGAAAAGAATTCATTTGCCATTTATGAAGACGAAGAGGGGAATGTAAAGGGTTATTTAATTTATCGATCCAGTGCAGCGCGTTTCACTATCAAGGAATGGGGCTATTTGTCTAACCAAGCATTTCAGGCGCTTGTGGGCTTTATCGGTTCGCACAATGGCTCTTCACAAGAATTCTATTTTGAAACAGGACATACGGGCCATGATTTAAGTCATTTGATGCCGGCTCCTCTCGTTGATATGAAGCTGACACCTTTTATGATGGGGAGAATCGTCTCGATCGAAGCTTTCTTGCATCGATATCCTTTTGCGCCTGGAAAAAAAGAGACGTATTATTTTGAAGTAGTGGATTTTTACGCTCCTTGGAATGAAGGAACGTGGAGGCTGAACATCAATGAAGCTGGACAGGGAACAGTAGAGAAATGCTCTGAAAGAATAGACTCTTCAAAGGTGATCAATGGAACGATTCAAGCGTGGACGCAATTGTTTATGGGGTATTGCACAAGTAGTGAATTGCTCTTTTATGAAAGAATACATGGAGCAAGCAAGCTGCTAGAGGAATTGGGTGACCGGCTGGCAAAAGGAAAACCTGTTTTAGAAGAGTATTTTTAAAAAAAACATACTCAAAAAGATAGAGCATTATTCCTGTTGACATCAATTGAAAAGACTTTTAAAATAAAAACAGATGTTTTCATTGAAAGATGAAAACATCTCTTGAGTTCCCGTAGCTCAGCTGGATAGAGCAATTGCCTCCTAAGCAATAGGTCGCACGTTCAAATCGTGTCGGGGACGTTCAATGATCATGGATAATGGTTAAAATCAATAGCTTGGCGAAGGCTGCTAGTATGACAGATGAAGAAATAAGTGTGTAAAAGATGGATTTGCATGTTGTATACATGCTTATTTTTTTTAGGTTAGTTATCATTATGCATAAAAATAATGCAGAAAGTTGATGTATTTCTTTCGAATGACTATTGTAATCTAATGAGTAACTATTATATAATTATGATGTTACAAAGAAAGGAATGTGAGAAAATGAAAAAGGTTCGTTTATTGTTGTTAGGTTTAGTTGGAGCTGCTATTTTTGGTACAACTGCTGCCCATGCCGAAGAAGAAGTCACTATTACACCCTATGGTAATTTTGAAAGTGAGAGCGTTTTATCGGACTCTGTAGAGCCAGATGTGGCACCAGCTATTTCACGTGCTGCTGCAGCGCCGGAAGTAACTTATCGCACTCATGTGCAAGATATTGGCTGGCAAGGTTGGAAGAAGAATGCACAGGTTTCTGGAACGTCAGGACAGAAAAAACGTTTAGAAGCCATTCAATTGAAAGTCAATTCTGGTTATACAGGTGATATCCAATATCGTACTCATGTACAAGATATTGGCTGGCAAGCTTGGAAAAAGAATGGTCAAACATCAGGGACATCTGGTCAAAAGAAACGTTTAGAAGCGATTCAAATCAATTTGACAGGTCAATTAGCGCAAGTATATGATGTGTTTTACCGTGTCCATGCACAAGAATTTGGCTGGATGGGCTGGGAAAAAGGTGGACTTCCTGCTGGAACATCAAGATATTCTTATCGCCTAGAAGCGATCGAAGTCAAACTAGTACCTAAGAAAAATTATGTAACGATCAATACATCAGCGAAAACGTCTTATAGAGAAAATAAAAAATATGCTGGTGAGTTGGATCCTAAAAAATTAGGTGTACCAAATTCATATTTGAAAAATGGATTGAAACTATTTAAAGATACTAAATCAGTTGAAGCATTTGCATTATCAGTATTGAATGATAAAAATCGTAAAGCTGTTTCTTGTGATATTTATCAAATTAGACAAGGCCTGAAAACAATTGGTTACACAGTAGACTTTTACTTCCCGTATTAATATAAAGAAAACCTGTAAAGCGTACATTCGCTTCACAGGTTTTTTAGTATCTATTTGTTCGTAGAAATCCTTTCTTTATTAAGAGTTAAATGAATTCTTATGCCCAATCTCCATTACGGAAAATGGGAACTCTTGTACCATCTGTGCGAATACCATCAATGTTCATTTGATCCGAACCGATCATAAAATCAACGTGGGTTTGACTGCGATTTAGGCCTACCTTTTCTAATTCCTCTTCAGTCATTTCAGTACCACCTTTAACGCTAAAAGCATAGGCAGAACCAAAAGCTAAATGGTTTGAAGCATTTTCGTCAAACAAAGTATTATAAAAAGTAATACCAGATTGAGAAATAGGAGACGGATCAGGAACTAAAGCGACTTCGCCTAACTGACGAGCACCTTCATCTGTGTCGAGCAATGTTTCTAAAACCTCTTGGCCTTGTTCAGCAGAAAAATCAGTGACCTTACCAGCTTTGAACGTAAATGTCATTCCAGAAATGGTCGTTCCGGCATAACTTAATGGTTTGGTACTAGAAACAACGCCGTCCACACGGCGACAATCAGGAGCAGTAAAGACTTCTTCTGTCGGCATATTTGCCATGAATTTTTCTCCACGGACATTGTCACTGCCTGCGCCTTCCCATAAATGGTTTTTAGGAAGTCCAATCACTAAATCTGTGCCAGGGGCTGTATAATGCAGTGCATCAAATTGTTCTTCATTCAATTCGGCCGCTTTTGTTGCTAACTTCACGTCATGTGCGTGCCAAGCTGCTACTGGATCTTCTTCATATACGCGAGTTGTTTTGAATATTTCATTCCAAAGAGCATCGACTTGTTGTTCACTATCTGCTAAATCAGGGAAAACCTTCGCTGCCCATTCTTTACCAGCAGCTGCGACAACACTCCAACTGACTTTATTTGCTTGTGTTGCTTTTCTTAAATTCATCAAAGCTTTACCTGAGGCTGCTTGGAAAGAAGCGACACGATCAGTATCCACACCGGATAAAGCATCAGGATCAGCGGAAACAACACTGATTCTGCTAGCACCTTTGTTGACCCAGTCATCGGTTTGGTCGATTTTATATTGTGGGATATTTTCTAAATATTTTTCATCAGCATGCAGTAAAAATTGACGTTGAACCTGATCGTCCGTCCATTGAACGATCACTTCTCCTGCACCTAATTTGTATGCTTCTTCAGTGATCAGTCTAGCTAAGGGTGCTTGATCCACACTGATTTGTAGAACAATGCTTTGTCCTTTTTGAACGTTTACACCTGTTTCAACAATTAAACGAGCATATTTTTTTAACGTTTCCTCAAAATTCGGTAAAGTCATAGTGTAACCTCCTAATTTTCATTCATTTGACTGTGAATATCATAACATGGAGAACGTGCGAACTCAAACGATCGAGCATTGATTTTTGTTTATTTAATTATATAAAAAAGGGCTATAAAGGTAGGTATAATCGAATAAATAAAATAAAGGACTAGTATTTTGCAGAAAACTTAAATCGTGTTACAATAACTATAGTATTTATATGGAAGCGTTGTAAAGGATAGGTAGAGGGGATTGAAGGATTATGGCAAGAAAAAAAACAATTACTAAAGATCAGATTTTAAATGCTGCATACGAAGTAGTGGCCAACGAAGGCTTTTCAAAATTCACCGCACGTAACATTGCAACCCAAATGAAATGCTCAACACAACCTATTTATTTAGAATTTAAAAATATGGATGATTTAAAAGAAGAACTCTTCGAAAAAATCCATCAATATTTAGCAAACGAAGTATTCCCTGTCGCTCACACAGGAAATACGATTGTCGATCTAGCGTTGAATTATATCCACTTTGCTAAAAATGAAAGTAAATTGTATCGCGCGTTATATTTGGAAGAATATGGCGGCGGGAAGAGAATGCAGGAGTTTTCTTATAATTACTTTTCAACGGCAGTCAAACAAGATCCGGATTACGAAAAACTGAATGATACTGAAATCAATTCTTTGCATATGGGCACATGGATCGTTGCAACAGGGATCGCTGCTTTGATGACATCCGGTATTATCCACCCAAGTGATGAACAAATCGAACGCTTGATGCTAGAAGCTATTGAGCAGATTCTTGAACGAGATACACCGATCGATATTGATAATTAAAAAATAGACTGGAAAAAGCATATACAATGTTTTTCCCAGTCTATTTTCTTGATTATTTAACGGCTTCTGCTAATTTTTTAGCAAAGGCTTCTAAGTTTTGGATGTCTTCTTCTTCTGCAGCTAAATCAACTTTTACGTTATCTGCGCCTTTAGTTGCACCGATTTTTGTGAATACTGCGTCAAAATCATCTACAGATTTACAAAAATCATCATAGAAAGTATCTCCAGAACCACAAACACCGTATGTTTTTCCAGAAAGATCGATTTCTTGAAGCTCTTCATAGAAGTCAACGATCTCGTCAGGCAACTCGCCGTCTCCATAAGTGTATGTAGCAACAACACAAATATCTGCATCTTCAAAATCTTCAGGGTCTACCTGAGTACATTCGTTGATTTCAACTTCAATATCTAAGTTTTCGAAAGCTTCTGCGACGATATCAGCGATCTCTTCTGTATTTCCAGTCATACTTGCATAAACAATTTTAGCTAAGGTCATTAGAATTTCCTCCTTCAAGTAATACAATCATGATTATAGCAGAAGAAGGAAGGTCGTGTAAATTACAAAATGAGGCATTTCTAAGAAGTAGCTCATTGAATGAATAAACCTTTGATATCAAGTGATTGTTTATGTTTGTTTAGTATAAATATCGTTTGTGCAAGATTTCAAAACGACTTTTCAGTGAAATTTTCACAAATTATGATAAAATACTCTTAGTATAAAGATTATCTAGCTTGGCTAGCCGGTCTCCAGAAATAGGAAGAGACTAAAATATATCGCTGAACAAAAGCGTTACCTGGCTATTTTTTTATCAGAATTGAGCAAGCCTGATACGCTTTTAAATTTTAGGAGGAAGAGATTGAATGATTACACTAAAATCACCAAGAGAAATTGAAATGATGGATGAATCTGGAGAACTATTGGCAGATGTCCACCGTCATCTACGCACATTTATCAAACCAGGGATCACAAGCTGGGATATCGAAGTTTTTGTTCGTGACTTTATTGAAAGTCACGGCGGGGTTGCTGCCCAAATCGGCTTTGAAGATTATAAATATGCTACCTGCTGCAGTATCAATGATGAAATCTGCCATGGCTTTCCTCGGAAAAAGCCACTGAAAGATGGAGATTTGATCAAAGTGGATATGTGTATCGACCTTAAAGGGGCTGTTTCTGATTCTTGCTGGGCGTATGTCGTAGGTAATTCGACGCCGGAGCTTGATCATTTAATGGAAGTGACAAGAAAAGCATTGTATTTAGGAATCGAGCAAGCAAAAGTAGGGAACCGCATTGGTGATATCGGTCATGCGATCCAAACATATGTTGAAAGTGAAAACTTATCCGTTGTTAGAGATTTTGTAGGTCACGGTGTTGGACCAACGATTCATGAAAGTCCTGTGATCCCTCATTATGGAGAAGCTGGTAAAGGCTTACGTTTGAAAGAAGGTATGGTTATTACGATCGAGCCAATGGTCAATACTGGAACTTGGCGCATGAAAATGGATCCAAACGGCTGGACAGCTTATACGCTGGATGGCGGTCTTAGCTGTCAATTTGAACATACATTAGCAATTACCAAGGAAGGTCCTAAAATTTTGACTTCTCAAGGTGAAGAATTAACATATTAATGAAAAAGAGTAGAGGAGAGTATGCATGAAATTAGTGGACAAAGTAAAAAACAATGAAAACTTAATGCGTTTCATTGAAACGACCCAACGCCGTATGGTTGATTCTGAGATTGGGAATACTTCGGTAGTAGTGGCTTATTATTTACTTTTGTCTCTCTTTCCTCTATTGATTGCGGTAGGAAATATTCTGCCGTATTTACATATTGATCCAAACGATGTGCTTCCTTACATTGCAGAAGCTATACCAGAAACGATTTTCAATGATCTGCAATCTGCGATCAAATCTCTTTTGACTCAAAGATCAGGTAGTTTATTATCTATTTCAGCGTTAACTGCTTTATGGAGTGCAAGTCAAAGTATCAATGCACTACAAATCGCGATGAATAAGGCTTTTGGTGTGGAGCAGCGGAAAAACTTCATTATTGTCCGTTTGATGTCCCTATTTGTGATCGTTTTATTGTTGACAGCGGTAGTCGGAGTGGTCGGTGTATTAGGTCTTGGAAAAACGATTTTAGATTTTTTACAGCCGATCTTTCATTTTTCAACAGACGTTATCGATACGTTCCAGACGTTGAAATGGCCGATAACAACACTTGTTTTGATGGTCATCATGTGTTTGATTTATCGTGTAGTGCCAAATGCCCGCTTGAATTTTCGGTCGATCATCCCTGGTGCAGTCTTTTCAACGATTGGCTGGATGCTTTTATCGCAGGTATTTGGATTGTATATTAAATATTTTAGTTCAAAAATTGCCAGTTATCAGATCATCGGAAGCTTTATTATTTTGATGTTGTGGCTGAATTTTGCTGCGACGATCATTATTTTGGGTGGAATCATCAATGCTGTGGTCAAAGAATATACATCTAACGAGCAAATCGAGCATCGTTATGGCGTGATCAATCGATTAATGGATAAAATAAAAGAAAAAATCAAGAAATAGTTTAAATGTATTTGGGTGAGTGACCTTTAGCCAGAGAGTCTTCTCTGCCTTGACCGAAACACTTGTTCCAACTTGTAAATGTGAAATGATTCGGTATAATATACGATGTACATTAAGAAAGTAGGTTCCTTCATGTCAATGTTTATTTACGAAATTTTTATTCGTCTTTTTTTGACGTTTATTTTATCCTTGATTGTTACGCCGATCGTTAAGTTATTGGCTTTTAGAATAGGGGCATATGATGCACCAGGGGAAAGAAGAGTAAATACGAAAAATATGCCAACAGCAGGTGGGTTGGGCATTTATTTTGTTTTTTCGTTTTCTTGTCTAGTCTTGTTTCAATCGATCATTCCAACAAATTATATTTGGCCCATCATCTTAGGCGCAGGAATTGTTGTAGCCACAGGGCTGATCGACGATATTTATGAATTATCACCAAAGAAAAAAACAGTTGGTGTTCTTTTAGGTGCTTTGGTGGTTTATTTCTTTGTTAAAGATATTCGTATTGAGATGGTTACCTTACCTTTTTTAGGACAGATTGATTTACGCTGGCTGAGTTTACCATTGACTTTATTTTGGATCTTGGCAATTACGAATGCTATCAACCTGATCGATGGATTAGATGGTCTAGCTTCAGGTGTTTCGATCATAAGCTTGACAACGATTGGGGTTATAGGCTATTTTTTCCTTCATGCGAAAACAGTGTATATTCCAATTGTGATCTTTGTTTTAGTTGCAAGTATTGCAGGGTTTTTCCCATATAATTTTTATCCAGCAAAGATCTTTTTAGGAGATACAGGTGCGCTGTTTTTAGGATTTATGATTGCTGTCATGTCTTTGCAGGGATTGAAAAATGCGACATTTATTACAGTGATTACGCCAATGATCATTTTAGGTGTACCGATCACAGACACGGTTTATGCAATTATTCGACGTTTGATGAACAAGCGGCCGATTTCATCTGCAGATAAAATGCACTTGCATCATCGCTTACTTTCTTTAGGATTTACACATAAAGGGGCAGTTATGACTATTTACGGTTTAGCGTTGGTCTTTTCTTTTGTGGCGCTGTTGTTTAGTTATGCGAGCAATTTAGCTTCGATTCTATTGATCGTGTTCAGTGCGATCGGGTTAGAGCTGTTTATTGAGATGATTGGATTGGTCGGTGAGAATCATCAACCATTGATGTTTATTTTACGTATGTTTGGAAATCGAGAATTTCGCCATCAACAACTTGAAAAGCGGCTAGGCAAACATTCTAAAAAAAAGTAAAAGTGTTTAGAAGAATCTTTGCTGGCATTTTGGGCTATGTTATAATTTAGTCATTAAGTAAAGTAAGAGAGCGGGACAAAACAAATCAAGTTTTGCTCCGCTCTCATAAAATTCAACAATGTATCAAGAAAATGAGTATCAATGAAAGAATCATCGATTCATTGATACTATCAAACAAAACGTGAAGATCCACTAGACGTTTACTTTTAACGAGGGGCAAAAATATGAATGATAGAATAACGATCTCCATTGTTACTCACAACAGCCGTCATATTTTTGACGTGCTTGATAATTTAAAAAATGAGCTAGGAATAGAGTCGAAATACGATATACATATATTTGATAATGCATCAGAGCAAAACTACATAGAACGTTTAAAAAGCTACGGTTCGTTTATTTCACTTCATTTATCGGAGGAAAATAGTGGATTTGGTCATGGGCATAATCAGGTATTGAAGCAGGTCGACACTAAGTTTGGCGTGATTTTTAATCCGGATGTTTTGATTACAAAAGCGGTTTTGGATAAACTGGTTCAGCGACTAGAAACGGAAGAAGAGCTTGCAGCCGTTTGTCCCAAAGTATTGAATACAGATGGGACAACACAATATTTGGTTCGCCAAAAGTTAGACGTTTTTGATTATATGCTTCGTTTTGTTCCATTTCAATTTGTCAAAAAAATGTTCGATAAACGTTTGAGTTATTATGAATGCCGCGATTTACCTGAAGACAAAACGACCTATATCAAGATGGGTTCTGGCTGTCTGATGCTAGTCGATGTAGATAAGTTTAAAGAAATAGGCGGCTTTGATGAACGATTCTTCATGTATTTTGAAGACAATGATTTGTGTATGAGCTTTGGTAAAGCGGGCTATAAAATTTTATATACCCCTTTTGAAACGGTGGTTCATTTATATGAAAAAGGAGCGCACAAAAACAAAAAGCTCTTTAAAATCTTTTTACAATCGATGGTTAAATTTTTCAATAAATGGGGTTGGAGGTTTTTCTGATGTCAAATAGTCTGGTCATTGCGATCGTTTTATACCAAACTGAATTTGCACAGACCCCGAGTTATGTCTTGTTAAAAGATGTCCTGCTGACAAAAGAATCAGTCCATTTATTTGTTTATGATAATAGTGCTAAAGCACAAGAAGATGTGTTGTTTCATGAACAGAACGTCCATTACTTCCATGATGGAACCAATCCAGGATTAGCTGTTGCTTACAATGCTGCGAAAGATTATTGTACAGAAATTCAAGGAGACTTGTTATTATTATTGGATCAAGACACAACGATCAAGGCTTCTTATATCGAAACGCTTCTTGGGCTAAATATTGCCACAGATATCGGTGCATATGTCCCAATCGTCCAATCACATGGCAGACAAATCTCGCCTGTGTTGTCAGAACGATATATCGGTCGAGCCTCTACTTTTCCTGAGGCAGGAATGTATACAGAGAAAATCATGAGTATCAATTCTGGTACGGCTCTTCCCATGGAAACATTGCAGCTTTTAAATACATTCAACCTAGAATTTCCGCTGGATTTTTTAGATCATTGGTTATTTTGGCAGCTGCATCGATTGCAGAAAAAGATTTGTGTACTAGATGAACATGTAGACCACGAGTTGTCTGTATTAGATTATTCAGCTGTAAGTCTTAAACGCTATGAATCGATCATTCAAGCGGAATCACTCTTTTACCAAAAATACGATCATGATAAATTTACTGAACATAAAAAACATTTATTGCTTAGATCCATCAAACAGTTTCTACGGGTAAAAAATCGAGCGATTTGGCGCCGTACATTTTCAGAATATCGTAAATTGTCGAAAGGAAAATAAATGATCTCAGTTTGTATTGCTACGTATAATGGCGAAAAATATTTGCAGGAACAATTAAATAGTATTTTGGTCCAGCTGTCAGAGGAAGATGAAGTGGTCATTTCTGATGATGGATCGAAAGATGAAACGTGCACTATACTAAAAGAATATGCAGCAAGAGATTCGCGGATCAAATTGTTCAAAGGTCCCGGAAAAGGCGTGATTGCTAATTTTGAATTTGCTATTGAGCAAAGTTGTGGAGAGTACATTTTTTTAGCAGATCAGGATGATGTTTGGCTTCCGGAAAAAGTTCAAACAACGTTGGCATTTTTCGAGAACCAGCCCAAAATCGATTTGGTCATTAGTGATTTGGTCATTGTTGATGAGCGATTGCATACGATCGAGCCCTCTTATTTTACGTACCGCAAGGTCAGATTGGGCTTTTTTCATAATATAGTGAAAAACAAATATATTGGTGCCGGTATGGCTTTTAGAAGCAGATTGAAAGCGAAGATATTACCGATCCCGGCAGAAGTTCCGATGCATGACATGTGGATCGGTTTGATTGCGGCATATAAGAAAAAAAGTGCTTTGATCACGCAGCCGCTGACTTTATATAGAAGACATGATACGAATGCTAGTGAGATCAATACGAAAGCGAGCTTTTATCAACAGCTGAAATGGCGATCAGCTATCAGTTATGCCTTATTGAAACGCCTTCTGTTCAATATTTAATAAGTCACTATTTTACAGTTTTGTAAAATATCGTTAAAATGAATGACAATTAAAGGTAATAATGCAATAATAACTAGTGATGCGAATGAAAAAGAAATAAAATAAAATAGTAGTAAGGAGTTTTTTCATGAAAGGGATCATCTTAGCTGGAGGAAGTGGGACCAGACTATATCCATTAACGAAAGCCACATCAAAACAACTAATGCCTATCTATGACAAACCAATGATCTATTATCCAATGTCAACACTGATGCTGGCAGGAATCAAAGAAATTTTGATTATTTCAACACCGGATGATACACCGAGATTTGAGAGTCTTTTTGGAGATGGAAAAGATCTAGGGATCCATATCGAGTATGCTGTACAAGAAAGCCCGGATGGACTAGCTCAAGCCTTTATCATCGGAGAAGAATTTATCGGTGATGATAGCGTCTGCTTGGTATTAGGAGATAATATTTATTATGGTGGAGGATTATCCAATATGCTTCAGCGTGCAGCCTCAAAAGAGAGTGGTGCGACTGTCTTTGGTTACCATGTAAATGATCCAGAACGTTTTGGTGTTGTGGAATTTGATGGGGATATGCAGGCTCTTTCAATTGAAGAAAAACCAGAAAAACCTAAATCAAGTTATGCTGTTACTGGGCTGTATTTCTATGATAACGATGTGATCGAAATCGCTAAAAATATCAAGCCTTCTGATCGTGGTGAATTAGAAATCACAGATGTGAATAAGGTATATTTAGAAAAGAATAAATTATCAGTTGAGGTTATGGGGAGAGGTTATGCTTGGCTAGATACCGGTACTCATGAGTCACTGTTAGAAGCATCTACATTCATCGAAACGATCGAAAAACGTCAAAACTTGAAAGTGGCTTGTTTAGAAGAAATTGCTTATAGAATGGGCTACATTTCAAAAGAAGAATTGATCGAATTGGCACAGCCGTTGAAGAAAAATGGTTATGGACAATATTTATTACGTTTAGCAGAAGCAGAGTAGGGGCGAAAGATAAATGAAAGTTATTGATACTAAATTACAAGACGTAAAGATCATTGAAATGGATGTTTTTGGTGATCATCGTGGATTTTTTACTGAGAGCTACTCAAAGGAAAAATTTTTAGCGCAGGGGTTAGACTTTGATTTCGTTCAGGACAATCATTCTCTTTCAACTGAAGCAGGCGTATTGCGTGGGCTTCATTTCCAAAAAGGAGATGCTGCTCAAACGAAATTGATCCGTGTGGTAACAGGTGTAGTATTGGACGTTATAGTAGATATTCGTAAAGAAAGCCCGACATACGGTCAATGGGAAGGCTATATTTTATCTGAGCATAACCATCGTCAGTTGTTAGTACCAAAGGGCTATGCCCATGGTTTTGTAACGTTGACACCGAATGTCAATTTCCTATACAAATGCGATAATTACTATAATGCAGCAGCAGACGGCGGGATCGCTTTCGATGATCCGGATTTGGCGATCGACTGGCCGATCGATATTCAAAAAGCGATTACGTCTGAAAAGGATAAAAATCACCCGACATTAAAAGAATTTGAAGCTGAAAATCCATTTGTCTATGGTGAAATCTAAAAAAGTTTAGGAGAGATCTTAAAAATGAAAAAGATCATTGTTACTGGTGGAGCAGGCTTTATCGGATCAAACTTTGTTCATTATGTAGTGAACAATCATCCGGAAGTACATGTCACTGTCTTAGATAAATTAACTTATGCAGGAAACGAAAAGAACTTAGAAGGTTTACCAAAAGATCGTGTTGAACTAGTTGTAGGCGATATTGCTGATGCTGAATTAGTCGATCGATTAGTCAAAGAAACAGATGCAGTCGTTCACTATGCAGCAGAATCGCATAATGATAATTCATTGAACGATCCATTTCCGTTCGTCCAAACGAATATCATTGGAACGTACACATTGATTGAAGCATGTCGTAAACATGATGTTCGTTATCATCATGTTTCAACTGATGAAGTCTATGGTGATCTGCCGTTACGTGAAGATTTACCGGGACATGGAGAAGGAGCGGGAGAGAAATTTACTGCAGAAACACCTTATAATCCATCAAGCCCATATTCATCAACAAAAGCTGGGTCTGATCTGTTAGTGAAGGCTTGGGGTCGTTCGTTTGGCTTAAAAGCAACGATTTCGAACTGTTCAAATAATTATGGGCCGTATCAGCACATCGAAAAATTCATTCCGCGTCAGATCACAAATATTCTAAGCGGGATCACACCGAAATTATACGGGGCAGGAAAAAATGTTCGAGATTGGATTCATACGAATGATCACTCGTCTGCTGTCTGGGCTATCTTGACTAAAGGCCGTATCGGAGAAACTTATTTGATCGGTGCTGATGGTGAAGAGGATAATAAAACAGTGATCGAAATGATCTTAGAATTGATGGGACAACCTAAAGATGCTTATGAGCATGTGAATGATCGTGCTGGACACGACTTACGCTATGCGATCGATTCAACAAAACTACGTGAAGAATTAGGCTGGTCACCAGAATTTACGAATTTCCGTGACGGTTTAGCAGACACGATTAAGTGGTATACAGAGAATGAAGACTGGTGGAAAGCAGATAAAGATGCTGTAGAAGCCAACTATGCGAAAAGCGGTCAATAAATCGATATCATTTTTATAGATGTCATGCACCTGATTTTAACCAAGCAAGATTAAAATAGTGACTTATTGAGCGTGGGACAAAACTAAGCATTGGTTTTGCTCCACGCTCTAAATACGAAATGACAAAGGCTGTAAAAGAGAGTACTTTTACGCAGATCGTTTTTTGAAGGAGGAAATTACGAATGATACTTTTAACTGGTGGAAATGGCCAATTGGGAACAGAATTACGCCATCTATTAGATGAACAGGGACTAGAATATGTATCTACAGATTCTAAAGAAATGGATATCACGGATGCAGAACAAACGATGACGTTCATTACTGATCTAAAACCTGAAGTGATCTATCATTGTGCTGCTTATACAGCAGTAGACAAAGCAGAAGATGAAGGCAAGGAACTGGATGAAAAGATCAATGTCGATGGGACTCGCAATGTAGCGCTTGCTGCAAAAAAAGTCGGTGCAACCTTGGTATATGTAAGTACAGATTATGTCTTTGATGGTACTAAAAAAGAAGATACCTATAAGACTGACGATCCAACTAATCCTCAAAATGAGTATGGACGTACAAAACTATTAGGAGAACAAATCGTTCAAGAAATTTTGGAAAGCTACTATATTATCCGGACCTCTTGGGTTTTTGGACAGTATGGACATAACTTTGTTTTTACCATGCAGCGTTTAGCCGAAACGAACAAACAATTGACTGTAGTGGATGATCAATTTGGCCGCCCTACGTGGACAAGAACATTAGCAGAATTTATGACATTTGTTATTAAAGAAAAAGTGCCGTATGGTGTGTATCATTTATCAAATGACAACAGCTGCAGCTGGTATGAATTTGCTAAGGAAATTTTAAAAGACAAAGATGTTGACGTTTTACCTGTAGATTCAAGCAAGTTTCCACAAAAAGCGATTCGTCCTAAATATTCTGTGATGGATCTAAGTAAAACAAAAAATCTAGGTTTTACTATTCCGACTTGGCAAGAAGCCTTAGCGTCAATGTTAGAACAAGTAAAAAAATAGACTGCACACAGGCGATTAAGTAATAGAAGTGAGTATCTGTTTCTATTACTTCTTCTCTTGTTGTAAAATATAGTGTATTCAATAAAGGTGTAAAAAGAAAGTGTATATTACTGGATGGAGGGTTTATCTTGCGGATTCTTTTGATTATTCCTGCGTATAATGAAGAAGAAACGATTTTGAATACGATCTACTCGGTCGAACGATTCAAAGAAGACCACAAAGATAATTATTCTTATACGATCGATTACGTTGTGATCAATGATGGATCGACGGATAATACGCAAATGATCTTAAATGAACATCAGATCAATTCCGTTCATTTAGTCATGAATCTTGGAATCGGCGGTGCAGTGCAAACCGGTTACCGTTATGCTGAGGAGAATAAGTATGACATTGCTGTACAATTTGACGGAGATGGACAGCACGACATTCGCAGTTTAGATGCAGTAGTACAGCCGATCATTAAAAAGCAAGCAGACTTTGTGATTGGTTCTCGGTTTTTGCCAAATGAAAAAACGGCTTTTCAAACGACCTTTATGCGTCGTGTAGGAATCAGGATCCTTTCATTTTTGATTTATCTTTCTTCAGGAAAAAAAATCTACGATGTCACATCAGGGTATCGAGCTGGTAATCAAGAAATCATTGCTTATTTTTCGAAGAAATATCCTACGAGCTATCCTGAACCTGAATCGACGGTTCATTTATTGAAAAAGAAATTTACGATCAAAGAAGTTGCGGCGGATATGAGAGAACGTTCTGGCGGACAATCTTCGATTCGTGCTTTTACATCAGTCCGTTACATGTTTGAAGTTAGTTTGGCGATTCTTGTATCAAGCTTTATGAGGGAGGGAGATTAATGAGTGGCATTTTACGTGTTGAGATGGTTTTGTTCTCATTGATTTTCTTTATTTATATTATTCGTTCCATCAATAAAAATGTTTTTTTATTAAAAAATGCGATCCGCTGGCTGATCATTTCTGTTGGCTTGGTCGTAGTTGCGATATTTCCTGAATTACCAGAGTGGTTCAGCAAGAAGCTGGGATTTGAAACGACATCGAATTTTTTGTTGATCATGGCGATCTTCGTATTGCTTTTTATTGAAATCAAGAACTCTGCATTGTTGTCTAAGCAGCAAAACCAAATTAAATTATTGACTCAGGAACTATCGATTTTAAAGGATAAAAAGGAGAAAAAATAATGCTACTATTTTTATTATATGTTGTTTTATCCACTTCAGGTCTGATTTTGGTGAAATTAGGATCGCAAGCAACAGCGATCCACTTTACGAATGCTGTTTTTTCCTTCTCAATGTCGTTGACAACGATCATTGGCTTTTTATGTTACATGTTCAGCTTTGTGCTTTGGATGGTCATTGTGAGTAAATCAGAAGTTTCTTACATCGTCCCACTAGGTGTTGCATGTACGAATATTGCTGTTTTATTAGGTTCAAAGCTAATTTTACATGAGCAAGTGACCTTAGGGACCGTGATCGGTACAGCAGTGATCATTGTGGGGATCGTCATCATTCAATTAGCGAAATAGCTGTGCTCAAAAAAAGTACAGGCTGCTTAAATCTTAAGAAAATACTTACATAACTTGAAAAAAGAGTACATATTCTTTAAACTAGTAATGTTATGCAGCTTATTTTTAACGAAGAATATCAAGCAACGGAAATAAGAAAGGAAAAGAGTCAATGATACGAGCGACACTATCGATTTTTAAAAATATCTTTGAGAATAGAAAACTGCTGGTTCAGTTTTCATTTAACGATTTTAAATCAAAATATGCAGGTTCTGCACTGGGGATTGTGTGGGCGTTCATTACACCTCTTGTGACCGTGTTGACATACTGGTTTGTATTTTCACAAATTCGTGCGCGGGGAGCGGACGAATCGTATCCATTTATCGTTTACTTAGTAACGGGGCTGATCCCGTGGTTCTTTTTCTCTGATTCATTATTGTCGGCGACCAATGTGTTTAGAGAGTATAGCTATTTGGTAAAAAAAGTCGTTTTTAATGTACAAATTCTACCAACATCAAAAATTCTATCTAGTTTGTATACTCATCTATTTTTTATCTTGATCGGTTTCGGGATCACTTCATTGAGTGGTATTTTCCCAACATTGAAAGCTTTGCAGTTGATCTATTATTTGTTCTGTCTGATCATTTTTTTAACAGGCGTGACGTGGTTAACGGCTTCAACACAGCCTTTTTTACCAGATATCATGCAGTTTATCAATGTGGCGATGCAAACGATCATGTGGACCTTGCCGATTCTTTGGTCACCAAGCGGTTGGATTGAAAAGCTTTTAAAAATCAATCCTCTGTACTATGTCGTTCAGGGCTATCGAGATTCCTTTACAAACGGTCCCTGGTTCTGGGAACATTGGCAATACGGCTTGTATTTCTGGGGCTTTACGATCATTCTTTTATTAGCAGGTTCAGTTGTATTTAGACGCCTAAAACCGCATTTTTCAGACGTATTATAATCATTACTGAGACGGAAGATTCGGACAGGTAAGTACAAGGAGAGTAAATCATGGCAGAGTATGCAATCGATATACAAAATATTACAAAAACATATAATATGTACAAAAAGCCGTCAGATCGGTTTAAAGAAGCACTTAATCCTCTTAAAAAGAGCTATCACGACCTTTTTTATGCATTGAAAGATGTAACGATGCAAATCGAAAAAGGAGAAATGATCGGATTTGTTGGTGAAAATGGTTCAGGTAAATCAACGATTCTGAAAATTATCACAGGCGTGTTGACACCGACTTCTGGAACAATGAAAATCGATGGAAAAATTTCAGCATTGCTAGAATTAGGTTCAGGCTTCAATCCTGAATATTCCGGATATGAAAATATCTTTTTAAACGGGATGGTCCTTGGATTCTCGCGAGAAGAAATGGAAGAACGAGTAGATGATGTGATCCAATTCGCAGATATCGGTGATCATCTGTATCAGCCAGTCAAAACGTACTCAAGCGGGATGTTTGTTCGTTTAGCGTTCGCGGTAGCGATCAATGTCGATCCAGATATTTTGATCGTAGATGAGGCGCTTGCTGTTGGTGACTTGGAGTTTCAGCTGAAGTGTATGGAGAAGTTCACTGAAATCAAAAATTCTGGTAAAACGATTTTATTCGTGTCTCATGATGTCAATTCGATCCGCCGTTTTTGTGACCGGACTTTTTGGCTGAAAAATGGTGAGATAGTTGAGTCTGGTGATACGATGGATGTCACGACGAATTACGAAAACTTCTTAAAGAAAAAATCGATCAAAACGGTCGATCGGGAAAAAACGATCCAAAATGAAGAAACGGTTCCAGATATCATCGAGATCGAGAAAGCAACTTTACTGAATAGCGCGTTAGAGCCTTTAGATATCGTTACTCAAGATGAAAAAGTGATATTGAAGATCGAATATACCGTCAAAAACGATACGATCAAGTCACCTGTCTGCGGTGTTGCGATTCGAACAGTAGATAACAACTATGTTTGCGGACTAAATACCTTACTGGATGAAATCAAGATACCTTGGAAGAAAGGTAAAAATGTTTTTTATTTAGAATATGGCAAAATGTCACTTTTAACGGGAGAATATTATTTTGATATTGCTTTCTTTGAAGAACACGCTACAGTACCTTTGGTTTATAAAACGAAATACCTGAACATGTTTATTAGCGGTCGCTATGCAGGCGAAGGCATTGTCATTTTAGATCATGAATGGAAGGATACTATTAAAGATGAAGTATGATTTTGAGATGGAAGTGGATGAGAGTACCAGTGTTGGTAAAATCGTCGCCCAAATAAAAGAAAATAGTAATGTTTTAGAGTTTGGACCAGGAAATGGCCGAATGACGAAATATTTAATGGAAGAAAAGCATTGTTCAGTTTCGATCGTTGAGCTGGACAAAGAGCTTTTCGACCATGTAAGTGAATTTGCGACTGACGGATTTTATGGCAACATCGACGAAGAGGCTTGGATAAACTATTTTGAAGGACAAACCTTTGATTATATTATCTTTGCGGACGTTCTTGAACATCTGATGGACCCAAAAAGTGCATTGAAGAAAGTGAAACCTTTCTTGAGCGAGGAAGGTCAAATTCTGATTACCTTCCCTAACTTGGCGCATAATTCTGTCCTGATCGACCTATTCAATAATAAATTAGATTGGCGTGAAACAGGTCTATTGGACGCCACCCACAAGTCTTTCTTTGTTCAAAGCGGCTTTGAAAAAGTCTTTGAAGAGGTAGGCTTATTTATCGTTAAAGAAGACTTTACGATCAATCAAGTCGGTTATAATGAACTTGATTCGACCTATGAAGACTTACCGGTGGAGGCACGAGCGGCTTTTAAAGCTCGTCCATTCGGCGAAGTATATCAGTATTTCTATGCACTTAGTGCAAAAGCGGTAGATAATCCCATTCGAATCATTCCGGAAAACTCAAGCTATAGTAAGAATATCCATTTTTTATATGATTGTGGTGAAGAAGAACAAACAGAGTTTGATATTCAAATAAACAATGTCACAGGTGAAAATAAAACATTCACGATCGATATTCCTAAAAATATCAAACTGTTGAAAATTTTTCCAAGCATGACAGGAGCTGTTGTCGATATTTCAATGACTTCGTCTGATGTGGAAATCAAACCAAGTGCAACGAATGCCGTTTATGTGAAAGAAAATCGCTACTTCTTTTCAGATGATCAAGTACCAGTAATGGAGATCGATGATAAAACAATCTCAGGTAAGCCAATGATGCTTAGTTTTGATTACCGATATGAAGGTGAATTTTCTGAGATCGTTCATGAGCTGATCGATTACGCAATTGAAAAAAGAGATGAACAAAATGAATTAAAAAATAAGAAGTCGATGGTGCGTGGAAAACAAATGAGTAAATATAAAAAAGTGTCGATCAGCAAATTTGATTCGTTCGTTTCATTGAACATCGATGATATCGTTCGGCACGTTGAAGAAAAAAAGACGGTCATTCGTGGCTGGGCTTATTCTAGAGAAGATAAACTGCCTGTTACTTTTGAAGTGACGGCTGAATCAGCGATTGAATATGCTGTGACGACAGAATATCGTCGTGATGTGATCGATATGTTTGAATTAAAAGGAGATCAGGATTACGGTTTTGAGATCGAGGTCAAAGATTCGGAAGATCAGCCAACATATATTTTAAATGTTGCTGCCAACAATGGCCGGAAATTACAGTATCGTTTAGAAAAACCGAACATGGTGCAACCAGGTGGAAAAGTTCAGCGTGCATTACGTTCGATCCAAACAAGAGGGTTAGTTGGATCAATGAAATGGTACTTCAAACGTCAAGAACAATTAGAAACACCTGTCGATGCAACGGCTATTTTAGAAGAGATCAAAACATTTACTTATCAGCCAAAAATCTCAGTAGCTGTGCCAGTTTATAATGTAGAAGAAAAATGGTTGGATGCCTGTGTTTCTTCTCTTCAAAACCAATATTATGAAAATTGGGAACTTTGTTTAGCTGATGATGCGTCCCCAAGTGCTTATATCAAGCCATTACTAAAAAAATATGCGGATGCAGATGATCGAATCAAAGTGATCTACCGTGAAGAAAATGGCCATATCTCTGAAGCGACCAATTCAGCATTGACGATCGCAACGGGTGAATATATCGGCTTTATGGATAATGATGATGAGCTTGCGCCGCAAGCACTATATGAAGTAGTCAAGGCGCTGAATGAAGATCAAACGATCGATTTCATTTATACTGATGAAGACAAAGTTACTGAAAGCGGCAAACGTTTCAATGCTTTTTACAAATCTAAATGGAACCCTGAATTGATTTTGAATCATAATTACATTACTCATTTTGTTGTAGTCAAACGTTCAGTTTTAGAAAAAACTGGCGGACTAAATACAGAATTTAATGGTGCACAAGATTATGATTTCGTGTTACGTGCAACAGAAAATGCAGAGAATATCGCACATATTCCAGGAATGATGTACCATTGGCGTGCGATCGAATCGTCAACGGCCTTGAATCCTGAAAGTAAAGGGTATGCCTATGTTGCTGGTCAAAAAGCCCTGCAAGCGGCGATGGACCGCCGTGGGATCAAAGCCAACGTTGAGATCGCCGAGTTTTATGGCTCATATAAGGTCAATTATACGTATGAAACTGTACCAAAAGTTTCAGTGATCATTACAAATGACACAGCAGATATCAATGATTATCTGAAAAAAATTCTTGAAAAAACAATTTACGAGAATTACGAAATCATCTTACCGGAAGCCTTAAAGTCAAGCGTTCAGTCAACAAGCAATAAACTTGTTTATCATGAAGGGCAAACAAGAGATGCTTTGATCAAAGCAAGCTCAGGTGAATACATTGTTCTTTTAGATGCAGGTCTTGTCCCAACTAAAAGTAACTGGCTGCTTGAAATGATGAATATGGCACAGCAACCGTCTTCAGGTATCGTCATGGGTCGAATCGTCGATTATCGCTATCGAATCGAAAATGTAGGGATGTCGATCGATTTAGAGAAAAAACGTCTACAGTATCCAGAAGAAGGAACGCCAGGTAAGAGCTTAGGTTATTACTACCGAATCGCATTACCTAGAAATATCCAGGCAGCATCAGAAAGATGTATGGTGTTTAGAAAGGCAGATTACCTTGCTGTTTCAGGAATCGATGAAGGATTAGGTAAAGATCTGATGGGAACAGACTTATCCTTGCAATTTGCTAATAAACTAGATAAAACGATCATTTACTGTTCATATGCTATTTTTAAGGCAGATGAAAAAATCAAGAGTGTTGATAAAAAAGGCAACTTCAAAGAGTTAGCGAGCAAATGGTCTGAAGCAGAAATGATGGACAAATATAGAAATCCTAAGCGATTATAGAAACGTATTTCAAGTATAAAGATAACGACAGCTATTATTTATTTTAAGGGCAGCAGCCCAAAAAATAATAGCTGTCAAACCTTTAAATTATAAGGAGAACAAATCATGAGCGATGAGATCAAAGTCATTATTGATAGTATCTATCGAGAGAAACAAACCAATAATTTAACGATCACCGGTTGGGCTTTGAATACGAAAACAAATACCAGTCCGGAAATTTCGGTTATCAATCAAGAGCAGGTCACTTCTTACGATATCAAGCGCGTACTGAGAGAAGATGTAAACCAGATTTATGAAACGGATCCGTCTGTTTTAGCTGGATTTGAGATCAAACTAGAAGGCTTATTAAAGAAAGATAAGCTGGAAATTTGTTTTACATCAAATGAAGATAAAACAAAGTATTCTCAATGGATCGATTTAGGAAAGAAACATCCATTGATTCCTGGAACAGAAGACAAGATGGCTCGATTGATGATCAATGTACATAAAGGAATCAGTTATCTAAAAAGAAATGGTCTAAAAGGCACGATCCAGCGTGTGAAGATCGAAAAAATCCGCAGACAGTCCTCATATCCTAGCTGGTTGGAGCGAAACGAGCAGTTTGATTTTGATCAAATCAAGGAGGAAATCGCAGCTTTTGATTATCAGCCGAAAATTTCGATTGCGATGCCCGTTTACAATGTTGAGGAAAAGTGGCTGCGTCGTTGTATTGATTCGATTTTGATTCAAGATTATACGAATTGGGAATTGTGTATGGCAGATGACGCTTCTACTGACCCTAAAGTCAAAGAGCTTTTGACAGAATATCAGGAATCAGATGAACGGATCAAAGTCTTTTTTAGACAAAAAAATGGACATATTTCAGAAGCAACGAATTCTGCTCTTGAGCTTGCAACAGGTGAGTTTGTCGCTCTTTTAGATAATGATGATGAGTTACCTAGAATTGCTTTTTATGAAGTGGTCAAAGCACTGAACGAAAATCCGGAGCTTGATTTGCTCTATAGTGATGAAGACAAGATCGATATGGAAGGCAATCGCTCAGATCCGTCATTTAAACCGGACTGGTCACCGGATCTACTGTTAGGAACAAATTATATTTCTCATTTAGGTGTATACCGCAGAACGATACTCGAAGAAATTGGCGGCTTCAGAAAAGGCTATGAAGGATCTCAGGATTATGATTTAGTCCTTCGTTTTACCGAAAAAACATCAGCTGATCGAATCAAACATATTCCAAAGGTTCTGTACCATTGGCGTATGCTGCCGACATCAACTGCGGTCGATCAGTCCACAAAAGGGTATGCTTTTGAAGCTGGCTTGAAAGCCGTCCAGGATGCCTTGCTCCGCCGCGGTATCAAGGGACATGCAAAGCATGGTCGTGCCAATGGCTTGTATGATGTTTATTATGATATCGAAATACAAGAGCTAGTTTCGATCATTATTCCTACTAAAAATGGGTATAATGATGTCAAACGTTGTGTCACTTCGATCATCGAAAAAACGACCTATAAAAATTATGAGATCATTATTGCAGATAATGGCAGCACAGATGAGAAGATGAAGGAACTTTATGCGTCATTTGAAGAAACGCTTCAAGAACGTTTTCGAGTGACGACGATCGACATTCCGTTCAATTTCTCTAAGATCAACAATATTGCTGCTAAAGATGCTAAGGGAAAATATCTATTATTCCTAAATAACGATACAGAAGTGATCAATGCAGACTGGCTGACTTTGATGGTTTCATTTGGACAGTTGGAACGGGTCGGCTGTGTTGGTGCAAAACTACTATATCCAAACAATACGATCCAGCATGCTGGAGTTATTTTAGGACTTGGCGGAATCGCAGGGCATGGACATTATGGATATCCTCACGGAGATTTAGGTTACTTTGGAAAATTAGCGTTGAATGTTGACTATTTAGCAGTGACGGCAGCTTGCTTATTAATGAAAAAAAGCGATTTTGATGCTGTTTCAGGTTTTGACGAAGATTTTACTGTGGCATTCAATGATGTAGACTTATGTTTAAAAGTCAAAGAGCTTGGCCGTGATAATGTTTGGCTTCATGAAGCGGAACTTTATCATTTTGAATCTCAAACTAGAGGCTATGACGATAAAGGGAAAAAGAAAAAACGATTTGAACAGGAAAAGGCAATGATGGAGCAAAAATGGGCAGGGTTGATCGACAATGATCCGTTTTATAATCCAAACTTGACTAGAGAGATCCCGAATTTTTCTTATCGAAATTAGTGCAATAAAAAGTGAGTTATGACTAGGAAATGGAGTTAGAAAATGGAGATACATCAAGCAAAACATAAGCAAAATAGTACGATCAAACAAGGGGGCCAAGCTGCACTTGATCAAATCATCAGAGCACGATTCATCATTGCATTGCTCGTATTCATTTTGATGCTGGTTTTCAAAATCCATGGCAGTTCGTTAGCGATGTGGGACCAATATGTTTCAGATTATGCTAAAGATGGTAATAGTGAAAGTGTGATCGTAGGAGAACCAAGGCCCATTCGATCAGATGAATGGATGGTGCAAACCCCTTACAGCTTATCACAAACACAAACAGGATTAAAAAATCACAATGAAGTGATCACAGTAGATGGGCAAGATATGGTCATCGGTTATAATTCACCTGCATTGAATTTAGCTACATTGGCAAAACCGTTTACTTGGGGCTATGTTCTTTTAGGGAAAGAGCGGGGATTGTCTTGGTATTGGGGATTAAAACTGATCGGATTGATGCTGCTGTCTTTTGAAATGGGTTTGATTTTGACTAAGCGTAATAAGTATCTAGCTTTATTGACCAGTGTCTGGCTTCCATTTTCAGCAGCGATTCAATGGTGGTTTGTTTCTCCAGTAGGAGATTTAGTGTTCTTTACTTTTGGATTTTTAGTAGGTATGTATAATTATTTCTATGCGCATGAAAAAAAATGGGCGCGTTTATTGTGTGCTATACTAGCTGCATTATGTGCCTCCGGATTTATTTTAGTCTTGTATCCGGCTCTTCAAGTGCCTTTCGGTTATTTGATCTTATTATTTTTACTTGGCTTTTTCTTCGAATTTCGTAAGAAAGTAAAATTAGATAAATTTGACGGTCTGTTTATCAGTTTAGCTGTAGTGATGACAGGAATCATCGTCGGTGTCTCACTTGTTACATCATGGGATTCGTTGATGCGGGTGATGCATACGATCTATCCGGGGAACCGAGTGAGTCTTGGTGGTGACTTTGCTAAAAAGGATCTATTTAACTTTTTAGTCAATTGGAAAATGTCATTTAAAGATGTCGTTTATGAAAATAACTCTGAATTAAGTAGTTTTTATCACTTCTTCTTCGTTATTTTATTCGTCTCACCTTGGGTATTTTACAAAAAAATCAAAGAAAACTTATATGGCTTTTTGCTATTTGTTTTCTGTTTATTCAATATAGTTTGGATGAGCTTACGTTTTCCAACAATTCTTGCTAAAATCACGATGTATTCTTATGTTCCAGAAGAAAGAGCGAATCTAGCGTTTGGCTTTGCAGCGATTTTATTGAGTATTTGGTTTATTCAATACGTATGGGAACAGAAAAAACTAGCATTTAAATGGCAAGTACCGATCATTGTAATTAATCTAGGTTTGTATTTCTTTTCACTCTATAAGGGAAATCTAGGATTGTATTTAAGCCGGATGGATATTATTTGGACGCTTCTAGTTGCAGGTTTATTGATCATTTTATTATTGAATCAGCGAAAATACCTTTTTTCTTTAGTATTGCTTGCTGCAGTATTAGTTGGAGGGACGACAGTCAATCCAGTCAGCAAAGGGGTTAGTCCTGTTTACGATAAGCAAATTGCTCAGAAAGTGATGGCGATCGAAAAAGAAGATCCAGGGCAATTGTGGGCTGGAGAGCGGATGATGCATGCTTTCTTACCTATGCTAGGAGTTCATAATTTTAATGGAACAGCTTTTACCCCCAATTTGGATTCATGGAAACCACTTGATCCTACTGGGAAATATGAAAAGGTTTATAATCGTTACTCTCACATTTACGTTGAAATCAGCACAGAGAAACCTCAATTTGAGTTACTTCATGCAGATGCATTCAAAGTACGATTGAGCTTGGAAGATTTGATGAAATACAACATTCGTTATCTAGTCACCTACGAAACGATCGATGAATTAGCTACAGAAAAAATCCAAGTGAAACAATTATACGGACCAGATACAAATAATGCGTATATTTATAAAGTGAGTTATTGACCACATACGCTTATTGAAAGGATGTCAAGATGGATAAAATCTTAAATAGAATAAGTAACCTGATTCTATTGGTTACGATTGCTGGTTCTTACTTAATGTGGGTCGTTGGGATCAGCACACCTACAACTGGCTGGATTTACGCTAATAGTGTCTATCTATTATCAGCAGCCATTGCATTGGTTCTTTTGCTGAGAATAAAATCACTAACGAAAGCAGATTGGATATTGATAATATTAGCTGCAGTGATTTTTGTATTTTATACATTGACGTCTTCTATGAGGCATAGTAATCGGTTTATCAATGCATCGATCCCTTTGATTATTTTACTACTGCTTTGCTTTAAAAAAACGAAGTTCACCAAGATCGATTTAGGTCTGTTGGCTGGTATTTCTGGGACGGCGCTGTTTGTGACGATTTATAGAATGTATGTCGAGTTGCCCAAATTGATCGATCCTGCATTGATTTGGAAAAATGACAATAAGCTAGAAGCGATTTGGATCAATACAAATACGATCGGTATGACGATTTTCTTATCAGTGATGATGTTGACGATCATTATCAAGTCATTTAACATCGGCTATTTTAAATTATTGGTCATTCCAGTATACGCTGCCGGACTTTTAGGTGTTTGGGTATGTCAGTCGAAAGCTTCTCTAGGTGCGTTGATTTTCTTTATTTTAGTCGACAATATCGTTCCTAAGAAACTATTAAAAAATAACTATCTGCTGCTTGCTGGTTTTGCACTATTTTTTGTAGCAGGTCCGTTTATTTTTTATCAGTTTGCTGAGTCGGATGCGATGAATTTATTCACTGGTAGAGAAAATATTTGGGCTGAATTTTTTGAAAAATGGTTTTCCAACACTCAAAATATGTTCATAGGAATGGAACCTTTTACGGCTTCATGGAAATCGCTGGGAACTCATAATAGCTTTATCTATACCTTAAGCAATTATGGCATTATCGGCTATACATTGATTTTTAGCGTGCTGCTTTACTTATTAGCGACTAATGTATTCGCTAAAACAAAACTTTCTGCACTTCAAGTGAGTTTGTTTTTAGCCTTTTTAGCGATTTGTATCCAAGCAACGATGGAAGATACCTTGCTTGCTAACTACTGGATGCCGATCGTGTACTCCTTTGTTGGGCTTGCACTGCAGAAAAGTGAAGAAAAAACAGTAAAGTAACGGAATCGATTCGATAAATCTTCCCTAGAACGCGGGAGAGGTTATTGTTTTTTTTAGCCCCATTGTGGTAACATGAAACGGAAAGTTTTTATCAGTAAAAAATAGGTTAAATGTTTATTCAGGAAGGAAGGTAAAAATGACAACTAAAAGTGAATGGAATAATGCAAAGCGAATTGCGATTATTATTATTGACGTGCTTGTCTTTAATTTTTCGGTATTGGTTGGATTTTGGATTAAATTTGGATCTAACATTCCTTCATATAATTTTGTATCCTATGAGAAATCTGCTATCTATATTTCGCTGTTTTTTATCTTTTTAAATATGCTATTAGGTGCGTATGTGTTCTATAATCGAACGATCAATGATATTGTTTTTGTCACCGTGATCGGTCAATTCTTGACGATTTTGTTTATCATGACGATCACATTTGCAGGTCGTTGGTTCACATTTCCGAGATCGGTCCTTGTGTATACATTTATCGTCGGTATTATATTGTTGAGCTTGTGGCGGATTCTGGTTTATTTCTTATATTTAAAAGTCAGCTCGATCAAAAAAGTCGTGATTATAGGAACCGAGGAAAGTGTTGTTTCTGCAGCACAGAACTTTATCAGTCATAAAAATAAAAAGCATCAGGTGACCAAAGTGATCGTTGACCATTATTATGAAAATTTGGTCAAACAGCTTGATGAAATCGATATCGTTTATATTTCTAGCCATATCGATGAGAACGAAAAATTTAAAATCTATAAACTCGTAACAAAAGCGGAAAAGAAGCTATTTTTAAATACCAGCTTTGAAAATCTAATTATGTTAAAACCGAACATGATGAATTTTGAAGATGAAAGTATCATTGAGGTGTCTGATTTTAGAATCAAAGGAGAAGACAACTTCATGAAGCGTCTATTTGATATCATTCTTTCATTTGTGTTGTTAGTTATTGCTTCTCCTTTGATGCTGATTGCAGCGATCTTAGTGAAAGTAACATCTCCTGGTCCTGTGATCTACAAGCAAACAAGAATCACATTGGATCAAAAAGAATTTCCAATTTTAAAATTTAGAACAATGTCTGCAACAGCAGAAGCCAAATCTGGTCCAGTTTTATCAACCAGTAATGATGCTCGTGTAACTGCTGTTGGTAAATACTTACGAGCGTTAAGGATCGACGAGCTGCCTCAATTGATCAATGTGATCAGAGGAGATATGGCGATTGTCGGCCCAAGACCAGAAAGACCCTTTTTCGTGGATCAATTCAATAGTGAGAATCCTCAGTATTACTTACGACACAATGTCAGAGCGGGAATCACTGGATATGCACAGGTGTATGGAAAATATGCATCAGATTATAATAGTAAATTAAATTTTGATCTATTGTATATCAAAAACTATTCATTACTGCTGGATCTGAAAATCTTGTTGCAAACGATCAAGATTCTATTTGATAAAGTTTCTTCTCAAGGTGTAGAAGAGGTTGAACGCAGTACAAAAGATCTGTCATTCTTAAGTGAAAATAAAATTGAGCTATTTAAATAAAGTGAGTGAATAAAATGCAAACTATACCTGTTAGCGTGTTGATGTCTGTCTACAAGAAAGAAAAACCGGAATATTTTACCCAAACGATGGAAAGTACGCTTGCTCAATCCATTCAGCCGGATGAGATTCTTTTGGTCGAAGATGGACCTTTGACAGATGAATTATATGAGCAGATCCAGCATTACCGTGATCGCTTAGCTGGTCAATTGACTGTCATTTCGCTAGAGAAAAATCAAGGTTTGGGCACAGCATTAGCGATTGGTGTGAAGAACTGCCGCAATGACTTGATTGCTCGAATGGATACGGATGATATCATGGCCAATACTCGATTAGAAATACAATATAATACTTTTTTGAAAAACAGCGAATTAGCTATCATAGGTTCAAATATCATTGAATTTGAAGATACGATCGAAAATGAGCTGGCAAGAAAGAACATGCCTCTAACGAACAAAGAGATTCGCCAGTTTTCCAAAAAAAGAAATCCCTTTAATCATATGACTGTTATGTATAAAAAAGAAGCGGTCATCGCTGTCGGGAATTATCTTCCTTTACAAGGATTTGAAGATTATTACTTGTGGGTCAGATTATTAAAAGCTGGTTATGAAGGTCAGAATTTACCAGAGTTTTTAGTTTACGCACGTACAGGAAATGATATGTATAATCGTCGTGGCGGCCTAAAATACTTGATGCCTGGTCTAAAAGCAAGAAAGAGGATCTATCAAGAAGGACTAGGCAGCTTTACTGATTTCGTTTCAGTATCAGCGATCCATATTGTTATTTGTCTAATGCCTACACAGCTACGGGGGAAATTTTACAAACGAATGCTTAGAAAATAGTATGTCATTTCTTAATCAGAAAGAAAACATCACATAACGATTAGTTATGTGGTGTTTTTTGTTTTCCTTGATACTTGAAGTGCTTTGACTTGTTTACAGTTGTATTAAGAACACTGGTAAGTTGTTGAAAGTTTTTATCAGATGTGAGAAAATAGACCAGATGTATTCTGAAAACAGGTACTTTGAGGAGTTTAGTATTGAACGATGAATAAGATAGAAGACACAGAGCAAATCAAAAGAATCCAAAGGGTCAATTTAGAAATGGCAAACTACTTTGTCAGCTTCTGCAATGAACACGATTTGTTGTGTTATTTTTGTGGTGGCGGCTGTATCGGAACAGTCAGAAATCAAGGCTTTATACCATGGGATGACGATTTGGATTTTTTTATGCCACGTAAGGATTATGAGAAATTATCTGACTTATGGCAAGTACATGCGGATGTAGAAAAATATCCATTGATGAAACCATCTAAAACCTTTATTGACCATAATTCCTTTACAACGATCCGAGCAGCGGAAACAACCTTTATCAAACCTTATCAGCAGGATTTGGATATGCCTCACGGTTTGCCGATCGATATTTTTCCACTAGACGGCGCACCAGACGGAGCGGTCAAGAGAAAGATTCAAAAGCTATGGGCATTGATCTATGCGTTGTTTTGCTCACAAGTGGTTCCGGAAAAACATGGTGGAGTCATGGCGTTTGGCAGTAAAGTCCTCCTAAAACTTGTTCCTACTAAAAAAGGTCGCTATAGAATCTGGTCATTTGCCAGCAAACAGATGTCAAAATATGATTTTTCTACGTCTGAATATGTGACTGAGCTTTGTGTAGGTCCGCGTTACATGGGGAATTTGTATAAGAGAACAGACTTTGAAAAGGCAGTGTACTTGCCTTTTGAAGATACAACGATGCCGGTACCGATCGGGTATGATCATTATTTGACTCAAGTATTCGGTAATTATATGGAGTTGCCGGATGAAAAAGATCGTATTTCTCATCATGATGCAGTGTATATTGATACAGAGAACACTTATAAAAAATATAAAGGAATCTACTATTGTGTGGATCACTCGAAGGAGGAATAATTGATGATTACAGCTTTGATTATTGCCGGTGGTGTCGGTAAAAGAATGGGACAGGATATTCCAAAACAATTCATTATGGTTGAGGATAAACCGATTATTATTTATACTTTGGAATCTTTCCAAAAGCATCCGATGATCGACCGAATCCTGGTTGTTTGTAAGAAAGGCTGGGAGGATACCCTATCAGCATATGCAAAAGAGTATCATATCGATAAACTGGAGTGGATCATTGAAGGCGGCAACAGCGGTCAGGAATCCATTAGAAATGGTGTAGATTTCTTAAAAGCACACTCTGAAAAAGAGGATACGATTGTGATCCACGACGGGATTCGTCCATTAGTCGATGAGATCGTATTATCTGATGTTATCGTAAAATGTAAAGAATTCGGTAATGCAGTGACTTCACTGCCTTATAACGAACAAATTTTTGTGAAAGAGACAGAAGAAACAACGAAACAATATATTAATAGAGAAACATTGAGAAGAGTATCTACACCTCAAGCATACCAATTCGATAAGCTTGCTTGGGCTTATGAAAAAGCCTTCAAAGAAGGCATTGGTATCTCAGAATCATCATATGCTAATACAATGATGGTCGATTTAGGAGAAACTCTTTATTTTGCTGTGGGTTCTGATAAGAATATCAAACTAACGACACAAGATGACCTGCAATTATTCAAAGGCTATCTTCGAATGAAAGAAGAATAGGAGAACACTATGTTTTCAAATAATCTTGATTATCAAAAAGATATCGAAAAAGTTGTTCAGGAACAATTGGCATGGAACAAATTAGAAAATAAATCGATCTTGATTATCGGAGCTTCAGGAATGATTGGAACGTTTTTGATCGACTGCTTAATGGCTTTGAATAAGAAACAAGCTCTCAACATCTCAGTTTATGCGATGGGAAGAAATTTAGGAAAACTGGAGTCAAGGTTTGTAAAATATCTGGGTGATCGCCACTTTCATCTAGTGGCAGGAGATGTTTTAGAACCGTTAGTCTCTGATATTACGTATGATTTCATTATTCATGGTGCAAGTAATACACATCCAAAAGCCTACGTAGAAGATCCGATCAATACGATCATGACGAATATCAAAGGAACAGAACAGGTGCTGAACTATGCAGCGAAGCATTCTGTTGAACGGGTATTGTTTCTTTCCACTGTTGAGATATACGGAGAAAATAGGGGCGACGTAGAGAAATTTGATGAGCAATATTGTGGCTATATAGACAGTAATACGTTAAGGGCTGGTTATCCGGAAGGGAAACGAGCAAGTGAAGCACTGTGCCAAGCGTATATTCAGCAGTATGATGTCGATGTAGTGATTCCTAGATTATGTCGCATTTTTGGTCCAACGATGCTGAAAGAAGATTCCAAAGCTTCTTCTCAGTTTATTCGAAACGCTGTGAACGACGAAGATATCGTTTTAAAGAGTGCAGGAACACAGTATTATTCTTATTGTTATGTTGCTGATGCAGCATACGCATTATTGTATTTACTTCTAGAAGGTAAATCTGGCGAAGCGTACAATATTGCCAATAGCCAATTTGACTTAACACTAAAAGAGTTGGCAGAAAAGCTGGCTGCGATCGTTGGTAGAAAAGTGATCTTTGAAATCCCAGATCAAACAGAAGCTGCGGGTTATTCTAAAGCAACGCAGGCGATTCTAGCTACTGATAAGATAGAACGATTGGGGTGGCAGCCGATTTATTCCTTAGAAGAAGGCTTAGAGCAAGTCATAAGAATTATGAAAACCGAGGAGTGAAAAAGTAGTGCCTGAGATAAGTATTATTGTTCCGGTATATAAAGTAGAGCAATATCTAGATAAGTGTGTAAAATCCATTTTAGCTCAAACATTCCAAGATTTTGAACTGATTTTAGTCGATGATGGTTCACCGGACAGAAGCGGTGAGATGTGTGATGAATATGCGAAAGCTGATCAACGGATCACTGTTATCCATCAAGAAAATGGCGGTTTAAGCGCAGCAAGAAATACTGGGATCGAAGTAGCTAAAGGTCGTTACCTAGGCTTTGTTGATAGTGATGATTATATCATGGAAGATATGTATGAACTTTTATATAATAATCTAAAAAGAGAAGATGCTGATTTAGCAACAGTTGGATTTTTGGATGTTTATGCGGGAAAAGAACCTGTGATCAAAGAGAAAAAGTATATCGTAACAGATATGGTCGGCGCAGCAAAAATAATGTTTGAAGGAAAGCTAAGTACGATCAGTGCAACAAATAAGCTATATAAAAGAGAAATATTTGATCATGTTCGTTATCCAGTCGGTATGATCACAGAAGATGCTGCAGTCATTTTAGATGTGCTTGAAGAAACTAAAAAAGTAGTCATCGACACTAGTCAAAAATATTGTTACTTTCATCGGGAAAATAGTATTTCCAGTAATCACTTTACACATAAAGACTTGGATATGATCAAGGCATGGGAAGATAATGAAACACGTGTTGTAGCTAAGTATCCAGAATTAGTCAATGTTGCTCATACTAGGGTTTGCTGGGCTTATTTTACTGTCTTGGATAAAATGATGAATAGTCCTCTAACAAATGAGGATATGGAGACACAAAGACAAATTATCAAATTTTTACGTAGCAATTTTACTTTTGTACTTAAAAATCAATATTTTACTAAATCGAGAAAAATAGCGATGTTCGCTTTAAAAATACATCCATACCTATACAAGCTCTTATCACGTTTTGAGAGTAGAATGGTAAGGAAAATAAACAAGTAGATCTTAATTGAGTTAAGGAGATAGGGTTAATGATAAAAAAAGCTAATGAAGTTCTTGATAAGGTAGAAATACCTTTTATTCTCGTTTGGGAATTTATGTTGATCATGCGTATGATCAGTACCTATAGTCTGATTCCATCAAAATTTGACAGTATTATTTTTTCTGTTATTTCATTAGCTGGGGGATTATTATTCATTCGTAACGGGTTTGATTGGATCAAAAGACGTGAGAAGCCAAGTTTCTTGTTGCTGATCTTTACTTTAGCGTTGGTCATTACTTCCATCGCAAATGCACCGACAGGTTTAGTTGCTAATTTTAAATTGATTATATGGGAAGTACTTCTTTTCTTTGTGGCTTACGAACTTGGGAAGAAAAACCGCAAAGATTTATTTTCACTAGTAGAAAAAGTTTTAGTGTTTACATGGTTTGTTTTATTAGTTATTTCATTAGGAATGTTTTTTGTACAATTCCAGTATACGATGCCTTTAGATAAATTGTATTATGGGATTCGGATGGGCTTTTTTGAAAATCGCTTGTATGGTGTATTTGTAGATCCGAACTATGCTGCAACCATTTCTGTTGTTTCTTTTTGTTTTTCTATACACCTTTTCAAAAAGGCAGAGTCAAAGCTATATAGAGGTTTTTTGATTACTAATCTAATCGTATCTTTCTTTTTCGTTGTCCTTTCAGGTTCAAGAACTGCAATGATCGAAAGCATGGCAGTTGTGGTCGTCTGGGTCTTTTTCTATTTTTATTATAATAAAAAGACGATGGCGCTTTTCAAACGTCTCTTGCTTTCAACAGGTCTTGCATTAGCTGCTGTTGTGGTTCTTTCTCTGACGATGACGGTCACTCAAAAAGTTTCAGTTGTTACTGCTGAAGCTGTCAGCAAGGTGATCGTGATCAAGACAAACGATGGAAAAGATGATATTTCTTTGGATCGACCTGACACAGGAGAGGATTCAGATATTTCTAATAGCCGATTTAAGCTATGGAAAAGCGCGGTTGAAATATTTGAGACTAAGCCATTGATTGGGCCATCTCCAAAAGGTTTACTTCACTATGCTCAGAAAAATTTACCAAATACTTGGATTGCAATAAAAGAGCAAACCCCACATAATTTTCTATTTTTCTTATTGGCGACGACAGGACTTTTAGGGACGATTCCATTTACGTTGTTTGTTTTATATAACATGATCAAAGCATTAGTTACTCTTTTCAAGATGAATAGAACGAATTATCTTGAATACTTATTTTATAGCTTGATCGTCTTGGCGATTTTGATATCTGCATGCTTGATCCCGGATATTGTATTAGTGAATCGATTAGGTGCATTAGTATTCTTCCTTTATATCGGTAGATTGAACTCAAAAAATGAGCAGGAAACGAGTGAATTAGAGCTATGAAAGAATTGAGTATTAATGAAATACAGGAAATTGGTGTCGAGATGCTTGTGTATATCGATCAGATTTGCCGAAAGAATGACATTGAGTATTCTGTTTATTATGGAAGCTTGATTGGAGCAGAAAGACATCAAGGGTATATTCCTTGGGATGATGACCTAGATATTGTGCTGACGCGTCCAAATTATGACCGTCTGATAAAGATTTTAGCGAAAGACGAAACGTATTTGCTGTTAAGTCTAGAGACACGTACTGAATATCGCTATCCATTTGCAAAATTGATCGACAAAAGAACTTGTATGAAAACAAAACAATTTTATCATAGTGAAGATCCAGAACTAGGTGTTTTTGTAGACATTTTTCCAATAGATGGTTTTCCAGCGGATCAAGCTGAAAGAAAAGCTTTTGGAGAGCGTTGCATGTTGTATCTAGATAATATGTTAGCAACGTTGAATGCTTCTTATGCAATCTCCAAAACGAGATGGAAGGCATATGGGAAAAGAGTTTTATACTATCCAAAGTATCGTAAGTTATTGAAGCAGGGAAATTATGCGCATTGGAGAAGTTTACTTATGGATGAAATACACAAGTATCCTTTTGAGGAAGCAGAGATTTGCGGTTATATCGAATTTATTGATGAAGAATGGGGAATTTTCCCGACGGATTGGTTTAAAGAATACGAAGATATTATCTTTGCTGGTAAAACAGTTCGTGCAATCAAAGACCGCAAAAAGTTTTTGACGCTGCGTTATGGAGACTACATGGAATTGCCGCCTGAATCAGAGCGAGTGACCCATCATCCTTATACTTTTTATTGGAAATAAGCAAAACAAAGGAGTCTGAGATCAATGGACTATAGTCGTATGATGATCATTACGCTGGATGAGAAATCGGTTTTATTTTCAACGGATGCACAAAAATTAGGTATCCACGTAGAGAAATATTTTGAACGACGGACATTTATAATCAAACTGCTCAATTATCTAGATAAAAAGTTGAATTTACAATTGGCGTCTTTCTTTTATGGAAACTGGAAAAAAAAGTTGAAAGAGATCGATTTTATTTTGGTGAATTCACACTTTTTCTCTCGTCCATTGATTAAATATTTGAACCGAAAGTATCCTGAAATACGGATTGTTGTCTGGTATAGTAATCCTGTGATTAGAGATACACCTGTTTCTCTTTATTCGGACTTAAATTGTGAACTATGGTCGTTTGATGAAAAAGACTGTGAAAAATATGGGATGCATCCGAATAATCAATTTATTGATCGGACAAAGCTGACCGTTACAAAAACAGATGACAGCTATCATTCAGATGTTTGTTTTATTGGTGTAGATAAGAATCGATTACCGCTTTTATTAGAACTGGAGCAGTACTTTATCAGCAAGCAATTGAAACCGTTGATTTATGTTGTCGATTCATCTAAAAATTCTCGAACAGATTATGCTTATAAAGAAGCATTGCCGTACAGCGAATTGATCAATTATGAGGGCAATACAGGAGCTATTTTAGATATTGTTCAAAGTGATCAACAAGGGATTTCCCTTAGACCATTAGAAGCATTGTTTCTTAATAAAAAATTGATCACGAATAATCCAAGTGTACAGAACCTGGACTTTTATCGATGGGAAAATATGTTCATTTTGTCTGAAACAAATCTAGAAGAACTAGCTGCTTTCCTTGAAGTTCCTATGGTTCCACTTCCAGAAAGTGTCACACAAAACTATCAATTCAGTGGTTGGTTTGCTAATTTTTTTAAGAGATAAATTAGAACTTTGGATTTGTAATGTAAAATAAGAACGATAGTTGATTTTATTGATCGTTTGGGCTAAATGAGAGAAAATAAGAGGAATGTATTATGAATGAAAAAGCTAAGTCAGTCATAAAAAATCTATATTATACAGTTGCAGCTAACTTTGCTACGTTAGGGATCTCTGTCTTACTAAATTTATTTGTTCCAAAATTATTAGGTGTCAGAGAATATAGCTATTGGCAACTGTATGTTTTCTACTCATCTTATGTTGGTTTTTTCCATTTAGGCTGGATCGATGGAATTTATTTGAAGATTGGCGGGGAAGAATACGAAGATCTGGATAAGAGAAATTTGGGCTCTCAATTTTGGTATTTAGCTATATTTGAGGTCATTCTTTCATCATTAGTTATCGTATGGGCCTTTTTCTTTTTACCACCAAGCAATAAATCACTTATTTTGATATTAACTGCGGTCGTCTCTTTGATCACTATTTCGAAAACATTTATTCTTTTTATTTTTCAATCAACAAACCGTATCAAAGAATATGCGCAATTATCTAGAACAGATCGGTATTTGTATGTCATGTTCATCGGAGTTTACTTGCTTATGGGCGGGCGGAACTTTTTCTGGTTGATTACGATGGATATCCTGTCTAGACTTATCATGACGATCTGGGGAATGTATCGTATTAGAGATATGCTCAGCTTGAAAATGATTCGCTTAAGAAAAGTCTTACCTGAAATCATCGATAATATCAACATTGGTAGTAAATTGATGATCAGCAGTATTGCAAGTATGTTGATCATCGGAACGATTCGCTTTTTTGTTGAAAAAAAATGGACGATCGAAACATTTGGGAAATTGTCTTTCACATTGAGTATTTCTAATATGTTTTTGACCTTCGTCAATGCAGTTGGCGTTGTTATGTTTCCATTGCTCAGAAGAACGAACCAAGAAAAATTACCGAACCTCTTTGTTACGCTAAGAAATTTATTTGTTCCGATTACGTACGGGATTTTACTATTCTATGTTCCTGCAAAATATATTTTGGCTGCCTGGCTGCCTGAATATGCTGAGAGCTTGAAGTTTATGGGGATCTTGTTCCCGATCATTATTTACGAAGGACGAATGTCTCTACTGATCAATACATACCTAAAAGCTTTGAGAAAAGAAAAGACGATTTTGTTAGTTAACTTAACGACATTATCGTTATCGCTTATTTTGTCGGTCATCATTATTTTTGGCTTCGGCAACCTGACTTGGGCGGTGGGTCTTATTTTGATCAGTTTAGCCTTTAGATGTAACTTTGCAGAGTTGTTTTTGTGCAAATCGATGAACATTCCTATAATCAAATCTCTACTTTTAGAGACATCAATGACTGTGTTGTTTATCTTAAGTAACTTGTTTTTCGGCGGTAGTTTTATCAGTACAGCTGTGTATGGAGTATGTTATTTACTTTATTTATTAGTGAATCATAAAAAGATGCTTCAAAGCTTTAATGAGTTCCGTGGATTATTGAAGGGAACGTAAAAACGTTATTTATTCTTTTTCAAATGGCAGAGAGCTGATTTAAAAAATCAGTTCTCTGCTATTTTTTATTGCAAAAAAAAGAGTGTAAAACAGGATTTTTAGATTGTATAAAATAACTTAAAGTAATAATTACTTTGATGGACAAAAAGAGTTAACTTTGTTACAATTATTTTATTGAAAGATGAGGGGTGGAAAAGTTGAAAAAGAAACTAGGGTATTTATTTGTCGGTATGATAGCTTCTGTTATTTTTATGCCGTCTATGGTCTTTTCGCAGGAACAGACGGGTTCAATGAATACGGTGGAAGAATCACAAGCTGTATCAACTAGCGATACAGAGCGAATTATGGAGTCTACAGATACAAGTACAACTCAAATGAGTAGTGTCGAAGAAAATGGAAGTACTGAAACTCAGGATTCAGTAGAGGGAAGCAGCCAACTAGAAAAAAGCACAGCGCCTCTTACAGTCAGCTATTCGATCTATAATGAAAAATCAGGCTGGCAGCCAGAACAAACAAATGGCACACAAGCCATTCTTTCAGCTGGTCGGATCGAAGCGTTAAAGGTAGCACTTACTGGAGGAGAGCCGGATCAAGGCAGCATCCAATATCGTGCACATGTAGCAGAGGTCGGTTGGCAAAACTTTACTGACGCCAATAGTATCAGCGGTGTTTCCGGAAAAAGAATGGAAGCGATTCAAATTCAACTGACTGGGATGCTTAAAGAAACTTATGATGTTTATTACAGAGTGCAGGCCCAAAATTTTGGTTGGCTGGATTGGTCTGTGAACGGTCAAAATTCTGGAACGACTGGTTTTTCTTATGAGATCAAAGGCATTCAGATTCAACTGGTAGAGAAGGGTCAAGCTGCACCTGGAAAAACAACACGTCCTTTTGTTCAGTATAAAAAACCAAATATAAAATACCAAAGCCATATCCAGGACATCGGTTGGCAAGGCGTGAAATCTAATGGACAAATGAGTGGAACTACAGGTCAATCTAAACGGATGGAAGCAATGAAACTCACAGTCGACAATCTTCCTGTGTCAGGCGGTATTGAATATCGCAGTCATGTTCAGGATATTGGCTGGCAGGATTATGTTGCGAACAATGCGGTGACTGGAACAGTGAAACAATCTAAGCGTATGGAAGCATTAAGCATTCGTTTGACTGGTGAGTTAGCTCAGCACTTTGATGTTTACTACCGTGTACATGCTAGAAACTTTGGCTGGCTGGATTGGGCAAGTAATGGTCAAAACTCTGGTACAGCGGGATTTAGTTATCAGTTAGAATCGGTTGAAGTCCAATTGGTGAAAAAAGGAGCGGCTGCACCTGGTTCAGTGACCCGTTATTTTGTACAATATAAACAACCAAATATTATTTACCAAAGCCATGTGCAAGACAAAGGCTGGCAAACACCAAGCAAAAATGGGCAAACAAATGGCTCGATGGGTCAAAGCAAACGAGTAGAAGCAATCAAAGTAAAAATTGAAAATGCCCCTGTGTCAGGCGGCGTTGAATATAGAACACATGTACAGGACAAAGGTTGGCAAAATTATGTGTCGAATAACCAATTAAGCGGAACGACAGGGGAATCTAAACGAGTAGAAGCTTATGACATTCGCTTGACTGGTGAGTTAGCAAAACATTTCGATGTGTATTATCGGACACATGCTGAGTATTTTGGCTGGTTAGGCTGGAATAAAAATGGAGGAATTAGTGGGACATCTGGTTACCGTTTTCGAATGGAAGCTTTTGATATCGTTCTAGTCAGAAAGATGTTGAATGGTCCGGCAGTTTCAAACAACTACAAGAAGGCGCCAGCCGGTATGGGCAACTATTACATGGATGCGCCTAAACGAATTGAGTTAAAAACGAAACATTACTATACAGACCGTTCATTAAATAGAGGAAATGATATTTCTGCTGGTACAGTCATCGATGTGAAAAAACGAGTGCTTGATAAAAATGGTTACCCGATTTTAGAGACACCTTATGGCTATGTGACAGCACATAAAAACATTGTTGCTGCGACAAGTAAAAACCAAAAGACATTTATGGATGTTCCTTATTATAATCAAATGGCAATGGGCTATCCAAACGGGTGTGAAGAATTTTCGCTTTATATGGCATTAGCTTATCTGGGAGCGACCCGTGGCCAAAATATTCATCAGGTCACAGAAGCAGTACCGAAAGTTCCTTCTTGGGGCAATCCGCATGAAGGCTTCAACGGACATCCAACAGATAAATACGGCTTCCATACGATATACCCAAGAGCATTTACACCCTATGCAAAAAGATATGCACCAAATTCAAGAGATATCAGTGGCGTTGGTACAGCTCAATTCAAAGAAGAGTTGATGAAAGGGAATCCTTTAGTTGTTTGGGGAACTTACCCATATTTAGCAGCACCGATCATTGATGGAACCTATTATGGTTCATTAAAAGTTGCCAATTTACACGTTTGGTTGATCACTGGATTTGATGGAAATAGTTTCCATGTTACGGATCCAATCTACGGAACAATGTGGGTCAGTGAAGGAACCGTAGCTCTTTCATACAGTCCAAACAAAATGGCTGTTGCGATTGATAAATAGAATAGAGGGGCATTTATGAAAAATAGAAAAGCTTTCTTTTTAATTTCTGCGCTCATCCTATTAGTAGGTGTCATTGTTTTTATACAATTGAATAATCAAAAAGAAGCTGAGACCAAAGCTTCTACAACGAAATCAACTCAAACGGCTGATGTGTATAGTAAATCAAGCGTGATCGATCATTCCGATGAAACAGATGTTTCATATAGCTATGAACAAATTACGATGAGCATGGAAGAATTGGAAAAATATCGCTCAGAAATTGAACAGGCAGGATTTGACAGTACGCAGTTTACAGATCAGGAAGTACAAACTATGGTAGAGAAAATCAAAAAAAGCGGACAGTCTCTTAAGGACTATCTAAAAGAACTAGATGTTGAAACAATTGATGATGAGGAGATCGAAGCTGCTCGTGAATCACTTAGAGCTGCAGGAATCGATCCAGATAAAATGCATAATAATGAGATCGTTGAATTGCTCAAACAAGCGAAGAAAGAAAAGAAATCAGTCGTAGAGGTAGCAAAAGAAAAACAATAAGCTTTTTAATGAATAAGTTCTTAGAGTAGCTATGCATTTCAAGACTAGTGGATGGATCAGTGATCATCCACTAGTCTTTTTTAATTAAAGTAGACCATACTCAAAAAGAATGATAAACTAAGAACGTTAAGAACATCGTATAATTATATTCTATATAAAAGCTAGGAGTTACGGATAAATGAACAATATATTGATTACAGGTGGTGCTGGATTCATCGGCTCGACCTTAGCAAATTTTTATTCTAAAAATCATCAGGTGATCGTTGTAGACGATTTATCGATGGGAAATAAAAACAATTTAGATCACTCTGATAATATTCGTTTTATTGAAGGTTCTGTTACAGATTTTTCATTGATGGAGGAGCTGTTGAAAACAAACCAATTCGATTACATTTTTCATTTAGCAGCAGTTGCTAGTGTCGCTGATTCTGTTGAACGACCAGTTGAAACACATCAGGTAAATTTTGACAGTGTATTTCAATTATTAGAATTGATCAGAGCCCATCAAGTTGATTTGAAGCGTTTGGTCTTTACCTCCTCAGCAGCAGTTTATGGAGATGAGCCTACTTTACCTAAAGCAGAAGAATCAGTGATCCGTCCATTGACACCCTATGCAATCGATAAGTTTGCAGCGGAAAAATATGTGGTAGATTATTATCATTTATATCAAATCCCAACAAGCGCAGTTCGTTTCTTTAATGTCTATGGCCCAAAACAGAATCCTGAATCACCTTATTCTGGAGTGATATCGATTATTATGGATCGGTACAAAAAGCTTCTAAATAAAGAAGAGACATCATTTACTATGTTTGGTGACGGATCACAATCGAGAGATTTTGTTTTCATCGAGGATGTTGTTCAGGCGTTAGATTTAGTCGCTACATCAAATGCTTCTTTAGGTGAAGTCTATAATGTTGGTACAGGGACAGCAATCAACCTTAATGATTTAGTTGCAACGTTAGATGAGCTTTTAGCTAGCGAGTTGCCTGTTCAAAATCAACCGGAACGTTCTGGAGATATAAAGTACTCTTTAGCAGACATTTCAAAAATAAAAGCGATTGGTTATGAGCCGAAGCATACGACCAAAGCTGGGCTTGAAAAATATGTTTCTTATGAACTAGCTCAAGAAAAAAGCGATTTATAGGAAGAAATCAAGAATAGTAAGTGAATGAAGACAGGTGGCAAAAATGCTCGTCTGTCTTTTTTTATTGTTTGATACTCATTAGTAGGAATGATACAATGAGTGCGACTGGAGGGATCGTTGTGACCAAGATAATCGCTCACCGAGGGAGCAAAGGAACAAATCCGGAAAATACATTAATCGCATTCAAAGAAGCGGTTCGTGTGGGAGCAGATGGTATAGAGCTCGATGTTCATTTATCAAAGGACAAACAGCTAGTCGTGATTCATGATGAAACGGTTGATCGTACAACGAATGGTTCTGGTTTCGTAGCCGATCTAACTCTTGCGGAGCTAAAACAGCTGGATGCTGGTCTATGGTTTAAGCCGTTTCCGGTTGAACAGAAGATTCCAACGCTAGAAGAAGTCTTACAGTTGCTTGAAGAAGAGAAATTTTACGGTTTATTGAATATCGAAATAAAAACGGATCAAATCCAGTACGAAGGAATCGAATCGCAGCTTGTTCAGCTGATGCAAAGCAGATCGTGGATGTTTGATTATATGTATTCAAGTTTTCATTATCCTAGTCTGGAAAAGGTTTGGACGCTTGAAAAGAACCGATCGATCGCGCTGATATTCAAAGCCTCTGAGCGTAAAAAAGATCAAGCAGTGAAATCATCATTTATCGAGGGGATCCATCCAAATATTGAATGGGTGCTTGAGCATATAAAAGAGTTGAGCGATTTTCCTAAAGCGATTCGACCCTGGACTGTGAATGATAAAGAGAAAATGAAGAGATGTATCGAGTCTCGATTGTCAGGAATCCATACAGATTTTCCAGAAATCGCACTGCAGGTGCGTAAAGAAGTACAAGCTAAAGGATGAAGAAATTGAAAAAAGTATTAGTTATAGCAGGTCCAACAGCAGTTGGTAAAACAGCTCTAAGTATTCAATTGGCAAAACAATTGGATGGTGAAATTATCAGTGGAGATTCAATGCAAGTGTATAAAGGCTTGGATATTGGAACGGCTAAGGCAACAAAGGAAGAGCGGGCTGGAGTACCTCATTACTTGATCGATTGCCGTGAGTGGTCAGAAACATATTCGGTTGCTGATTTTCAAAAAGAAGGACGTCGAATGATCGATGAGATCATCAAAAAAGGCAAGTTACCGATTGTTGTGGGAGGAACAGGATTGTATATCCAAGCGTTGCTGTATGATTTTGAATTAGGTGCTAAAGATGAGTCAACTGAAATTCGAGAAAGCTATGAACGATTCGCTAAAGAAAATGGAAACGAAAAATTATGGGCATTGCTTCAGAAAAAAGACCCTAAAGCAGCTGAGAGCATCCATTACAATAATCAAAAAAAAATCATTCGGGCACTCGAAGTATTTGATAAAACAGGATACAGTATCTTGACACCAAGAGAAACACCTAAACCTTTATATGACTATTTTTTAGTGGGCTTAGAAACGGATCGTACATTGTTATACGAGCGTATCAATCAGCGAGTAGAGCTCATGCTTGATTCTGGTCTTTTAAAAGAAGCAGCTCAACTTTATGAGGAACAACCACAGCAATCGATCCAAGGAATTGGTTACAAAGAATTTTTCCCTTATTTTGAGGGAAAGGAAGACTTAGAAGACGCAGTTGCCCAAGTGAAACAAAACTCAAGAAGATATGCGAAAAGGCAGTTGACATGGTTTAAAAATCGTATGAATGCTAATTGGTGGGATTTAGTTCAGCATCCAGAAACACAGACGGAGCTGGAACAAGCGATAGTTGACTGGCTAGGCTCTTCGGAAGGATAAGAAATGGAAAAAAACATAGAAAAAGTTATATTAGTTGGTGTAGAAACCGAAGAAAATTATACTCGTTTTGAAGGTTCAATGAAAGAATTGAAAAACTTAACAAAAACAGCAGAAGGTGAAGTTGTCTTTTCTTTGATCCAAAAACGTCCCAAAATCGACCAAAAGACGGTCATTGGAAAGGGAAAAATAGAAGAGTTACTTCAGCTGGTTGATGCTTATGAAGCTGATTTGGTTATTTTCAACCATGAATTAACACCGAGACAGAATCAACTGATCGTTGAAGCGCTTGGGGTAAAAGTGATCGATCGTGTACAGCTGATTCTTGATATCTTTGCGATGCGGGCCCGTTCAAAAGAAGGAAAGTTGCAGGTTGAGCTTGCTCAACTAAACTACTTATTGCCAAGATTGATCGGGCAAGGAAAACAGTTATCTCGTTTAGGCGGAGGAATCGGAACAAGAGGACCAGGGGAAACAAAGCTAGAATCAGACCGACGACATATCCGTAACAAGATAACAGCAATCAAGCGTGAGCTGAAAGAAGTGACCGCTCATCGTGAAAGAAGTAGACAAAAGCGTCAATCTTCAGATTTGTTTCAAATTGGTTTGATCGGCTATACGAATGCCGGCAAGTCGACGATTTTGAACTTATTAACGACAGCTGGTACTTACTCGGAAGATCAGTTGTTTGCAACGCTGGATCCATTAACTAAAAAATGGCAGCTTCCACAAGGAATGATCGTGACGATTACTGATACGGTAGGATTCATTCAAGATTTGCCGACGCAGTTGATCGAAGCGTTTCAATCAACGCTAGAAGAAAGCCGTAGTATGGATCTCTTGCTGCACGTTGTTGACGCGAGTGCGGAAGATCGTCTACAGCATGAACAAACAGTCGTTGAGCTGTTAAATGACCTTGATCTAGAGCAGATCCCAGTTTTAACGGTTTATAATAAGTGCGACCAAATCGATCCGAACGATTTTACACCGACTTTATTTCCTAACGTACTGATTTCTGCTAAAAGTACACGCGGCAAAGAAGATTTAACTCGCGTTGTCAGAGAAAAAATGATGGAGTTACTGCTTCCCTATGAGTTTGATATACGCTCTGACCAAGGACAACAATTAAGTGAAGTGACTCGTCATACATTGTTGCTATCAGAGAATTTTGATGAAGAAAAAAATGTCTATCATGTCAAAGGCTTTGCTAAAAAAGCTTCCAAGTGGCTAAGGGCTGAAGAAGAGTAAAGAGGAAAAAGTTACATACAAAACGATTTCTGTTTTGTATGTATTTTTTTTGAACTGGTATAGTTATTTTGGAAGTGAAATGATATACTGATTAAAAGTTTGGGTTAAGGTGGTATAGTATGTTGGTTGATTTTATCAAGAAAAATAAAAAGAATTTATTTTTTTATGGCGGCTTGTTCCTTTTGGTTTTTTTGTACCTCACAAATTTTAAGGTCGATGTAAAAACAGATGACGGATGGTTTATGACGGCTCCTAGAGAATATGATTTGTTCAGCTATCTTCAGTGGCGATATGAAGAGTGGTCGGCGCGATTATTCCCAGAGACAACACTGTATTTTATTTTCTTAGTCCCTCTGTTTGTGCATCACTTCATTAGTGCTTGTGCCTGGTTTTTATATAGTTATTCATTAGTTCGACTATTCAGTGAAAAGGTCACTCGGGTGAACTTTTTAGTAGCGTTCTTTTCTTTAGGATTTATGAACGTTTTTGTGATGAAGGATGCATTATTTTGGATCACTGGAGCGACCAATTATCTATGGCCGCTGTCTTTAGGTTTATTTGCATTGATTCCTTATGCAGATAACTTTTTTAGAAGAAAACAAACGACTGTGTGGCCTTATTTGTTACCAGCATTTCTGTTTTCTTTATCAAATGAACAATTGATTGCTTGTGTTATTGGGGTTGTCTTGATTTATCATGTAGCAATTTTTCTACGGAAACAAAAAGAGAATTACCTTCTTTTCCTTCCGACTTCATTTTTCATTGGCGGTGCTATTTTCATGCTTTCTGCCCCTGGAAATGACTTACGTTTGCAGCAAGAAGTGAAAATGTGGATGCCGGATTATCATGATTTGTCTATTTTTACAAAGGTTCTCAGAGGGAGCTCATGGTTGTTTGAGGGCTGGCAAACGAAGTTATTGTTGCTATTTATTGTTCTGTTTATTGTTTCTGCGCTCATCGATGCTAAGAAGATGTCAATTAAAGTTACAGGAGTATATACAGCGTTCTTATTATTGTTAGTTCATACATTTCCTGATCGATTTACGAATTTTCAAGCGATTACCAAAATCGATTTACTTTTAGAAATCAAGCAAGGAAACTTGTTTCATGGTAGTGTACTAGGAGCTGTGGCACCATTTGTATTATGGGGATTGTTTTTCCTGTTGGTCATTGTCTGTTCAATTACTGTATCTGAGCAAAAAATTTTTCTAATGTTAAGTTATTGCGCCGCAGTCTTTTCCTCAATGATCATGTGGTTTTCGCCTACGATGTATGCATCAGGGGCTAGAGTTTTTATGTGTGCATCTGTTTTCTTGATTATTAATTTATATTTGCTATATCAACAACTTTTGAAAACGAAAGGTAAAGAAGCTGAATGGAAGATATCGGTTTATGCTTGCTTTTTACCAGCTATCAATCTTCTGTTTGTTCTTTTTTTACCATAGTTTTAATAAAGATCGATTTTACTTTGATGCAAGAAAGGTATCCTCAAGGAGCCTTTTTTTATTTTATGTTAGAAAACCTTACATAAATCATTGACAAGAGAAAAAAGTATTGATATTCTATACCTATCTAAGAGAGGGGGGTGGATATGAGAGAGAAGGAACTGAGAAGATCGATGTCGGTTTTTCCAATTGGTACAGTTATGAAGCTGACCGATTTATCAGCACGTCAAATCCGTTATTATGAAGAGCAAGATTTGATTCATCCGGAAAGAAGCGAAGGAAATCGCCGTATGTATTCACTGAATGATATTGATGTTTTGCTTGAAATCAAAGATTACTTGTCTGACGGTCTAAATATGGCAGGAATCAAACGTGTCTATGAAATGAAGCTGGAAGAACAAATACATGCCCAAGAGTCGAACAGACCGTTGACAGATGAGGATGTTCGGAAGATTTTATATGATGAACTTATTTCTCAAGGGGGACTTACTCAACAAAATCCATTCCAATCCAGAGGACCAAAGTTATAATCGCTGTATTCTACAAAAAAATGAAGGACGTGAAGGAAGACAATGACGAAGAAACAAAACACAGTAGAAGATATCAAACGTATCGCCGATGAAGAAAATGTTCGATTTTTACGATTAATGTTCACAGACATTATGGGAACGATCAAAAATGTGGAAGTTCCAGTGAGTCAATTAGACAAAGTGTTAAGCAACAAAATGATGTTTGATGGCTCTTCTATTGAAGGTTTTGTACGGATCGAAGAAAGTGATATGTATTTATATCCAGACTTATCTACATGGATGATTTTTCCGTGGGAGAGCGATCACGGGAAGGTTGCTCGTTTGATTTGTGATATTTATAATCCGAGTGGAGAACCTTTTGCTGGAGATCCTCGTGGAAACTTAAAACGTGCACTTGAAGATATGAAAGAGCTTGGATTTACGTCTTTCAATTTAGGTCCTGAGCCAGAATTTTTCTTATTTAAATTGGATGAAGATGGAAAGATCACGACAGATCTAAATGACCGCGGAGGTTATTTTGATTTTGCTCCCACCGATTTAGGTGAGAATTGCCGTAGAGATATTGTGCTTGAGCTTGAAAGCTTAGGTTTTGAAGTGGAAGCCTCTCATCATGAAGTAGCGCCAGGCCAACATGAAATCGACTTTAAATATGCAGATGTGATCGAAGCGTGTGACAACATCCAAACATTCAAGTTAGTTGTAAAAACAATTGCTCGTAAGCATGGACTGCATGCGACATTTATGCCAAAACCGCTTTATGGAATCAGTGGTTCGGGAATGCATTGTAATATGTCGTTGTTTAAAGGCGAGGAAAATGTCTTTTATGATGAAAATGGCCCAATGCAGCTAAGTCAAACCGCTTATCACTTTCTTGGTGGACTGCTGAAACATGCACGTGCGTACACAGCGGTCTGCAATCCGACTGTGAATTCATATAAACGTTTAGTGCCTGGTTATGAAGCGCCTGTGTACGTGGCTTGGAGTGGTCGAAACCGTTCGCCGCTTGTCCGTGTACCAGAATCGCGCGGTTTATCTACTCGTTTAGAATTACGTTCAGTTGACCCTTCTGCAAATCCTTACTTATCGATGGCAGTTCTTTTACAAGCTGGGTTGAACGGAATCAAAAATGAAATCACGCCACCTGATGCTGTGGATCGTAACATCTATGTGATGAATGAAGAAGAGCGTAATGAAGCGCAAATTCATGATCTACCATCAACGTTGCATAATGCTATCAAAGAATTACGTAAAGATGAAGTGATGATCGATGCTTTAGGTAACCACATTTACGCGAATTTTGTTGAAGCTAAGCGAATGGAATGGGCTGCGTTTCGTCAAACAGTCTCTGAATGGGAAAGAGAACAATATTTAGAGTTGTACTAAAAATTATTGATACTGTTTAACAGTTTAAAGGCTGAAATAAAAGCTAGTGATTAGCTTTTATTTCAGCCTTATTTTTGTTTATTTTCGAATGAATCCGATCAAAATATACTGTTTTTTTGTTATTTAATATTAATTTTAAGTTTTTTAAAAATTCTAGTTTTTTGATAATTATATAAAATTTCTAGTTCTATCAGAAAAATAAAAGGCTTTTTATGATGGGAAATTTGGATAAAAGTCTATTATTTTGATTAAAATGAAGGTATTTTTTTGTTCAAAAAAATCTGTTGTGTCATTTGTGGTTATTTATATTTATAGGGGACCTTTTTTTATTTCAGGTATATCGTTATTTTATATTGAAACGGTGTTATTTTTGTAGTATAGTAACTTCGAACATTTAATAATTTGGATGTAATGGAAATAATTTCGCGAGATATCGTTAATAAAGGGGGAGTTGTTGATGCTGGAAAATGAAGAGGGACTGACTCTTGCAGAAGTTTTGGTCTCAGTTGTCATCTTGGGAACAACTTTTATGCTATTGGCATCAATGCTCATCAGAAATCAGCAATTGATAGAATTGAACGAAAAAAAGAAAGAAGCTCAGTATGTTCGAGATGAGTTAAAAGAATGGATGGGGTATCGTGGTCAAACGCAGGATTTAGCTGGCTTGAATCCTTATGTTTTTAGTATAAGAGATGAACGTCATTTGACGGATCAACAAAAATCAAGAAGAGCATATTTGATTCTTGATAACTCGGGTATTCAAATGAAAGATGCTGGTAGTAAGCAGATTCCCTTATATGGTGAAGAAAAGATCGATTATACAGGGAGAGTAGAAGCAGGAAAAGAGAATATAGAAAGAAAAGTAGACTATCACTATTCAGAAAAGGAAGCAGAGCTGCCTGACCGTTGGAAAAATTCTGATGGATCGATCAAAGAAGAAGCACATTATTTGGGTAAGTACATAGGAGATCAGACAAATCATTTTTTTGTTGTCCTTTGCAAAGTGAACTACAAGGAGGGAACAAAGGATCTTCGTAAAGATGGGATCGAGCTGAATCTAGAGATTTATGATGGAAAGACGGGGGCGTTTATGACAGATACTGTTTTTAATTGGGTAGTCGATTATTGATGGGAGATGATACGTGCATGAAAAAGCTTCTCAAAGATGAAAAAGGGCTGAGCTTAGTAGAAATGATTGCGACGTTAGCGATTTTTTCAATTGTGATTCTTTTTTTTGGCATGATCATCAACAGTCTTGGCAAAGCCTTTACGATTCAAGGGCAGCAAGTTGAATTCCAACAAATAGCTAATGATATGATCGTACAAATGAATGGAATCATGAATAAAAAAGGTCTTTACGAAAAAGCTGGTTATCTTGGCAAGTTCACTACAAATGGTACAACAGGAAAGAGCTCTTGGCTGGACCAGCAAGTCATTACTGTATTCGATCCTGAACGAGCGGATTTAAAATCGATCGACTGGATAGATGCTGGGAAAAACAAAATAGGGATCACTGATGTTTTAGATGCTGAAAAAAGTGCAGGTAAAACGTATCAATTGAAAAATAAGGACTACAAAATCAAAGTGTTTCAGAAAAAAAATAAGAACGAATCACTAAAAACACAATTTGAAACACCAAATTACCGTGATACCTTTACGATTCAAACGAGTGTGACGATTCTTTTTTATAAAGACCAGATCGATTTTAGCGATTATCTTGAAGCGGGTGGAGAGGATATCAATCTTTCAGGAGCACAAGGAATCGAGGAAAAAGAGGCTGCTAAGATTTTATATGTAAGAAAAGCAGAGTTGACCTATCGAGATGAGATGAAAGCGAGAGGAGAGATTCCCGGTGAAGGACGCTGGTAAACAAATAAAACATGATGAAACAGGATATGCGTTGCTTTATACATTAGGAGCGATCATTTTGGTCAGCCTCGTGATGATGGGGATTTTCATCCATGCAAGGAATAACTTTTTGCAAATCAGTGCAGTCGATCAAATCACAAAAATGAAGGATATCAAAGAATATGCGCTGCAGGAAGCTTCGTTTAAAGTAAACCAGTTGATCCAAACCAAAGTTTCCGAAAACACAGAACTTGGAAAAGGTCGGAATAAACAAGAAGATGCGGCAAATTTAAAAAAAACGATGCTGGAAGTTGCAGATGAATTGGAAAATCAGATAAAACAAGAAAACATTGGTAAAAACCAAGATTTTTCTTATGAAGTGCTAATAGATAAAACACCAACTGTTACCGCGACAGATGAAGTATATAAATTTATCTCAGATGATGATACTGGTGAAAATGGCTGGTTGAAAGCTCAAGCTTCTAGCGATACAAAGGGAATCACGAATACTAAAACTACTTTTTCTTTAGAGGTAAAAGTGAAACAGACAGGGAAAAATGGTCAGGAAAAACGAACGGCGGCAAAGGCGGATTATGTTTATGAGTTTCAGTGGGAGAAAAAGCTTCAAATTGATGAAGAACAGCAACTGGACTCATGGCGGTATGTTTATTATGAAGCTCCGTTGACAAGTGGCGATAAATACCTTTCAGCAGATACTTGGATTCGTAAGATGGATCGAATCTATCGTTACCAAAAACAACCGTTGGATTTTCCCTATGATGATTTTGATCATAGAACAGCTTCGACTTTTGGTCGTTCAAACAATTTTCTGGTGGATTATAAGGATCAGCAGCTGCTAGATTTTTTAAATGCAAAACCGATCTCTAACGAAGTTACTTTCGATGGCTCATTCTTCTTGAATCAAGGAGTGCTCTTACGTGGCAAATCGAATGCTCAACTTAGCACAAACAACTTACTGTATCTAGGAAGTGAAACGGATCCCTCTGCTGGGAAAAATCTGATCAAAGAGCTCAATGTTACCGCTGATACAGGCATTTACATTCATATGCCAGTGGAAAGTAATGATGCAGGTCTATACATAGACAATGATCTCCAGGAAATCAAAACACCTAATCTCTTGATCAACCATACAGGGAAAAACAAAAAAACGAATGGATTCTTTTTAGCAAGAGGAACGATTTTATTAGATAAAGGCACAACAAATAGTAATTTTACCGAATACGCTGGAGACTCTAAAAAGAACAATCCACAAGATAAATACTGGTCAGAATTCATGAACGGAGGGCTAGTGATTTCTGGTTCACAGGTACATTTAACGCCTACTGATAACACGATAAAAATAGAGGGTGTGTCTGTAAACTCCGGATCAAATGATACAAGAAAAATCCAAGTGAAAAATGGTCATTTTATGCTGACCAGTGCTGCGATGAAAGACGGAGGGGAATCTGATTTTGCTTACGCTGATCAGGGAGATTACACATCTAAGCCACGTCAGCCTGCGTTATTGGAATTGTCTGGAAGCAAAACAGAGCTAACGGTTGAAAATGGAGTGAGTTTCATTGATGCACCTAAGATGAGACGAAGGTCAGACGGACAAAAAAAAGGCTCCTATTATAACGATAAAAAGTGGTGGAATACGATTCGTTTAAGCGATAAAAGCAAGCTGGATCTTGGAACAGTCGGTGTAGAACCGTTCAATTTAGAAATGGAGGAAGATACGGTGGTGGCTATGGAACTGTTGCCGAATTTAACCCTTTTTGATCCGACCTTTATTGAAAAAGGATTTAATAAAACAAAGCCGACGATCAAAGGAAAACTAATTTTAAAAACAGCCACAGCGGAAGACACCGTTGAGCTAAAAAACATGTTGGAAGGGCTTGGAGATATTCCACTGAACGTAAAATCAGACGAACAAGATGCAGTCAATGGAGAAGTCACCATTGTTTCACCAACTGTGCCTAAGAATCCCAATGCAGATTGGGTCGCGCAGCGTGTTTTTGACTATAGTGAACTAAAATAAATGAACTGATCAAGAGGAGGCTAGGGAAATGGAAGAACGAAGAAAACGTAGAAGAAAAGTTCGAACAGCAGAACAAGTTGATCGTCATTCTGCTACATCAGCAAGCGGTCTTGACAAAGCTGAGCTTTTAGTCCTAGCAGTCCAATATAAAATGCTGACAAAAAAGCAAGCCAATGAAGTCTCAGCACAACTATCTCCCAAAATGACAGTAGAACGTCTTTTGATCGAGGGACATTATTTGAGCGAAGAGCAGTTGATGTCATTGAAAAGTCGACAAACGGGTATTCGTATCATGGACTTGTTTAATGTGGAACGAGATTCTGCTGTGCTTGATTTAGTATCGAAAAAATTTGCTCAAAAAAATCAGTTATTTCCAGTTAAGAAGAAAAAAGGACGCTTAGTAGTGGCCATGGTCAATCCAATGGATTATGACGTGATCAATGAGCTGCGTTTACTGACGGGCTTATCTATTTTACCTTATTTTTCTTTAAGTTCAGATATCGAGCAGATGATCACCGACCATTATCCAGAAGATATGATGCTGGAAGAGTGGCTGCAGGATGCTTCAGATGATTTGCCGGGAGAAGCAGCCCAAGTGAATTCGGTTCTAGAGGATGACTCTCCCATTATAAAGCTGGTCAATTCTTTGCTGCAGACTGCTGTTGATAAAAAGGCCAGTGATATCCATTTTGATCCTCAGAAAAAGAGCTTGAATGTTCGGATTCGCGTAGATGGAGAATTGTTGGATCTAAATCAATTACCGAAGAATGTTCAGTCAGCAGTGACTTCTAGAATAAAGATAATGTCTTCTTTAGATATCACTGAAACAAGGTTGCCTCAAGATGGCCGAGCACGTATTCCAAATGGCAGACGGATGGTCGATTTGCGGGTATCCGTTTTACCAACGATCTATGGTGAAAAAATTGTTATTCGGATCATCGATATGTCTTCGGGGCTAAGAGGACTGGATGAGTTTAATTTCGATCCAGACGTTTTAAAAGGCATCAAGCATTTACTGAAACAGCCTCACGGGATTTTCTTAGTGACAGGTCCAACTGGATCAGGGAAATCTTCTACACTATACGCAGCATTGAATGAGCTGAATACGCCGAATGTCAATATTATTACTGTGGAAGATCCAGTGGAGTATCAGCTGGACGGTGTGAATCAAGTTTTAGTCAATAGCGATATCGGCTTAGATTTTGCGGCGGGCTTGCGTTCGATTTTACGTCAAGATCCAAATGTCGTCATGGTTGGAGAAATTCGGGATGGTGAAACAGCAGAAATCGCCATTCGGGCATCGATGACAGGGCACCTAGTTTTAAGTACATTGCATACGAATGATTCGATCGCTACAGTTAGTCGTCTGATCGATATGGGTGTGGACTCTTTTCTAGTAGCGAATGCATTGACAGGTGTTTTGTCTCAGCGGCTTGTGCGGACGCTCTGCTCAAGCTGTAAAGTAGCTGAACCAGCCAGTTTAGAGGAAATCGAATTTTTAGAGAAGCATCATCTGTACACAGATACACTGTACAGCAGTACAGGATGTAAAAAGTGCAACATGACAGGATTTAAAGGCCGTATGGCTATTCAGGAATTATTTATTGTAACGCCGGATGCTCGATTGGTGATTTCTAGAAATGGAGAAGCTAATGAGTTAGAAAAAGTAGCAAAGAAAAACGGTATGAAAAAGCTTTTAGACGATGGTCTGGATAAAGTCGTTAGAGGGTATACAACAATTGCAGAAGTCTTGAAAGCAACATCTAGTGAATAAATGTGTGGCATAAGGAGGAAATGATGAGTCAGGAAGTGGAAATGGAGTTGCCGCTGCATTCAGCGATGAAAAAAGAAAAAGGCGGACGGGGAATAAATCCTAAGTTGAGACCATTTAAAGAGCAGTTCGATGAGTTGTTACGTGAATCTGTTCGTCAGAAAGTATCTGATATTCATTTAACGGTTGGGCTGCCTCCGATTTTTAGATTGAATGGTGAATTGAATGAAGTAGCTTCCGAAGAAGTTTTAACGAATAAAACAATTTCTATGTATGGACGTGTGATGTGTAATTCAGATCAATGGACCGAATTTAAAGAAAATGGCGAAGTCGATTTAGCTTATGAAGTGAAAAATGCCAGTCGTTTTCGTGTCAATATCTTCAAACAAAAAGGGAATGTTTCGATTGCTTTACGGATCATTGCTACCAAGATCCCAGAATTAAGTTCTTTAGGTGTTCCTTCCGTTTTAAAAAGCATGATCCAAAAAAAACAAGGACTATTCTTAGTGACGGGGCCGACGGGTTCTGGAAAATCAACGACTCTTGCTTCAATGATCGACTATCTGAATCGAACGAAGAAAACCCACATCATCACATTAGAAGATCCGATCGAGTATGTTCACAATCATAATATGAGTGTTATCGATCAACGTGAAGTCGGTGTAGATACAGAGTCCTTTTCAAACGGATTGAGAGCCTCCTTACGGCAAGATCCAGATATTATTCTCGTTGGTGAGTTGCGTGATTTTGATACGATCTCGATTGCATTGACAGCTGCTGAAACAGGACACTTGGTTTTAGGCACTCTTCATACGACTAGTGCTGCAGCAACCATTGAACGGATCGTTGACGTATTTTCACCTGAACAGCAGTCACAAATTCGGACACAGCTAGCCGGAGCTTTAGTTGGGATCTTGGCTCAACGACTATTGCCTACACGAGCTAACGATGGTCGGGTAGCGGCAACGGAAATGCTTGTAAATAATAAATCGATCGCTAATTTGATCCGTGGAAATAAAACCCATCAAATCGGTAATATGCTGCAGATCGGTAAAAGTGACGGTATGTATACGATGGAAAGTTGTATCAACCGTTTGGTGTCTGCCGGCAAAGTCGATGTTGATGCGGCTGAAGCGTTACTGGGCGAGGAGGAATAGGCAATGGCGATTTTTTCCTACGAAGCACAATCAATGTCTGGTGGTATCAAAAAAGGACGCTTAAGAGCGGAAAGCTCCTATGAAGCGAGTCAGGCATTAAAGAAAAAAGGTCTGCGCTCTACGATTTTAGTGGAGCAGGAAGAAACCTTTGCGACAAAAGAAATTGAGCTATTTAATCGAGTCAGCGTAAAGTTGCTGGCGGAATATTTGCAAAAATTTGCGACGCTGATCGATTGTGGTATTTCGATCACAGCTGCTTGTGAAATGTTAGCTGAGCAAGAACAAAATAAAAACTTGAAAAAGATTTTGCTGCAGATTTGTGAAGACATTCGTGGCGGAGATTCTCTTTCTAATTGTTATAGCAAGCATCCAAATGCCTTTCCTTCTATGCTGATCAGTATTGTACGAGCAGCTGAAATGTCGGGAACTTTAGATGCAACACTCGTTCGTATGAGTACTTATTATGAGAAGAAAGCGAAAGCAAGAGGTGGAGTGATCACGGCGATGATCTATCCAATTATCATGCTGGTCCTTTCCTTATGTGTAGGGATTTTTCTGATCGTAAGTATCGTGCCGATGTTTGTGACTGTTTTTGAAAGTTTGGATGCAGAACTACCGGCAATCACCAAAGTAACGATTGGCTTAAGTAATTTTTTAACAAGTAAAGGCTGGCTGCTACTAGTCATGATCGTTTCAGGTTTTGTTGGCTTTAAGCTGGCGATGAGAAACAATGAAATAAAGTTCAAATGGCATAGCTTTCTTTTACGGATGCCGATTTTTGGTGAGCTCGTTCAAAAAAGTAATTTGAATGTGATGTTAAGTACATTGTCGACCTTATTAGAAAGTTCCGTTTCTATTTCTAAAGCATTAGAAATGTCAGCGGATGCAGTGGATAACTTATATATCAAACAGTTGATTTTCAGATGTCAGGCAGAGGTTGAACGAGGCGGCTCGATGAGTGGTGTATTCAGCCAAGATAAAATCATTCCGCCGTTAGTTACGCAAATGACGATCGTCGGAGAATCAACAGGTTCTTTAGAAAGCATGCTGAAAAAACTGAGCAATATGTTTGAAGAAGAAGTAGAAATGCTGGGAGAACGGATCAAGCTGATCATGGAGCCGATCACGATCATCATTATTTGTGTGATCGTTGGATTGATCGTTGCAGCCATCATGCTGCCGATGTTCTCGATGTATGACGCCGTTCAAGGCTAATCAAAGGATTACACATAGATAATACCGGTAATCTATGTTGATCATATAAAAAAACAACCGTACATATGGAATGTACACAGAAAGGGGAAACAAAAATGTTAAAAAATGTAATGAAGGATGAGCGAGGACTTTCGTTAGTAGAGTTACTTGCAGTTGTGGTAATCATGGCGATTATTGCTGGGATTGGTGCAGTAGCGATTTCCAATGTTATTCAAAAAAATAGAGAGGATGCAGGAATTTCAAATGTGCAGTCATTAATGAGTTCAGCTAATTTATATCAAATGTCTGAAACAGGAGACGATGCCATTGGTAAAAAGAGCCCTGCAGTAACAGCGGCTGATCTTGAAACTAAAAACTACATTACTCAGATTGGTTTTTTGAAGACAGGAACTGACGTAACATTCCATACAACTAGCAAAGGTAATATATTGATCACTGTAGCAGCGGATACGCTAACTGCGGGGTCAAAAGGAAGTAAAAAACTTGATCATGTGAACGAAAAAGAAGTTGCTGAGCTGACAAGGGATCAACTTTGGAAAGATGGTCTTACAGGAGCAGAAACAGCAGCACCATAATTCAATAGTAATATATATCAAGCAAAGCCAAAGCTTTGCTTGATATATAAAGGAGAATATTATGAACATTACACCTTCCACATACGAATACCTATTCTTTTACATATTCATCTTCATCCTAGGGTCTTGTTTAGGATCTTTTTTTCTACTGATCGGTCAACGGCTTCCGCGAGGAGAAGATATCATCAAAAAACGTTCACACTGTGAGAATTGCGATCACTCCTTGACTTTTTTAGAATTAATCCCCATCTTTTCTTATGTTTTTTTACGAGGAAAATGCCGCCATTGCCACCAAAAAATCGGTGCTGTCTATCTTAGGTTTGAATTGCTGTCAGGAACTTTATTTTCTTTATCTGCTTTTTTACTGCGGACGACGAATGAAACCCTAGTTGCTTGGACCTTACTATCGTTATTGCTGATCATTACTGTTACGGATATCACAGCTCAGAAAATACCAAACAAAGTGCTGTTGCCCTTTTTTATTCTTGCTATTATTGAACGAGTATTTCTGCAACAATTGAATCCTTGGTGGTTTCCGATTGCTGGCTTTGTTGCTGGTTTTGGCTGCTTATATCTGCTTGCTCTTTTAAGTAAAGGCGGGATGGCTGGCGGAGATATAAAATTGTTCGCTGTTTTAGGGATATTCATTGGTCCGATCTATGTCATGATCACTTTGGTTTTAGCAAGTGTATTCGCATTGATCTACGCAATCGGTGAGATGATCGTTCGAAAAAAATTAAGAAGACATATCCCGTTTGGTCCGTTTATCGCTTTAGGAACGTGGGTTGTCTACTCCTATGCAACGGGACAGCTTCAATATCTCTGGTCAATACTTTTCGGTTAGATTTTTAGAAGTAGGATAAATAGCTTGAAATGGAGGGAAAGATCATTTTAAAAAAAGGGTTAAAAACGATTGTCGGCTTAGATATTAAAAAAAACGTGATCCGTTTTGTAATATTAAAAAGTACAAATCCAGTTGTGATCCATAAAAAAGGAGAGCTGGTTTTAAAAGCCAGTATCTTCAAAAATGGAAAATTTGCGAATAAGCACTTGTTATATGAAGGGTTGAAGCAACTATTTAAAGAGCATCATATCAAAAATCCTCATGTGATATTTTCAGCGTTCAATCATGAGCTGTTGATTCGCAGCATTCCCGATAATGGGATGCGTAATGAAAAAGAGGTCAAACAATTTTTGTTCCTGGAACTAGGTGAATCAATTTCTGTCCCCTTTGAACAGCCGATCTTTGATCTATTGATATTTGAAAAGCAAAATGCTAGACAAAAAAAGCAAGTGAAAAAGAAGGCTGCTAAAAAGAACACCAAGACGGTAAAACGTGATCGAATGGTCGTTGATGGTGAAATTTATTTTGTTGCAACATCAGAGAAAACATTGACTGAAGTCGGTGACGAGATCCAGCGTGCCGGTGGTATTCCAAGTGCTGTAGATCTAAATTCCGTTGCTTATACTAGAGCAATCAATCGAAATATCAAGTGGACAGATGTTTTACTTTTGATCGAGGTAGATTGTGGTGTGGCAACATTTACTATTTTTGAAAACCATATCCCGATTTATAGTCAATATGAAGAGTACAATAGTGCAAACTGGAAGTACATTGCAAATGACGATGACACTTACCAAGCTGAATTTAATAAGCCGAAAGAAATCGAGGAACTTGGGGAGTTGGCAGACATCACAAAAAATATTTTGTACTACTACACAAGTACGCTATCCAACGGTAAAAAATTAGACAAAATTTACCTAGTAGGAGAAAATCCGCTTTTATTTAAAAATGTACTTTCTTCTATCGAAAAGAGAGTGGAAATTCCTGTGATCGCAGTCAATACAGAAAAAAGATTTAGCATTCCTTCACCTTATTTATTAGCTGCCGGACTTGCGATGAAAGGAGTTTAAGAAGCGATGAATATTAATCTATTGCCTGATAAATTTTATAAAAATCAAGCAACATTACTGATACTCTTTGTTTTTCTTTTATTGCTCTTAGTTGCTGGAGGTGGGTTGACGACGGTGTATCTCGTTTCTCAACAGCAAGTAAAGACGCTGCAGCAGGCCGCTCAAAGTAAACAGGTAGAAAAAGCGAAGCTGACGGGAATGATTTCTAAGCAAAAGAAGGAACAATCAGAAGAGGTACAGACGTATTTGACAGAACTAAAAGGAGCGCAGGTTCAATTTGCTGAAATGGCCAAACGCTTGGATGAAACTGTTATCAAGCATCAACAAGTGATCGAAAACTATCAAATCATTGTTCCGCTCAATGAAGGCATGGAAGAAGAGGAAGCAACTCAAGCAAATGTCGTGAAAACAGATGATGGACAAGAAGTGATTCAAATAGATTTATCGATCAAAGGTCAAAAATTAGCGAATATTGGTGCATTGACAGAAGCATTAAATAAAATCGATTGGGTACATCAAGCGATTTTTATTTCTTCATCTGCTGAGGAAGAGGCATCTCAAGAATATAAATCAGTGATTCAGATTCAAGCCTTGAAGGAAAAGTTACCGGCAATCAAACGTGGAGGAGAGCAGGAATGAAAACAATCATTTTTACTAAAAAGCATATTGTAATTACTATTGTTTTGTTTTTTCTTCTAGCGTTCATGATCATAACTGTTTGGTTTACTGGTATTTCAGCCAAACAAGCTGAAGTAGGTAAGATTCAAAAAGATATTCAGGGGTTGGAAAGTGAAGTTGCCGCACTTAGACAAACTAGTCAAACATTATCCAGCAAGAAAAATCTACTTGATTCAGCTATCGTTAATGAGCTTCCCCGTTTTTCTAAGGGCATCCAAATTCAAGAATACTTAAGCGGACTTGAGCAAAAGGTGGCAAAGAATAAAATTCAGCTGAAACAAATCACTGCAGAAGACACGTTGCTGTTTTCTTCACCAAGTGATCCAACAAAAAAAGTTTATTCCAGTAAAATCGTTTTGGATTATAGTGCAGCTGGCAAAAATGAGCTCTTTGCATTTATCCAAGCATTAGAAAATGATCAACGATTTATCAAAGTAACAGACTATAGTTACACATTTGGTTCAGAAGAAGGGGAGCAAAGCACATTTGAATCGACGTTATTGTTTAATTTGTATTATCTGAATGTCGAAGAAGAAGAGGAATGATCTAGAACGTTCAAGGAGGACTCGATCTATGAAAAAAGGAGTAAGAAAAAAGAAACGAATATACGGTATTGGAAGTATCATTTTTCTGATGCTTATTTCTTTTTTAGTGTATCAGGGCTATTGGTTTATTCGAGATTTTGGGAAAAATAACTATCATTTAACGGTTGAAAAATATATCCAGCCGGAACTAAAAGAGCAAATCGGAGTGCTGCTGGAAGTAGAGATAAAAGAGCCAAAGAAAGAAACGATAGTGCTCAAATCAAAACAGGATCAAGTGATTTCACCAGAATCACTGGAAGGGCTGGATATCGAGGGACTAAAGATACTCTCAGGAGAAAACGCCGCATCTGATGGTGTAAAGATTGAAATTGAGAAGTCTGATAAAACAAGAACCTTTAAACTGCCGATCCCAATTGCTCAAGATAGCCAAGATACCATTGAAATTTATCGAGAAGGTCGCAAAATAAAATCGACGAAAATCAACTATTCTTTGCCAAAAGAAAAGCAAAAAAAGAGCCGAAATACAGCGTTAGCATCTAAAGATACCCTTTATGCAACAACCGGCGCTGTTGCAAAAACGAATACCAACTATGATATGTTTCACTTACCATTAATGACACAGCTTCAAAATTTCAATCCAAGTAAGAAAAGGATCGTCTATAATTATCAAGAGTTGATCGATGCGCTAAAGGACTCTTCGATCGATGATATTGAATTTGGCGCAAATATATCCGGTACTGCTGAACTGCCTAAAGTCAATCGGTCATTACGAATCGATGGTAAAAACTTTACGTTTTCTTCTACAGCAACTTCCAATGCTAACAGAACCTTCCGATTGGAACGAACAAAAACACCGCAAACATTTGCTTTCGTGAACATGAAAGTTGACATTCGAAATTCAAGCGGACTGATCCAAAGTGATAACTTACTTTCTAATGATAATGAATGGGTAGTGTTGATTGAAAATGTCTCGAATACTTATCGTGGAGAAATCGGTTCTTTTATCAATATTCCGAGAGCTTCTTTGGTCATGAAAGGTATAGTAAATTGGGTGTCAGGAACAAGAACGGATGATGTGATCAATGCTACAGAAATCTTGATCACAGATGGTGCGAAGGTCGATCTCACAGGTGAACGAACGACGATTCGCCTCTATCCTCAAAATAATAGTATCAACACAACATTTGTCGCTGAAAAAGGGTCAGTTTTAAATATCCACAGCAGAAAGCGTCAGGCGATTTATGCGAATGTAGAAGGTAGTCGTAATCGAGTCTATTTTGAAGCGCGAGATCAAGAAACTGTCGTCAATGCAACCTCTAATGGGAATGAAACGGGAGCGATCGGTGCAACGATTTCCTTGTGTGGTGCCTCTAATAATAGCTCTGATACTACAAAATCACTTACACAAGTAACCGCGGGTGCTAAGATCAATGTCCATAGTTTAGGTCTGACTAACAATAAACAAAGAGCACAGCCGGCGATGATCAATCAAGTCACAGATAGTAATTTTCATGTAGATGGAGAAGGTTCGGAATTAAATTTGATCTCAGAAGGAGAAGGGAACAACATTGGTGCTGTTCTACGTTTTCGTCTGGTCGGCGGCCAAACGTTTCTGATCAAGAATAAAGGGAAGGTAACGATCGATAAAAGATACGGTGAAGCTTCAGGTGTTCGATTATATGGACAGAATAATCAATTTTTAGTGCAAGCTGGAGGGAATTTGTCGATCAATAATCAAGCAGATAAATCTAGCGGCGGACGTCCGACAAATGGCGGAGATCTAGCAGGGAAACAAGGCGTGCAATTTCCAGTAGATGGAAGTGGACGAACCTCGGTTTTTGCTTTAGAGGGCAAAGGCAGCGAGGTCTATATTAAAGCCGATTTAGGTCCAGCGCTCTGGACACAATATGGGAACCTGCGCTTTTTAATTGGCAAAGATACGATTTTTAGAGCAGAAGGCACTACGAATAGTCAAACAAGCGGAATCGTTCAATCAGCAGGCACAGCCAGCTTTGAGATCGATCAGCCACGTTTTTATGATTTAAGAAACAATCGGTCAAATGGAGGACAAGTATTTTCCAGCGGCACAAATTCAGGAACTTTTGAAGCAAACAAATCCTATCTTTCAGTGTGGGAAATCAAAAATAATGTTGATTTAGATAAAGACCCAGATGCCTATTGGGCGCCGATCTCCTATAAATTGACCGGCTCACATTTTGAAAGAATCGTGAGTACGGATTATCCTAATGAGTTTAATACATCGACTTATAAAGGAGCGAATCGCTATAGTCGGATGAGCGGGAACGGCTCAGCTCCGACAGTGGATGAACTTAGAGTTCCGACGAATGCAGATAAAACAATCTATGGTCATGTGAGTGTCAAAGTAGGCTATGGAGATGAGATGCGTGATGCTTGGGAAGATGAAGTTTGGGTCACGGTGCAGGTGAAAAGAGACGGAAAGATCCTCTCAGAAGAAGTTTTGTCTACGAAAGGAATCAATAATGATTTGCCAGGTGTCAAGCAATGGGACGAAGACGAAGCTAGAGGCGGTATTTTTGTGATGGATCGCGATGATTTTTTACGTACAGGAGATACCGTTGAAGTGATCGGTGCCCATCGTGGGAGAAAAAATGAGGTCGGTGAAACCAGTGAAGAAAAAGAGACGATTTTGGTTAAACCGGTCACAACAGTCGATGTAACTCCACCTCAAAAATTAACAGTTACAAAAGATCCATTAGCAGAAAGTTCGAGCAAAATCACGAACGCAACGAAACAAATTAAAGGCACGATCGATCTGTATGACGAGCGGGAAGAAAAAATAATGGATGAAATTTATGTTTTTCCTAAAATCAATGATCAGTTCGTAAAAGAAAGCATCACAAAAATCACCAGTGAAGGGAAACAAAAAGGTGATTCGATCGTTGCCTGGACGATAAATTTACCGAGCTATTTATCAGCTGGAAGCCAAATTGAAATCTATGCAAAAGATCACAGTGACATTGGTGAGCTGCAAGACAAAGATAAGCTTTTGACTCATACTAAAGAGCCAAATGATTTGTGGGGGAATCTGATGCCGACAGCACGTGGATATGAAAGCTACAAAGGGTATCATGATGCAGTGAAAACCAGTAAGAAGGACGAGCGCTTTAAGCCGGCGACACTTTTGACTGTGGAAGATATTATTCCGGAAGGTTTGGTTATTTTTCCTGATTCTGTAAAATCAAGCACGAAAGTGAAAGATTCTGTAACCAATCAAGAGATCGATATTACTAGAGTTGGCAGTCGATTGACTTATACAGGGAAAATTAGAAGTGAAGACAATCTGTCAAATTCCAGAAAGATTGTCCAGAACGTTTTTGCCCAAATAGTGATACCAGAAGATCTAGCTGAGGAGGAATTAAATTTTACCTTCAAGAAAAAGAAAATCTCAGATTCAGAAGATAAAGCAGTAGAAGTCAGCGCAACATATGATCCGGTAACTAGAATGCTCACGACGGAGACGGATAAAGTCAATCTATCGATAGAAGACGAAATTCTTTTTTCATTTAGCAGCATCGTGACGAGGATTCCAGAAGGTTCTCCATCCTTTAGCTTATCGGTCAAAGCACAAGGTCGCTCCCCAGAGGAAATTCCTTTTGTGCCGGGAGACTTTATTCCTGAAAATCAGCGTGTATTAGCTGCAGAAGTGATAATGGTCAGTCCGATGCCGGAAAACACGAAGCCGACAGATCCTGATCCTATTATCGAAGACGGTAATGCCTATGTTCGACTTTCAGTGGTGAACAAACGACTGACAGCCTATTACCGCAATGTCAATAAGATCATCATCAAAATAGATGGGGACAAGTATAAAACATATACCCCACAACTAGCGACTGCAGAAAAATCTATTTTATTGGATATTCCGATCGATCAGCACCGTAGAAATATCACAGCAGAATATTATTACCCTGATCCAAATAATGCAGGGAATGTTGTTAAAAAAATTGCCAGCTGGAATAAAGATAAGTGGAATGATGCAGTAAATGATGCTTTGGATAAGAAAACGGACCAATAAATAAGAGAGAAATAAAAAACAACCTTATCGATCGTTGCCTAAAAGGGAGCTATGATAAGGTTGTTTTATGAATCAGAAACTATAAGACCGTCATTTTGATCAGACGAATGGTATACTAATCAGAAAGAAGGGAGATAGATGAAGGTGAAAAAGGAATTATTAACAACTATCCCTGATGATTACATCCCTAAAACTCTTTCACTGACTGAAAGAACTGTCTATACTCTTACGCTCAAAATCCAATGTAATAAACAAGTCGATCATGGTTGGGATAGGGATGCACTAAATTGCTATGCAGAATATCTAAAAAAAAGAATAGATGAAAAACCGATAGTATTTGAACACTTACTTGAAGAGAGTGAGAAGCAACTTTTTCTTATTGGGTCTCCTTTATACGAACAATTATTTATTCATAGTAACTTATCTAATAAAGAGAAAGTTCATTTGGTTATAAAACAATTGGGTGGTTTTCTGAATGATAATAATGATTTGGCATTTTCTCTGACAGAGTATGCAGTTGATCCAGATCTAGCGCCAGGCTCTTCTTTTTTAGATATTTTTGCAAAAACTGTTCAAAAAGCGTATCCAAATGGATTGAAAATCAAAGACTCAGATAAAAAGATAGACCGATCAACTCTAAAAAAAAATTATCCTGATGAGATCATGCTGCATCAATTTCGCCATCGATTAGACAAACACAACGTGTTATATGTAAAAGAATATCGTCAGAAGCATAATCTACCCACCGATGAAGCAGCAATCAAAATGATTCTAAAGGATGGCTGGTTTTACGCAGATCCGCAGTATCACAATCGAGCACTTTTAGGTATAGATGTGACAGCAGGTGATATTCGTAGCGGGCAACGAGTCTTAACAAAAAGAGGATTGCTCAAAAAAATCAGAAAGCGCGGCTTCTATCGAAAAATTTTATCTGCTGATTATCATAGTGAATTTATCATTGATGAAGCAGGAGAGCTGATCAGCCAGTGGACGACGAAAACACAAGAAACAGCTTACCAGCAAATGCCGATCGCCAATGGTGAATCTTTCAATTACGGCGAACGCCCTCGGTATGACTCGACCAAGAGCCATAATCGATTAGATGGTATGCCACCTCATTATTTTGATCCAACTCAGCGGATGCAGATCAAAAAGAATTGGATTTCGCCAAAAGATGACTGGTTTTATCAAGTGATTCGCCGCTTAGCTGAAAAAGGTTGTCGATTTAAGAAAAAAGTAAAGTAATCATTTTAAAGGATATTCCCAAATTTTACTTACGCCAAAAGTAGAGTTTGTGAAGTCCTTTTTCTATTTTTAACTAAAAATAGTCAAATCTTTCCATGTGAAAAGTAAGAAATGTGTAAAAGTTTGTGAAAAAGTTCGACAAACCGTTTCAAAATCATTTCGTTTCCGTTATAATAAACAAGAATATGCGTGCAACTATTCTACTTATATAATAGAAGGATGATGACGATCATAATGCGAAAAATGAAGACGATGGATGGAAATACAGCAGCTGCTTACATATCGTATGCTTTTACAGAACTAGCAGCCATTTACCCGATCACACCTAGCTCAACAATGGCTGAATTAGTTGATCAATGGTCAGCAGAAGGCAAAGAAAATATCTTTGGTCAACCGGTCAAAATTGTTGAAATGCAGTCAGAAGCTGGAGCAGCAGGAGTCGTACACGGCTCATTGAAGACAGGTGCTTTGACAACGACATATACAGCTTCACAAGGCTTATTATTGATGATCCCGAATATGTACAAAATCGCTGGAGAATTACTGCCGTCAGTATTTCATGTTGCCAGTCGAGCTGTAACAACGAATGCATTGAATATTTTTGGCGATCATGGGGATGTGATGGCTGCCCGCCAAACTGGATTTGCCATGTTGTGTGAGAGCAGTGTGCAGGAAGTGATGGATTTATCGGCCGTTGCTCATTTGGCTTCAGTCGAATCAAGCGTACCGTTTATTAATTTTTTCGATGGCTTCAGAACAAGTCATGAAATTCAAAAAATCGAAGTGCTGGAATATGATGAGCTGGCGCCATTATTAAATCAGGAAAAAGTCAAAGAATTCCGCAGTAGAAGCATGAACCCAAATCATCCTTCTGTCAGCGGAACAAATCAAAATCCAGATATCCATTTCCAACAACGTGAAACGATCAACCGTTACTATGAAGAAATTCCAACGATCGTGAAGCGCTATATGGATGAAATCAATACTTTAAGAGGAACAGACTATGATTTAGTCACTTATTATGGTGCAGAAGACGCTGAAGAAGTCATTGTATCGATGGGGTCTGCTGCTCAAGCAATCGAACAGACGATCGACTACTTAGCCAAGCAAGGACGAAAAGTCGGCTTTTTAAATATTCATTTATATCGTCCGTTTCCAGTTGAGAACTTTTTAGAAAAAATGCCCAAAACCGTTAAAGCTATTGCAGTGATGGACCGTACGAAAGAACCAGGTGCTGGCGGAGAACCATTATTATTAGATGTTCAAAGTGCAATGTATGAATCAGAGTTACGTCCAATGATCATCGGGGGACGTTACGGTTTAGGGTCAAAAGATGTCTTGCCCAACCAAATCGTCGCGATTTATGATGAGCTTAAAAAAGAAAAGAAAGCAGCAAAATCACGCTTTACGATCGGAATCGTTGATGATGTAACATATACTTCTTTGGATTGTGGTGAAGCGCTTGATTTAACGAACCCAAAAACATACCAAGCAAAATTCTGGGGCTTTGGTTCAGACGGTACTGTTGGAGCCAATAAATCTGCAATCAAGATCATCGGTGATCATACTGATAAATATGCACAAGGCTTCTTTTACTACGATTCTAAAAAATCCGGCGGGCTGACCGTTTCTCATTTACGTTTCGGTGAAACGCCGATCCGTTCGACTTACTTGATCGAACATGCTGATTTTGTGGCTTGTCATACAGCAGCTTATTTGCATACGTATGATTTAGTCAAAGGATTGAAAAAAGGCGGTACGTTTTTACTGAATACCGTTTGGAATGATGAACAATTAGAACGCTTTTTACCTAACAAGCTAAAAAAATATCTCGCTGAAAATGAAATCAATTTCTACACGATCAATGCAGTTAAATTAGCGAGTGAAGTAGGTTTAGGCGGCCGCATCAATACGGCGATGGAAACAGCTTTTTTCAAGCTTGCTGACATTATGCCGTTTGACGAAGTGCTGCCGATTTTAAAAGAAGAAGCCCACAAAAGTTATGCTAGAAAATCAATGGCTGTCGTTGAAAAAAATGTGCAGGCGATCGAACGTACAGTAGAACTATTGCATAAAGTTGAAGTACCGGAGGCATGGAAAACAATAGAAGTGAAACCGAAAGTCCGTAAAGCGAATGTAACGGATTATGTTCATGAAATTGTTGAGCCGATCAATCGTCAAGAAGGAAATGAGCTACCAGTTGGAGCGTTTATCAAAAATGATATGACTGATGGCCGGATGCCGCTTGGAACAACAGCTGTTGAAAAACGCGGCATTGCGGTTGAAGTTCCAGAATGGATCAGCGATCGTTGCACAATGTGTAATGAATGTGCATTTGTGTGTCCTCATGCAGCGATTCGTCCATTTTTGGCAGATGATGAAGAGATGGACGAAGCGCCAGAAGGATATATCGTAAGAGAAATGCGCGGTAAAGACGGCTTGAAGTACCGAATCCAAGTTTCAGTAGAGGACTGTACTGGTTGTGGTTTGTGTGTAGATGCTTGTCCTGCTAAAGGAAAAGCTTTGGTTATGAAACCATACGAAGAGCAAAAAGAACAAGCGATGAACTGGGCGTTTTCGATGACCTTGAAACAAAAAGAAAATCCTGCTAAACCAAATACAGTGTTAGGGACTCAATTCAATAAACCATTATTAGAATTTTCAGGTGCTTGTTCAGGCTGTGGTGAAACGCCATACGTAAAATTATTAACACAAATGTTTGGCGACCGGATGATGATCGCAAATGCAACAGGCTGCTCTTCCATTTGGGGCGGTGCAGCTCCTGTGTCACCTTATACGACAAATGATGAAGGACAAGGGCCTGCTTGGTCTAACTCTTTGTTGGAAGATAATGCGGAATTTGGCTATGGAATGCTATTGGCGAATCAAACACGCCGTGAACATTTAGCCTTGAAGATGACAGAAGCGATGCCTTTTGCTTCTCCTGAATTAAAACTGTTGATGGAAGACTGGATCGAACATATGCATACTGGTGAAGGAACTCAGCAGCGTGCAGCGAAACTGAAAGCAGCATTGCTGGATGAAAAAACGAACCAGCCTGCTTTAGAAGCAGTGTACGCGGATCATGATCTATTTGTGAAAAATAGTCAGTGGATGATCGGCGGCGACGGCTGGGCCTATGACATTGGTTACGGCGGGATCGATCATGTATTAGCTAGTGGAGCAGATGTAAATATGCTGGTTTTAGATAATGAGGTATATTCCAATACTGGTGGACAAACCTCAAAAGCCACACCTGCATCTGCGATTGCTAAGTTTTCAGCCAGCGGGAAATACGTTTCTAAAAAAGATTTAGGGATGATGGCGATGACCTACGGCAATGTTTATGTGGCGCAGATCGCATCAGGAGCAAACCAAATGCAGACGATCAAAGCGTTTGAAGAAGCTGAACGCTTTCCTGGACCTTCGATCATCATTGCCTACACACCTTGTATCACTCATGGCTTAGCGGGCGGTATGAGCAAGACTTTACAAGAAGCGAAAGAAGCAGTCAACTCTGGCTATTGGTCACTTTATCGTTATAATCCTGAACTTAGAGAAGCTGGAAAAAATCCAATGACGCTAGATTATAAAAAGCCGAATTTTGCTGAAATGAAAGACTTTATGCGTAAACAAGTTCGTTTCTCTTCTTTAGAATCCACTCAGCCGGAATTTGCTGGTAAGCTATTCGATAAAACAGTAGATGATGCGAAAAATCGGTTTTATAATTATGCGCGAATGGCTGGGCAAGAAGAAAAAATCAGGGCAAAACTAGAAAAGACAGATATAGACGTAGTTGTTGAAAAGGCTCCGCGGGTCAAAAAAGAACGAGTTGTTGATCCGGAAGCTAGACGTGCTGCTAGACGAGCAGAACGGGCAGCAAAACGAACTAAATCAGAAGAATAATCAATGGAGCGAGTGCGGAGCAAAACTAAAAATCAGTTTTGTTTCGCACTCTAAACATAATCGACTTTTTCAACCTCATTGCTGCTATTGGTCAAAAGAAGGAGTGAATAGATGAAACCCTTTCAAGTGATGGATGCGGGGTTTGCTTTCTTTCTTGAAGTGTTGTCAGTTTTTATTTTGGGATACTGGGGATTTACATTTCAAGCAGGAAAAATGGTGCAAGTTTTGTTAGGACTAGCAGCTCCTATTTTGGTTTGTTTGATTTGGGGCAGGTGGTGTGCACCGGGTTCTGACAAACGTTTAGAAGGCGCAGCACTACTTTTGCTGAAAAGTTCTATTTTTATTTTAGTTACGTTCTCTTTAGCTAATGTGACTAATCTTTTAGCTGCCAGTATTTTTGCAGGTTTATCAACGAGTCATTTAGTTGTCAGTGCCTATGTAAAAAATCTGAGTTAACGAAGGACATAGATATTTATTAACGTGTTATTTTACATTTCATTTCATAATTTTTTTCTATCTTTTATTCTCCATTCTGTAACCGAATAAAAGAGTGTGGTATACTAATAAAGAAATCTTCAGAGAGAAGTGAGGTTTATGATGTCTTTTCAACTTAGTCGATTAGTCGATTTAAATTATTGGCAGCAATTGATATCATCTGATTTCTTATCCCGTGATTATATTATCAATATTATTGATATCTTAGTTGTATGGTATCTTGTCTATAAGCTGATTATGCTCGTTCGAGGAACCAAAGCTGTTCAGCTGCTTAAAGGAGTCGCTGTCTTTATAGTCATTCGGATACTAAGTGAGATCATTGGACTACATACATTATCATGGTTGATGAATCAAGTAATCATGTATGGTGTGATTGCTGCTGTCGTTATTTTTCAACCAGAAGTCCGGCGTGGGCTGGAGCATTTAGGTCGAAGTTCTTTTTTTAGAGCAACAAAATCTGAGCAGCAAGAAGACGAGAAGATGATCTTGGCTTTTGACAAAGCAATCCAGTATATGTCAAAACGGAAAATCGGTGCGCTGATCACCGTCGAGCGAAATACAGGATTAGACGAATATATCGAAACAGGGATCGATCTAGATGCAGATATCTCAGGAGAATTGCTGATCAACATTTTTATTCCTAATACACCGTTACATGATGGTGCGGTGATTGTAAAGCAGGGCAAAATTGCTGTTGCAAGTGCCTACTTGCCGTTGTCAGAAAGTAATTTGATCCCTAAGGAATTTGGGACACGTCACAGAGCGGCCGTCGGAATCAGCGAAGTCAGCGATGCGGTAACGATCATCGTGTCAGAAGAAACAGGCGATGTTAGCTTGACGTTGAACAATGATCTGATTCCGCGTTTGACTCAGGAAGAATATCTTAAAATTCTTCGAGCAGAATTAGTACCAGAAGAAGGAAACAAAGATAAAAAGAATCTTTTGCAGCACTTTATCGATGGTGTAACGAAAGGGGCGAAAAAGAAATGAAACGACCCTCTCAAAGCAATTGGTTTTCTGCATTACTCGCATTATTATTTGCATTACTACTATTTTTCAATGCAAATGCGTCAAACAATTCCTCTGTTTTAGTCAATACGAATCAAGTATATGATGAAATGCTCTACAATATTCCCGTTCAGCTGGAATATGATCAAGACAAGTACTTTGTTTCGGGGTATGAAGAAACAGTCAATGTTCATTTAAGCAGTGCCAATAGAATCCAGTTAAACCGTGAATCAAATGAAGATACTCGGAATTTTCAAGTAGTTGCTGATTTGACCAAGACCTCACTCGGAACTTCTGAGATCCAGTTGAGAGTCAAAGGATTGAGCACAGCCGTCACTGCTGAGATCGAGCCTAAAACAATCACTGTGACTGTGGAGAAAAAAGTGACTCAATCATTTGATGTACAGGTACAGTTGCCTGAGTCCATCGAAGCAGAAGGGTATACTGTAGAAAAAACGACGATCAGTCCTAAAAAAGTCGATATTACGACAGGTGAAGAAACGGCAAAAGCAATCGAACGAGTGGTTGCTCCATTATCGAATGTGAAGCAATCTGTTGATACGATCAAACAAACGGTGAATGTTCAGGCTCTCGACAATAAAGGACAAGTATTGAGTATTGAAAATCCAGCGCCTCAGGTCAGAGTAGTGGTTGAATTGTCCTTGCCTTCAAAAGAGGTAGGCTTGTCAGTGGCTCCAACGGGATCACCGCCGTCTGGAGTAGCGAATTATACGTTTAGTCTTTCAAAGTTGAAAGCGGAGATCAGAGGATCTAATTCTGTTTTAGATTCGATCGATGCAATTGAAGTTCCTGTAGATATCAGCAATATAAGATCATCTACTAAGAAGAAAGTCAAGATACCTACAAGTTCAGAGTATATTGTTTCACCGGAGGAAGTAGAAGTAACAATCAATCCGATTTTTACAGACAGCAGTGTCAGCTATTCGGAAACGAATGGCACTCAAGGGTCAGCAGGAGGATATCAAAGTCAGCAAGTACCTGATTCTACGCCTTCAAGCGGATCTGTCAGTTCGTCTAGTTCTTCATCGTCATCCAGTGAGCCAGTCACAGAAACGACAACAAATGATGCACCAAAAGAAAATGATACTACTGAATCAACATGATAAAAGGATTTGTTTGGGCTTGTATCAAAAGAATAAACAGACCTTTATAGAGTAGAAGGAGAGTTAAGATGGGTAAATATTTTGGAACAGATGGTGTTCGAGGAATTGCAAATAAAGAATTGACACCAGAATTAGCGTTTAAATTGGGCCGCTTTGGCGGATATGTACTTAGTCAGCATGAAGATTCTACACGTCGTCCAAGAGTATTGGTTGGTCGCGATACACGTATTTCCGGACAATTATTGGAACAAGCGCTGATTGCTGGATTGTTGTCAGTAGGAATTGAAGTATTCCAATTAGGCGTCATCTCAACACCAGGTGTTGCTTATCTAACAAGACTGCAAAAAGCATCTGCTGGAGTCATGATTTCTGCTTCTCATAATCCTGCTGAGGATAATGGAATCAAATTCTTTGGTTCAGATGGCTTTAAGTTAGTCGATGATCAAGAGTTGGAAATCGAAGCATTACTTGATGCACAAGAAGATACATTGCCTCGACCTTCTGCAGAAGGTCTGGGTTCGTTAGATGAATTTCCAGAAGGCTTATTGAAATATTCACAATTTCTAGTTCAAACGATTCCGGGCGATTTATCAGGAATCACTGTTTGTATCGATGCTGCCAATGGAGCGACTGCAACTTCAGTTAACCGTTTATTTGCAGATTTAGAAACAGAGTTCTTTACTATGGGGACTAGTCCAAATGGCTTGAATATCAATGATGGTGTTGGCTCAACACATCCCGAAAAACTAGCAGAAATGGTTGTTGAAAAAAATGCGGATGCAGGTTTAGCATTTGATGGTGATGGTGACCGCATTATTGCAGTGGATGAGCTTGGGAACATCATTGATGGAGACAAGATCATGTTTATCTGTGCAAAATATTTGGCAGAAAAAAATCGTTTGAAAAAAGATACGATCGTAACCACTGTGATGAGTAATTTAGGTTTCCGTAAAGCCGTTGAGGCTGCCGGAATGAAAGATGTCATCACACAAGTTGGTGACCGCTATGTTGTAGAAGAAATGCGTAAAAACGACTATAATTTTGGCGGCGAACAATCAGGACATATGATCTTCTTAGATTACAATACAACAGGAGATGGAATGCTTTCTGGGATTCAATTATTGAACGTCATGAAACAAACAGGGAAAAAATTATCTGAACTAGCGGCAGAAGTGACTGTTTATCCACAAAAATTAGTAAATATCCGTGTGACAGATAAACATGGCGCGATGGATGTACCTGCAATCAAAGCAATCGTTGAACAGATGGAACAAGAAATGAATGGTGACGGACGTATTTTAGTTCGACCATCTGGAACTGAACCACTACTACGTGTGATGGCTGAAGCACCAACACAAGAAAAAGTAGATTATTATGTGGATCAGATTGCTGACGTTGTGAAAGCTGAAATCGGTGTAGAATAGTTAGATAGAAATAGTAAAAAAAGAGGCAAAGTGATAACAACTCAAGTTATTATTTTGTCTTTTTTTATGATTTAAAAGCGAATGATTATTTATATTTCAGGAAGATCGTTCGATAATTTCGTTGACAGATGTGGGATAAAAAGGTAGTATTATTTGAGAATTGATAGACTGATTAGATCTATTTTTTCAAGGCAACAGTTATTTGTGATTTTAGACATGAAAGGGGTAATGAGATGGGGAAATATTTAGTTTTACAAACAGATTTTGGTCTTGGTGATGGTGCAGTTAGTGCGATGTATGGTGTGGCACATATGGTCAGCGATGAAATCACCATTGAAGATTTGACCCACGAGATTCCCCCGTATGATATTTGGGCAGCTTCTTATCGGCTGTATCAAACAGTCAAATACTGGCCGAAAGGAACTGTTTTTGTTTCGGTGGTCGATCCAGGTGTCGGCAGTGCCCGCAGAAGTATCGTTGCGAAAACAAGTTCAGGACATTACATCATCACACCGGATAATGGCTCGTTAACACACATTTTACACTATCAAGGAATCGAAGAAATTCGTGCAATCGATGAAGTAACTAGTCGCTTACCACACTCAGAAGAAAGTCATACATTTCATGGTAGAGATATCTATGCGTATAATGGTGCGCGTCTCGCTAGTAGTGAGATCTCTTTTGAAGAATTAGGCAGTGTTGTTGATACAGCTTCGATCACTACGTTGCCATTGATTGAAGCAACACAAAATGAGCATATATTAGAAGGCAGTATCGATGTATTGGATATTCGTTTTGGGTCACTATGGACGAATATTCCTTTAGCATTTCTAAAGGAAGCAACAATCAGTCATGGAGATCAGCTGCAAGTGACGATCTATCATAAAAAGAAAAAAGTGTATCAAAATATTATGAAATTTGCAAAATCATTTGCAGATGTCAATATCGGGGAGCCTTTGGTGTATGTCAACTCATTGGTCAATATCGGAGTAGCTGTTAACCAAGATTCATTTTCGAAGTTATATCATATTGGAACTGGGACAGACTGGACGATCCAATTGAGAAAAGCACCAAAGATTATTTTTGAATAGGAGTGAACAAAATGAAAAAAGATTTTTCAGTAAAAACGATCGTAGCAATTGGTATCGGTTCAGCTGTTTTTGTTATTTTGGGACGTTTTGTAGTGATTCCAACAGGTTTTCCAAATACGAACCTTGAGACTGCCTATCCGTTTTTAGCATTGATTTCAGCTATTTTTGGACCAGTAGCAGGTGGTCTGATCGGATTGATCGGACACACATTGAAGGATTTCACAACTTACGGCAGTGCTTGGTGGAGCTGGATCGTTTGCTCAGGGATCATTGGTGTTATCTATGGTTTTGCAGGAAGAAAGATCGATCTACAGCATGGCGAATTCACGAAAAGAGACATTATTCATTTTAATATATATCAAGTAGTTGGAAATGCTGTAGTTTGGGGATTGATCGCTCCGACATTAGATGTTTTGATCTACAGTGAGCCTGCTAGTAAAGTTTATACACAAGGTGTTATTGCAGTAGTCCTAAATATCATTGCTGTTGGAATTATCGGTACATTGTTGATGGCAGCTTATGCTGCAACCCGAACAAAAAAAGGGAGTTTAACAAAAGATTAGTTATGTAGTAAAATAGAAATGAAGGACAAGAAAAAACGGCTATTTTAGCTAATCGTCTTTTCTTGTCTTTTTTACATAGAAAAAAGGAGCGGCATCCATGAAAAAACCACTGATTACATTTGATAACTTCAGCTTCCAGTATCATAGCCAAGCTGAACCTACATTACATACTATCGATTTAACAATTTATGAGGGAGAAAAAGTCTTGATCTTAGGGCCCAGCGGTAGCGGGAAATCGACATTTGCCCAGTGCATCAACGGCTTGATTCCATACAGCTATGAAGGAGAAATTACTGGAAGTGTGAAGATCAATGAGAAAGAATTGACTCAAACCAGTTTATTTGACTTATCATTTGATGTTGGAACTGTTCTTCAGGATACAGATGGTCAATTTATCGGGTTGACTGTGGGCGAAGATGTGGCTTTTGCACTAGAAAATGATGCAGTCTCGCAAGAAACGATGAAACAAGAAGTCAAGAAATGGACAGAAGTGGTTGAAATCAGTGATTTTTTACATCATCGACCACAGGATTTATCCGGCGGACAAAAGCAGCGGGTATCGATGGCAGGGGTTTTGATCAATGAAGCGCCGATCTTATTATTTGATGAGCCTTTGGCAAATCTTGATCCTAAAGCTGGAAAAGAGACGATTGCATTGATCGATGATCTTCATAAAAAAGTCAAGACCACGGTCGTTATCATTGAGCATCGATTAGAAGATGTCTTATATCGTTCAGTAGATCGTGTGATCGTTTTTGATGATGGACGGATCGTCGCTGATTTGCCGGCAGATGACCTCCTGAAAACGAATATCCTTATAGAAAAAGGAATTCGTGAGCCGCTGTATGTAACAGCAATGAAATATGCTGGTGTAGATCTGACCACTGTCGAACATTTATCAGATAACGAGAAGGTTCAAGCCCCACGGTTAAAGGAACAAATGGAAAATTGGATGAAAGAGCAATCACAGGAATCTGAACAAAAGAAAACGGAACCGCTGTTGACGTTAGAAAATATAACGTATCAATATCAAAAAAATGGCCGTTTAGTGCTAGACGATGTTTCGGTGACGATCAATAAAGGGGAAATGTTTAGTATCGTTGGGAAAAATGGTGCTGGGAAATCCACATTGAGTAAAGCTATTTGCGGTTTTATTACACCTCAAACTGGAAAGATGCATTGGCAGAATGAAGACTTTACGCAATTTTCGATCAAAGAACGGGCGGATAAAATTGGTTTTGTCATGCAAAATCCAAATCAGATGATTTCTAAAAAGATGGTTTTTGAAGAAGTTGCATTAGGCTTAGTATTAAAAGGGCTACCAGAAGCTGAAATCAATCAGCAGGTTGAAAAAGTTTTAAAAATCTGTGGACTATATTCATTTCGAAAATGGCCGATATCAGCACTTAGCTTTGGTCAGAAAAAACGAGTGACGATCGCATCGATTTTAGTTTTAGAACCAGAAATGATCATTTTAGATGAACCAACAGCAGGGCAAGATTTTAAGCATTATACAGAAATGATGAGCTTCTTGAAAAAGCTGAACCATATGGGCATGACTATCGCGATGATTACGCATGATATGCATCTGATGTTAGAATATACCGAACGTACATTGGTGTTGTCTGATGGAAAGATACTTGCAGATACGACCCCTATCAACGTATTGACAAATGTTCAATTAGTAGAGCAGGCTTCGTTGAAAGAGACGAGTTTATTTACCTTTGCTAAGCATCTAAAGTTAGTTGATCCATTTTTATTTACTAAAAATTTTATGACATATGATCAGGAGGTCCGTTTTACATGAATGAACATCAAATGCTAGGGTATATTCCTGATGATACAGTGGTTCATAAAATAAACGGTACGGCAAAATTGATTTTCTTGATTTTGTTGTCTGTAGCGTGCATGACAACCTATGATACGCGTTTTTTACTTGGGATGACGGTATTTTCACTTATTTTATTCAAATTTTCGCATATCAAATGGCATCAAATTTCCTTTGTCGTTAAGTTTATTTTCGTTTTTTCATTACTCAATATTATTGCGGTGTATCTATTTTCTCCAGAATATGGTGTTGAGCTTTATGGCTCGAAAACATTGATTTGGCAAGGATTTGGACGCTTTACGATCACGCAGGAGCAATTATTTTATGAGTTCAATTTAGTCTTAAAATATTTTTGTACGATTCCGCTTGTTCTGATTTTTCTTTTGACGACAAATCCGAGTGAATTTGCCTCTAGTTTAAATCGAATCGGAGTTAGTTATAAAATCAGTTACGCAGTTGCCTTAGCGATTCGCTACATTCCAGATATCCAGGAAGATTTTATCAATATTTCATTAACGCAGCAGGCGCGTGGTTTTGAGATGTCTAAAAAAGGCAAATTGAGCCAACGGTTGAAAGGGACAGCACAAATCGTTTTCCCTTTGATCTTATCCAGTTTAGATCGAATTGAAACCATTAGTACAGCGATGGAATTACGCCGCTTTGGTGAAAAGAAAAAAAGAACTTGGTATGCGCAACAACCGTTTCATTTCGCTGATATTGTTGTAATCGGGTTGGCGCTGATCCTGACAGCTTTAAGTTTTGCTTTATTTAAGGTTAATGGGGGAAGATTTTATAACCCTTTTTAATAAAATTGCTAATGGGAGAAAGGGCGTATTTTTTTGTCTAATAAGTTCAAAATGAAAGATTGGTTGTTCATTTGTTTTTTTGTTGGGAGCTTTGTTTTTTTTAGTAGTGTTTGTTTAAGCCGTCCAGTGTGGGCGCAGGAGAGTAGTTTAGAATTTGTTCAAGAAGAGAGTTTAGATGCTACAGACAGTGCTATTTTTGGTGAGGATGCATTGAGTGCGGATACTCCAGTAGATCAATCTGAAAAATTGATCAAGTGTTTAGAAGTGGCGACTGCAAAGAATCGCTGGCTGTATTTGCCTGAAGGTGAGTATATCATCAATAAAACGATTCCTTTGTACAGCAATGTCAGAATCAGTGGTGACCCTGCTGGTACAACAATCCTCAAAAATGAAACGAATACAGAAGTTGGATTTGAATGTCCGAAAAATCAGTACCCAAATCGACAAAATATAGCTATTACAAATTTATTTTTAGATGATATTTCTATTTATACTCAATTAGTAGACCAACTACGTATCGAAAATAATGTTTTTTATCATCCTTCAAGCAAATTTATGGTAAGCGTCAATAAAACTAATGGTGCTAAAATCAACAACAATATTTTTTTGAGAGATCAAAACCATATTGGAGCCGCAAGAGATTGGGGTCGGACAATCTATATAGGCGGTTACGCGACAGCTAGTCGCTATCAATGGACGGAAAATGTCGAGATCAATAATAATCTATTTGGAGTAAAGTTGAATGAGCTGGATGCAGTAAAAGAATTTAGTCCAAAATCAACGAATCAAACGATTCAACGATTACAAAGTGCCATTCTTAAAAAAGAAGTTGTTTTGGCTAATGAACAATATTTTATCGTTACCGGAATCAATTCATTTAATAATTTGAAGAAGACGGCGATCGAGAATAATTTATTTTACTCGTGCCACGATGACTATGGCTTAGATGTCATAGGACAAGACCACGCCATTTATTTAAGAGGAGCACAAGATATTTACTTCGCAAATAACCATTTGAGAGGCTGGCATAATGGTCCCGCTGGAGGAATCAAATTTAAGTCTGGTCGAAACATTACGATCGTCAATAATTATTTAAGAAATACAGGAATGATTTTTTACGCAACAGCAGAATATGGGTTAGGAGAAACTCTTTCTGATGGAAAGATCTCTGAGCTTTCTCATATTTTTGTAGCAAATAATATTTTTGACTGGAAAAAATGGGACGGTTATTACTCATATGGTGTAGAGTATCATAGTGAAAATGTAGCAGATCCGCTTATGCATGATTTGGTTTTCATCGATAATGCTTATATTCATTTTAATAATATCCCAGCTAATCGTCGAATCGGCTTCACAAAAGTTATGGGTGATGGTTTTCCAGCGGAAAGTACCTATATTCGAAACACACGAGATGACACTGAGGATCAAGTGTTAGGTGTTCAATACTGGACACCAGAAGATTATGAAAAGATGCCAACGGATTGGCGGGAAATGACGACAGCTGAGGCCTATGATTATTATTTAAGAAAACAATCTGTTCCGATACCGATCCAAGATATTTTGACCGTTGGGACCAGTGAATAAATCATAATTTTGTATATGATTGGTATACATAGATTCCTTTTTCGTAAAGGTTTTTGTGTATACCAATTTTCTTTTTATAATTAAAAGTTGACAGGGACATTAGTTTAGATATATTATTAATGCAGTTTCTATTGGAATATATTTAAGGAGGATAGTTAGACCAATATAGGAATAGCGCCAGGCCTGTTGTTTCAGGTGACGAGGAGAGAGCTTATCGAAATATTCGGCGGATAGCTCTAGGGGCTGCACTCTACAAGCTGGAAATAAAAAATAATTGCAAAATTATAACAAAGATTCAGCTAAGCAGAATAGAAACATATAATGATCGATCAAAAATAGTCTAATCATCACAGAAAATGAGACAAACAGGAACTCATTGATGTCCTATCGACTGTTTTTTGATCATGACCTAAGACAAATGAGAAAGTAGGAAATAGACATTATGTGTGGAATTGTAGGAATTGTCGGAAAAGAAAATGCAACGGATATTTTAGTTCAAGGACTAGAGAAGTTAGAATATAGAGGATATGATTCAGCTGGGATTTTTGTCACAGGAGTAAATGAGCAGGATCACCTAGTGAAATCACTTGGTCGAATCGCTGATCTTCGTGCTCAAATCGGTCAGGAAGTTCAAGGCACTGTTGGAATCGGTCATACGCGTTGGGCGACTCATGGTAAGCCGAGTGAGCGGAATGCTCATCCTCATACAGCTGGGGATCATCAATTTATTTTGGTGCATAATGGTGTGATCGAAAATTTTGAAGAAATCAAACAGGAATTTCTTCAAGGAGAACAACTAGCTGGTGAAACAGACACCGAAATCGTTGTCCATTTGATTGCCCATTTTTCGAAAGAAGCACCAAATACAAAAGAAGCGTTTAAAAAGGCATTGGCTGTTATTAAAGGCTCTTATGCTTTTGCGTTGATCAACAAAAATGACCCAGAGACGATTTATGTCGCAAAGAATAAAAGCCCGCTATTGATCGGTTTAGGAGAAGACTTCAACGTAATCTGCAGTGATGCTATGGCGATGCTTAGCCAAACCAATCGCTTTGTAGAAATCGCTGATGGCGAGTTAGTCACGGTCAAAGCAGATAAAATCGAGATCGAAGATGAAACAGGAATGATCGTTTATCGTGATTCTTATGAAGCTCAACTGGATTTAAGTGATATTGAAAAAGGAACCTATCCTTATTACATGCTAAAAGAAATCGATGATCAACCGGCTGTTATGCGCAGGATCATTCTGGAGTATACTGATCAAGTCGGCAGAACAACGATCGATCAAACGATCATTGAAAAAATCACGGAAAGCGACCGTGTCTATATCGTTGCTTGCGGGACTAGTTATCATGCTGGTTGGATCGGGAAAACGATCATTGAAAAGGTTGCGGGCATCCCAGTAGAAGTTCATTTGTCGAGCGAATTTAGTTATAATATGCCATTGCTTTCAGATAAGCCGTTCTTTATCTTTTTAAGTCAAAGTGGGGAAACAGCTGATAGTCGGCAAGTATTGGTTCAAATCAATGATTTAGGTTTTCCATCCTTAACACTCACAAATGTTCCAGGGTCTACGCTGTCTAGAGAGGCTATGTATACCTTATTGCTACACGCAGGTCCTGAGATCGCTGTTGCATCTACTAAAGCTTATACAGCTCAAATCGCAGTTTTAGCGGTACTAGCTAAAGCGATCGGCGATAAGAAAGCAAGTCCCGTTTCAAAAGCTTTTGATGTTGCGCATGAGCTAAGTGTGATTGCGTCGGTGATGGAAACGATCATCGATGATAAAATTACGATCAGCCAGTTAGTAGAAGACTATTTAGCTGTTACAAGAAATGCTTTTTATATTGGTCGCGGTACGGACTATTATGTTTCAATGGAAGCGGCACTAAAATTAAAAGAAATTTCTTATATTCAGGCAGAAGGCTTTGCTGCGGGTGAATTAAAGCATGGGACGATCGCATTGATCGAAGAAGGAACGCCTGTTTTTGGTGTGATTACAGACGAGAAAACAGCTGCTCATACGAGAGGGAATTTGAAAGAAGTCGAAAGCCGCGGAGCACACAATTTTGTGATCTCTTTAGCTTCGTTAGCTAAGGAGACAGATCAAGTGATTTTACCGGATGTCCATCCATTACTGACTTCTTTAGTCAGCATTGTTCCGACGCAATTGATTGCCTATTTTGCTACGTTACAAAGAGGATATGATGTTGATAAACCGCGTAATTTAGCAAAGAGCGTAACTGTGGAATAAGTGGTTTGAGACAAAAACGTTTAGCTCTGAAAAATAAGAAGAAACCAACTTTTGACCATCGCTTATTAAGAAGTAGAGGTTGAGACAGAAGTGTTTAATCCCGAAAAATAAGAAAGAATTCACGAAATTGTTGTCCAAATTTTTGTGAATTCTTTCTTATTTCCGACCTTCAAAGCTTAGGGCTTCAGCCCTTAGCATTTGATGAGATCGGAGTGCAACGTAGTGGGATTGCTTCTGTTCTCAACGTTTATCCGGATTACAGGTGTCCGGGATTTGACTCGCAGAGTTTTACCCCAGACACTTTATTTTAATGGAATCTTTAAATAAAATGTTGTTCCTGCTTCTGTTGTGCTGTGAACACTAAGTTTAAATTGGTGACGGTCCGCGATTTCTTTGGCGATAGCTAAACCTAACCCAGTTCCATCAAACTGCTGTTTCGATTGCGAACGATGAAAACGGGTGAAAATCTGTTCCTGTTCTTTTTGAGAAATCACTGGGCCAAAATTATGGATACTAAGCATCAATGAATCTTTTTTGCGTTCGGTGTCGACGGTGATTGTTGTTTGAGCAGGTGCAAACTTAAGAGCGTTTTCTATTAAAATGATCAAGAGCTGGCGAATACGACCATAGTCTCCTTGAATGATCACGGGTCGATCTAAGATTGTTTTAAGTGTCAAGGTTTGATCTTTCTCAGCTGCTTTCATTCGTAGGCTGCGTAAGCTGTCTGATAATACATCATTGATCGGTACAGCTTCCATCGTGATCGAGAATTCAGGATTTTCTAAACGGGACAACTCGAGTAGATCGTTGATCAATCGCTCTAAGACAATGGCTTCGTTCAATAATTGCTGATGATACTCGTTTACTTTTTCTGGCTGTGTGACAAGACCATCGGCTAATGATTCAAGTGAGCCGCGAATAACGGTTACAGGTGTGCGTAATTCATGTGAAACAGTAGATAAAAAATCTTTTTGAGCCTGCTCCCTGTTTTCCCGCTGATTTTTAGCAGTTAAGAGGCGTTCTCGTAAGATGTTCAATTTTTCTCCAAGCTGACCGATTTCATCTTTTTCTGAGATTATCAATGGCTTTTGATATGTTTCGATCACTAACTCATCTGTAAAAGCACTCATCTTGTTGATCGGTGCGATGAATTTTTTTGAAAGGATGACAGAAAGCGAGAGACCGATGATCCATGCGATCAAGATACTGGCTAAAAGCAGCATATAGCCTTTTCTTTCTTCTTTATGCACGCTTGATACAGCAGAATGGAGTAGGACGACGGCCAGCACATTACCGTTTGTATCTTTGATTGGTTCGCCCACTGTTACAGTTGGTTCTCCAATAAAATTACTAAAAGCATTACTAGTTGCCGTTTTTCCTGCATAGACCTGCTGAATGACTTTTTGTGCGTCTTCAGGCAGCGCACTGTATTCTTTTTGATGCATCCCATGTCCCACTGTGATCGTTTGGGCATGTTCATCTACGATCCAAAGATCATCCATGGCCAATTGATCCATGAATTTGATAAAAGAAGCGTAATGCATATCCATTTTCATGGAAGAACCAGATCCCATCATCCCGTGCATAGATGAATTATTGTCATTCTCTACAGAGACTTGCTCAGAAAAATAGTCATTTAAATTGTCTGCGATCACCGCAGCACGGCGAGTCATTTCTTCTGTATGGATCGTAATGGTCTGCTTTGAGAACAAGAAACGAAAGGCAAAACCGATCACAAGAGAAAACAGTAGTAGTGTCAACGAGAAATATAGAACAAGCTTGTTTGTTAGTTTATTTTTCATTTTTTCCCTCGAATTTATAGCCTTGGCCCCAAACTGTTGCAATTTCCCACTGTGGATGGGGCACTTCATCCAGTTTTGCTCTCAAACGTTTGATATGTGTATCGACCGTTCTAGCGTCACCATAATAATCGATGCCCCAAAGGCTATCCAACAAATTATCCCGTGAGAAAACTTTTTCCCGATGAGATAAAAGCAGCCAGAGCAGTTCTAATTCTCTTTTGGTCAACAGAATTTCCTTTTGGTCAATGGTGACTTTCTTTTCATCTAGATAAAGAGCGAGGTTATCATAGGTCAAATAGGCCATCGATTGTTGGTTTTCTTCTGTTCGTTCGATACGACGTAAAATTGCTCGTATCCTAGCCATGACTTCACTTGGAGAAAATGGTTTGACGATGTAATCATCCGCACCGATATCCAACCCCATGATACGGTGATAGTCCTCTCCTTTGGCAGTGATCATGATAATCGGGACATTAGACGTTTCACGGATTTTTTTACAGACCTCAAATCCATCGAGAACTGGAAGCATCACGTCCAGTAAAATCAACTCGATCGTATGTTCATAAAAGGCATTTAGTGCTTCTTGTCCATTAGAAACTACCACTGGCGTGAACCCCTCTTTTAAAACATATGCTTTTAACACTTCAGTGATTTGCTGATGATCATCTACGATCAAAATTTTTTTCATAATGTTTCCTCCTGCTTCTTCTTTCTATTATAGTCAATAATCAAGGAATTGGGGGAATTTTTTTCGACACATATTCGACACAATTACTAGTTAGACTGAATAAAAATAGGAGGGATCAAACAATGAAAAAAAGCAGTCTATTATTATTGGGTATGGTGATTTTGGGGACGTTTAGTTTTGCAACGACAGTTGAAGCGATTGAGCGTTTTGATGAGGACGCTATGTATTCAAATGAGATGAGAGAAAGACAAATGTGGAATCAAGAAAATAAAGAGCAAGGAAAGCAGCGAAATACTGAAAAATCCTATAGTGGAAGGAGTGAGCGAAGAAATCAAATGAGGCAAAAAGCGCATCGATATTCAACTCACCCTTGCTGGTCAGCTGAATAAAAAAAAAGATTCCCCCACCGAGATCGATGGAGGGAACACAAATCAAATTACACACAACCATAAAATAGCATACTTTCTCATAATTCTCAAGAATTTAGCATTTCGTATAAAAAAATGAGAGGAAACGCTAGACGATTGTGTCTTTTATTATTTAAATTAGAATTTTTTGGAAAAACATGTAAAAAGTGCTTAGTATGAATTTGAACCCTCAAAATTAGATTTCTCAGATCTAATTTTGGGGGTTCACTTCAATGATCGAGCAGCTAATTATAATACTCGAACAGCAAAATCTGGTGAATAAGAAGCAACGGTCGCGATCTGAACCACATCACCGGGAACCGGTGCATGAATATAAGAACCGTCTCCTGTTGAAATACCAACATGATAAGTTCCGCCATGACTGCCCCAAAAAACTAAGTCCCCTGCTTGGGCTTCAGAAACAGCGATCGTAGTACCTGCTGTTTCTTGGTCAACAGTTGTTCGGCCTAAAGTGTGACCGATTGAAGCAAAGGCAACTTGGACTAGACCAGAGCAATCAAATGCATCAGGGCCAGCAGCACCATAAACATATGGTTTACCTAAATGTGTTTTAGCTGCTGCTATGACTGCTGATCGTGTATCGGTTTGCTTACTTTGTTCGGCTTGTTGATTTTTTGCCTGCTCGATTTTTTTAGAGAGCTGTTTTTCCTGATCAGCTAGATCTGATTGTTCTTCAGTAAGCTCTCTGATCTCTGTTTGCAATTCTTTTTGTTGCTGGTTTAATTCAGCTAGACGTTCTTTTTTTTCATCTAAAGGATCATTAGTCTCTTCTTTTGGAGCTGTCAAAGAAGCAAAATCCAATGTCAAAGCATCAGTAGTTTTTGCTTTTGCAGATTCAGTAACTGATCCAATTGTTTGGATATCTTGCAATTGTTTAATAGCTGTTTGTGTTTTTTGGATTTTCATTCCTATGTACGATAATTGATCCGCCGCTTCAGTTTTTTGTTCTACAGATTTTAGCTTTACTGCTTTTAATTGTGTCAATTTTTGTGAGGATTCACTAATAAGCTTTTCAGTGGCAGCTTTATTTTGGTCAGGGGTTTCTGCCTGTGCTTGATCACTAAGAAATAAGCTAGTAGATAGTGCTATGCCTGCAATCAATAATTTGGTCAAGGTAGTGTTTTTTTTCAAAAAAATTCTCCTTTAGCTTGATGTTTTCGTATGTAGTTGATGGCTCACCTAATCAAAGGCCACTAGTATTTAAACACACTCTAGAAAAATAGTCTGTAAAAGGGAGGTTAAATGTTTGTTGCTTTTTTTACAAAAAATGCACTTTTATTGCACTTTTTTTCTTTTATGTAATGTAACCGCTCTAAGATGTCAAAAACAAATCTACTTAAATCATTTGATGGTAGACTGTCACAAAAAAACAAAGATAGCTGCTTGGTAGTCCGTTTTAGTGGTTCATTTTTCCTTACTATCTTTTTTCTTTAAATTGATTTAAAATAGTTTAGAAAGAAAAAAGGATCAAAGCAGGATGAAATGGAGGGATGAGGATGAAAAAAGAAACAGTATTTGATGTTACACATCAGTCGATCCTAGAAACGGCAAAAGAGCTTTTTTTAACGAACGGATACAAAAATACATCCACTCGTGATATTGCTAAAGCTGCGAATATCACACAACCTGCTCTTTACTACCATTTCTCAACGAAGGAGCTTTTGTTTGTTGAGATCAACAAGCAGATCGGCAGCCAGCTAAAAACAGCGATCGAACAAATCATTCAAAAGAATGATTCACTTGAAAATCAATTGATCGATTGCACTAACGCATTATTGAATGTATACCATCGAGATATTTTTTCTTTTATCCATCAAAGCGCTGCAGAGATGGAGCCGGAGAACAAACAGCAATTGTTTCATATTTTGAATGAGTATTACTTAGAACCACTTCAAAAAGTTTTTGAAACGAGTAAAGAAACGTTGAATAGTCATGTTTCTGCTCAAAAGGCAGCCCAATTTTATCTGATGAGCTTATCGTTATTATTTTCAACAGTCCATCAACTGAGAACAGAGAATGAACGCTCAGAGCAAATCGCTGAATTGATGCAGATGGTCTTGCATGGAGTTGTTGCGTAAGGAATAGTATTTTTTTATCATGTGATAAAAAAGTTGTGCTATTCTTTTTTTTATGATAATATTTTTATCAACCGATAAAAAATTGGTTTGTTTTTTTAATTGATTTTTTATCAAGTGATAAAAAAGAGGTGGATCGGATGTTTTTAGGATTAGAAGAAATGAAGTATTTCAAATTACGTTACACATTGGTTGTCGGAGTCATTGTGCTGGTAGCTTATGTCGCTTTTATGCTATCCGGATTAGCGAATGGATTGGCTCAAGGCGTTAGAAAAGGTGTAGATAATTGGGGAGCTACAAGTATCATTTTATCGGACGATGCAAATAAAAGTTTAAATGCATCCAGTTTAGTAATCGCTGATCTTGACCAGGTAGATGCAAAAATCAAAGAGCCTTTAGGGCAATATGCTGGAGCGTTGAATAAGACAGGGCAAAATAAAGAAGCAGACAAAATCAATATTTCTCTTTTTGGCGTGACTGAGAAAAGTGCGATCAAGCCAGAATTGACTGAAGGCCGCTATTTTGATAAGGCTGGGGAAATCATTGTTCCACAAAATTTAGTAGATAAAGGTATCCACTTAGGCGATACCGTAAAAATAGGAAAACTGGACAAACCATTAAAAGTTGTAGGAATAACAAAACAAAATACCTTTAGTATTGTTCCATTGATCTATACATCGATCGATCAATGGCAAGAAATCAAATTTGGCAGAATCATCGAGGGAGATCAGACACCGATCAATGGTATTGTCGTAAAATCAACGCCTACGAGTAAAATCGAGTTACACGCAAGTGATGATCATTTGGTAAAATATAAAATGGAAGATTTTATTGAAAAATTACCTGGTTATAGTGAACAGAATTTGACTTTGAACGCAATGATCTATTTTCTGTTTGTCATTACTGCAGCCATTATTGGTATTTTTATTTATGTGATGACTCTTCAAAAAACGAGTTTGTTTGGTGTGATGAAAGCACAAGGGATCTCTAATGGTTATATTATTCAATCGATCATTGCTCAAACGTTTATTTTGGGTGTGATCGGCGTAGCAATTGGGGTGATCTTGACGCTATTGACCAATTTGATATTACCTGCAGCAATGCCATTTGAATTAGATACGATGAACTTGCTCATATACAGTGTAGTATTAGTAATTGTTGCTGTGTTTGGCGGCGTCTTTTCGATTCGAACCGTTACGAAAGTTGATCCGATGAAGGCGATAGGAGGATAAAAAAATGGCTGATATTTTAGTGATGAATGATATTAGAAAAACCTTTGGAAAAGGTCATGCTGCAGTAGAAGCATTAAAAGGAGTCAATCTGAATGTTGAGGCAGGGGAATTTGTTAGCATTATTGGACCTTCAGGTTCTGGTAAAAGTACCTTTTTAACGATTGCGGGCGGCTTGCAAACACCAAGTGCCGGAACCATTCAAATCAATGGCAAAGATTTTACCCATTTAAATGAAAAGAAACGTTCTAGATTACGCTTTGAAGAGATCGGTTTTATTTTACAAGCATCCAATTTGATTCCATTTTTGACTGTGGAAAAGCAATTTACGCTGGTAGATAAAATTGAAAAGAAAAAGCCTGAAAAAGCTCGTGTCGAAGAGTTATTGGCCTCACTGGACATTGCAGATCTGATGAAAAAATTTCCTAGAGATTTATCCGGCGGGGAACGGCAACGTGTTGCGATCGCCAGAGCACTGTTCAATGAGCCTAGTTTGATTTTAGCTGATGAACCAACTGCAAGTTTGGATACAGAACATGCATATGAAGTTGTTAAACTTCTAGCGAAAGAAGCACATGAGAAAAAGAAAGCCACGATCATGGTGACTCATGATCCAAGGATGATCGAATGGAGCGACAATGTTTACCGAATTGAAGATGGTGAACTGACAAAAGAATAAGGATTGTTTAAAAGAAGGAAGTAAACGAAATGTTTATTTTCCTTCTTTTTAATTTTAAGTATAATAAAACTTGTTTTTAGGTTATGATGGGGGAGAGAAGTAAAACAGGAGTTGTTTGGAAAAATAGTCAATCGAAAGTTGAAAGCGAGGTAAAATAATGGATAATAGAGTTGAAGTAATGACATTTTCACAGTTGAAAAAACTGGTGGAAGAGCTAGAATCAAATAAAACGGTCACTGATGATACGAAGGTATTTATCGATACGGGCTGGGATAGTGTACAAGAGGTTGAGCCGAATGCGCTTCATGTGGAAGAGGTCGTAGAATTCAAAGTTCAGGATGAATTGACAAAGGAATTTTATGTAGGCTATTCTTTGCTTGAAAAAGCTGAACGAATGAATGCTGAAGGAACGGCAGAAACAGCGATCATCATCCGAAATCTATATTAAAATCACCGTTTTTTTCATGTATAAATGTCTTAGAGTACGATATTTGGTTTTAAATGTACATGGTATTTATTTTTTGATATTATTTAGGCATAAAGAAATAGCTACATGAAGAATGAGCACTAGGAAGGTGGTGTTATTTTTGTCGAATAAAATTCCATTTCCAAAAAATTATGAACGATATATTGAGATGGGGCAAGAAGCACTCCAACTCGGAAATAAAGAGGCTGCACTCTCTTATTTTGAAAAAGCATATGCAATTAAACAGGATTTCCCTTTGAATCTGGTTTTGGTAAATACGTATTTGGACACAGAGAACTATGAGAAAGCCTTGTATGTGGTTTCGGAAATGCGTGAGTCCTATTTTGAATATCTGGACTATCTAGAGATCTATATTCATGTGCTGACGAAGAATCAGCTATTCCTTCAAGCGCATAGTATCATCAACGAGCGGATTTTGATGGAACAAAGCGGTGAGATGAGAAAACTTATTTCTCTGAAAAAGAAGGTCAAGCATGTTGAGTTGAAGTATCAGCAATTTGAATCCGTAAAGATCTCGGAAGTAAAAAAAGAACTAAATCAGCTGAATTTATATGATTATTATGAGCAGTTGTCTGTAATCAAAAAATCACTGAATTTACCTCAGGATGATTTTATTAGGCTTGGGAAAAACTTATTACTTGATGGACGGGTACATATTTTAGTTCGGTCATGGATTTTAGAGGAACTTGTCAAACTGCATGTCAAAGAAGAAGTAAAATTTTTGTGGAGAGATGATCAAACTTATACAGTTATTCCTGCAACGGTAGGAACGCCACTGGATTGTGCAGCATATCAGAGAATCTTGCTCTTTTTAGAAAAAGAATTGATCAATGTTGCTCCAATTTTACTAGTAGATATCACTGAAGAAATTCGTTTGCATTTTACATTATTATACCCGCTGGCAGATCAAATCATCAAAAATCCCAGATTGTGGGCGATAAGCTATATCATCTCTTACAATCAATCGATCGGTCAAAAATATCACATAGAAGAAAAAGAAGAAATCAAAAAGATTCAAAAAATACAACATGAAATTCGTTTAGATCTAGAAACGATGGTTCAGTGATAAAATATCGACGTCGGACACTTCTGCTTCCACCTTTTATTCATTTTTTAAAGGACTGGGTCGTAACTCGTAGAGTTATGTCCCAGCCCTTTTTTGGTAAAAAGCACTTATTTTTTTGAAGTTAATTTTAAGTAGATCAGTAATAAAAATGAAAGAAGAAAGTGGAAAAAAATTCCTCCTTGAATAAAGGTAATCACTAAATACACTGATTCTGTATCAAAAATGGTGCTTTGAGTAAAATAACGCTGAATAATAAATTCTGTGAACACTAAAAAAAGAGAAAGAACGAATAACCGTGTGTGAAGCCTCCCCAATATAACCCCTACCCTAACAAATATATTTTGAAGATTTATCATAACATAAAAATAAACGGACGTTTTATCAAATTTTGGCTATATTCATCAGAAATATGAGAAAAAAATGGGAAAAATAGTGTAGAATTATTTGTAGGGAATAAAAAAAGCATCATCTTCATGATGATGCTTAGGTACAGTCATATTCTAAAAGATGAAAAGAAGAGACGCCATCTAAGAATAAACTGTGCTATAATGCTATTTGTAGCAGAAAGTCTTGGTTGAGCAGACGCGCCCTGAGGGAATCGAACCCCCGTCTCAAGAACCGGAATCTTACGTGATATCCACTACACTAAGGGCGCAAGCACGAGTATTAGTTTAGCTGATATTTTAATAAATTACAAGGGGGATGACGAAATTAATGAAATTTGAACAGCATTTGTCCCAACAGCAAAAGCAAGTCCAAAAACTTGCTATGACCCAACAATTGCAGCAGTCGATCCAAATCCTACAGTATAACTCAGAAGAACTCAACGCTTATATAGAAACCAAGTCTCTGGAAAATCCATTGATCGATTTACAAGCGAATACTAGCCATAGTGATTTTACGAACTCTGGCAGTCGAACTTATACAAATGAAGAGCATAATTACTTAAATCAAATTCCTGACGATCAAACCTCTCTTTTTGAATTCCTGATCGATCAGATTCATTTGAATTATCGAGATACTTATTTGAGAACGTTAGTATTGTTTTTAGTGGAATTTATTGACTTAAATGGTTATTTGACCATTGATTTAGAGGAAGCAGCACGACAAACGGGAGCTACTGCTATTGAGATGTTGGATGCCTTGACCTTGATCCAGCAATTAGACCCAGCAGGCGTTGGTGCACGAAATTTGCAAGAATGTTTGATGCTGCAAATTGAACGGGATGATGCAGCGCCATCTTTAGCATACATTGTGATCGAAGAGGAGTTCGATCAACTAGCCAATCGTAAATGGCCGTCGATCGCTAAAAAATTTAAGGTCGATTTGTCTGATATTCAGAAAATTTTCGATTATATCCAAACCTTGACACCGTCACCCGGTAGTATTTTTGAATCAACCTCCGGAATTTATATTCGACCTGACTTGACGATTAGAACCAAGGACAGACAGATAACGGTACTTTCTAATAAAAAGGGAGCACCTAAACTGCAGTTTCAACAGGCATATTTTGAACGCATGCAGGCAGTTGAAGATAAAGAAGTCCAGGCATACATTCAAGAAAAGAAAAATGAATTTGAATGGCTTGAAAAAACAATTATTCAACGGGGAGATACGATTTTAAGAGTAGGAAAAGAAATTGTCGAACGTCAGCAGGCTTTCTTTTTCAATGAAGATCGCCCGTTGGTGCCAATGACGCTCAGAGAAATCGCAGAAACTCTTGATATTCATGAATCAACGGTCAGCCGTGCAGTAAATGGAAAATATCTGGAAACATCTTTTGGTGTTTTTGAATTACGTTCCTTTTTTTCTCATGGTCTGGCCAATGAAAGCACTGGAGAAGAGACGTCAACGAGCAGTGTAAAAAGGCAATTACAGCGTCTTGTAGATAATGAAAATAAAGCAAAACCGCTGTCAGATCAAAAGATCGTCGACTTGTTAAAAGAGCAGGACATTGACATATCGCGAAGAACAGTGACTAAATACCGCGAAGCACTGGGTATTCCTGCCTCCTCTAAGAGAAAAAGGTATGATAAATAGAAGAGGCTTAGACAAAAGCATTTAAATGAGAAAAACAAGTCCTTCAATCCTTAGTATTTTTGCTACTGAGAGATTTGCTAGCTTCACTTTGTTCTTTGAACAATAGTGAAACTGTATGCGTTAGCTGATTAGATCGGAATAAAGTGAAGCAGGTACTGTGCAACACTGTTTATCTGCGACGTGTTTTTGACGAGAAAGCATCAGCACATTCGTTTTACTGCAATAAGAAGGAGCTGCTTTTGTATCGCCATTAATTCGAAATTAAAGGGACTGGAACATAACTCTGCGAGTTACGTTCCAGTCCCTTTTTAAAACGAATAAACGGTGAAAGTAGAGGTAACGCCCTCTTATTTCTTGGAGGTGAACCCTTACATTCCATCCTCTTTTTTATTAGGAATCATGGTTTCCAAATCAAATGTTCTGAAGGGAGACCTTCTTCAATTCCCAGCCAAACAGAGTCAAAATGATGTTTTTGGAGCAGGTGTTTTGATGCACCATTATTTGGATCGATAATAGCATAAACCGTAGCTTTAGAAAGTCTGTCTGAATGCGTGATTTTGGTAAGCAAATCGGTAATGATCTGATGCGCATAACCCATTCCCCAATACTCAGGCAGAAGCATATAGCCGATTTCGATTTTCTTTTCTTTATCCCAAGATAATTTAGCAAAACCGATATAAGTGGATCGATCATAGACTTTATAATAGCCAGTGTGATCACTGTGCAAAGCGTTGTAAGCAAGGATTTTTTGAAAATTTTCTGCGGCTTCATTATCTGTCTCGGCTTTTTCTGTGATATAACGCATCACACGAATATCTTGACAAAGCTGTTTATATAATTGTAGATCACTCGTTTCGTAAAAACTGAGCGTGAGATCCTTTTCCATAGATTACAGCCTCCCATAATATAGAAATAAATAAAAAAAGTAGTCACTCTAAAAAAGAGTACTACTTATTAAAAAAGCCACCTGCCGGGCTTGAACCGGCGACCCCCACCTTACCATGGTGGTGCTCTACCAGCTGAGCTAAGGCGGCAATATTACTGGAATACAGATAACAGATTACCGTAGATTAGAATGTTTGTCAACGGTTTTTCAATAGAGTAAAATTTAGTCGCAGATAAGTTATTTAGGGAAAGAGCAAAAAGATCAGAAAGAAGTACGATACAAAAGATGTTTAGATATTTTTACTTTTTTATATCGTACCTCAAAATTTTACGGGTTGTAACATCTAATTAGTGTATATAGGTTGTTATCCAGCGAAGCACTGTGGCACTTAACGACTGCGCATTGAAATCCATTGGTGCTGTAGTTGGAAAAAATAAGGTCAGCCGGATAATATACACAAGAAAAAACAATCCTATAACACTAAAAATAACGTTATGATTAAGACAAATTCGATTAAATAAGGGAACTTTTTTTCTAAAAACAATGATCACAAAAATTATTGGTACTAGCCAAAACAATGGATGATAGTAAAAAGCCCCTTTTAAATCTAGCTGAAAAAAATGAATGAATGCTCTTGTCATACCACAACCAGGACAAGGAACACCAAACAAATGTTTGAAAATACACAGTTCTATATTATTCGTCCATTCCAGTACTGTAGCCATCACGATCACCTGTTTCAAGTTTTTCCCAGAAACGGTTTAGGTCAGCTTGCAAAATGCCCATAGAAATAATTGAAAAGCCAAAGATTGAAAGTACAAGTAAGACGATTTTGTTATCAACAATTGGTCGAACATTTTCTCTAGCTTGACTTTCTACAAACATACTACCGATCTTATACCACCAGTAAAGAGTGTAAATACCGCAAGTAATGATGGAAAGTAATACAACTAATCCTGGATTTGTTGTTTGATCTTCATTGACTTCACAAAGCTGACGCGTTACATCATACATCCAAAATAGTGAATAAATGCCACATGTGATAAAAGATAATAAAATAATTAATGGGACTGATTTTTTGTTCGCTTGATACGAATAATTCATTTAATAACCTCCATATTTGTAGCTTTTTTCTTTATTTGGTCGAGTATCAAAAATAACTGCACGTTAAATGATCATACCTCAACCTGTTGCCTCCCTTTGAGAAAAGTATAACAAAGTAAGAATAGTATGACTAGGGATTTTTGAAAGTGATTCATTATTTTTTACTCTATTTTCTAATAGCCTTCACTATGAAGAAAAAAAAGTATTTGACAGCTCAAATTTTTTCAAGTAGAATACGATGTAACAAAAAGAAAATAGACAGTCCGTTGAAGAGAAGAGTAAATTTGGGCGCATTTCATAGAGAGTCTCGGTTGGTGAAAAGAGATAGATGCAGAAGGATTGAAGATGGCCTCTGAGGATAAGTTGTTGATAAGTAAGCAGCTTCGGGCAGCACCCGTTATCCTAGCAGCAAGTTGATTGACTTGATTAAAGAAAAGTAATGAAGATTACTTTAAAACAAAGGTGGTACCGCGATTATTCGCCCTTTACTAGCACAGGCTGGTAAAGGGCTTTTTTTGTTCTTTGGCGGAGAAGGCAGAATCAGTAAAACAATTTTATAGATAACGCAATGAGATGGAAAGTACAGCTGGAATTTTATCTAACAGAGAGCTTGGGTAGCTGAAAACAAGCGATAAATGAAATCTGGAAAATGGCCATTGAGCAGCGCTTCGAGTGAATGGTTCATAAGACAGCGACGGGAGCACCCGTTATAGTGCTAAAGTATACTCAAAAATTTTGACGTACTTGATGAGGGTATCTATGTGAATAGATACTAAATAGAGGTGGTAACACGCAAAAGCGTCCTCAAATGTATAATTTTATGCATTTGAGGACGCTTTTTCTATTTTTAGCTAAAAAGTAAAAGGAGGAACGTTAAATGAAAAAAAGGATGTTGATAACACTATTGATTCTAATAGGTGTAGCCACTGTTTCCGCTTGTAGTAGCAATCGTAGCTCTACTGAAACGAAAGATAAAATCATTAGAGTGGGTACCTCACCTGGTCCATATAGTGAATTATTTTTAGAAGCTGTGAAACCAATATTAGAAAAACAAGGCTATCAAATAAAGCAAAATGAGTTTACAGAATTGATTCAGGCAGACATCGCGTTGGCGGAAGGAACAATCGATTTGAATGTAGATCAGCATACCGCTTATCTCAATAACTTCAATGAAAACAAGGATGCTCATCTGATCGGCATCACACCGATTCCAACAGTAGCAGCAGGTCTATTTCCAGGTCGAAAAAGTCAGTTAGAGGATGTTCAGAAGAAAGATAAGGTTGGAATCCCAGATGATCCATCTAACACAGCTCGAGCGTTCAATCTGCTGCAAAAGGCAGGTTGGATCGAATTGAAAGAAGGTATAGATCCCGTCAAAGCAACAAAAAATGACATTGTAAGCAATCCGAAAGAACTGGAATTTGTAGAAATGACTTCTGCACAAATTCCGAGAAGTTTAGAAGATCTAGATTTTGCGGTTATTCCAGGAAGTATCGTCTACAGTGCAAAACTTGATCCAAAAGAAAGCCTGCTTTCAGAAGATGTGTTAAAAGAATATGAACTAGTCGCGACGATCGATGAAAAAAATAAAGAGAGTGATTGGGCAAAAGCAGTTGTTGATGCCTATCACTCCAAAGAATTTAAAACCTATTTAAATGAACATAACCAAGAAAATTATTGGTTTGTTCCAAAAGAATTGCAGGAGGATTAAAGATGATCGAATTAAAACATATTGACGTAACGTTTTATCAAAAGAAAAAAGCGATAGAGGCAGTAAAAGATGTCACATTAACTATTGAAAAAGAGGATGTTTTTGGAATCGTAGGTTATTCAGGCGCAGGAAAAAGTACATTGGTCCGAGTAATCAATCTATTGCAGCGGCCAACGGCTGGGGAAGTGATCATCAATGAAAAAAATATACTTTCCTTTTCACCGAAGGAATTACGGGCACAACGCAAGAAAATTGGGATGATCTTCCAACATTTTAACTTAATGAAGGAACGAACGATTTTTGGGAACATTGATTTTTCATTGAAATATTCTGGTCTAAATAAAATGCAGCGAAAAGAAAAAATTGAAAAATTACTGGATCTGGTTGGGTTGGCAGACAAGAAAGATGCCTATCCGAGTCAACTCTCTGGTGGTCAAAAACAGCGGGTAGCGATTGCCAGAGCATTAGCCAATGATCCTGAGATTTTACTTTGTGATGAAGCAACTAGTGCGCTCGATCCTAAGACGACGATTCAAATTCTTGATCTACTAAAAAAATTGAATAAAGAACTAGGATTGACGATCGTTTTGATCACACATGAAATGCAAGTTGTTAAAGAAATTTGTAATAAAGTTGCTGTGATGGAGGCTGGGCAAGTCATTGAACAAAACGACATTGTTTCAGTATTCAGCCAGCCAAAAGAAGCCTTGACGAAGGATTTCATTCGAACAGCAACTCATATCGATCAAGCATTAGAGACGATCGTTCAGCATCCTAGCTTGACAAATTTAGGTGGAAATGAAGTATTGGTAGAATTTTCGTATGTGGGAGAGCAAACAAGTGAGCCGTTGATTGCACAACTGTACAGTCAATACCATGTGGTTACAAATATTCTTTACGGGAATGTCGAGATTTTACAAAATGTTCCGATCGGCAATTTGATCGTGATTCTTTCGGGAGAAGAAACACAAAGAGAGAAGGCTCTGAACTTCTTACAGGAACAAGAAGTAAAAGTCAAAATTTTAAAAGAAGCAGGTTCAACAAATAACGTCATACCATTACCAGCGGTATCGCAATAATGAAGGAGCGGAAGTTATGCAGAATTTTTTCCAACAGTATTTTCCAAATGTTATCGAACTAAAGCAAGAATTTATTAGCAGTACAATAGAAACATTATATATGGTTTTTTGGACGGCAATAATTGCAGGAGTTTTAGGGACTCTACTTGGGGTCATTTTAGTAGCAACTGGTCCAAAAGGTATTTTAAAAAGACCAGTTCTTTACAGTATTTTAGAAAAATTTATCAATGTATGTAGATCCATCCCTTTTATCATTATGCTGGCGCTGATCCAGCCGATCACTCGTTTTTTAACAGGAACAACGATTGGTACAACGGCTGCTTTAGTGCCGCTGGTGATAGGAGTGATTCCATTTTTTGCCAGACAAATCGAAAATGCTTTGCTTGAGGTCGACCCTGGGGTTATCGAAGCGGCTGAATCAATGGGGACAAGTCCTTTAGGGATCATTTTTAGAGTATATCTCATTGAAGGCTTGCCAAGTATTATTCGTGTTTCTTCTGTAACGATTATCAATTTGATCGGTTTGACTGCGATGGCAGGTGCAATTGGAGCTGGAGGCTTGGGCAATCTAGCCATTACTAGAGGATATAATCGATTTCAAACGGATGTGACGATCGTAGCAACATTGATTATTTTGGTTTTAGTATTTGCCAGTCAATTTATCAGTAATACGTTGATTCGAAAAACATCTCATTGATCATTTATTTAATAAAACCGCAAATAAAAAACTACTTGAAAAGAGGAAATAGCATGAAAAAATTTGTAAAAATCATTGGTTTAGCATTAACAGTTGGGGTTGTCCTAGCAGGATGTTCTTCCGGCACTGCCAAAAGTGAAAAAACTGAAGTCGTAAAATTAGGCGTGGTAGGCGCCAACAATGAAGTCTTAGAATCAGTTAAAGAGCGACTAAAAAAAGATGGGATCGACCTTCAATTGATCGAGTTTTCTGATTATACACAACCTAATGCAGCCTTAGCTGAAAAAGAAATCGACCTGAACTCATTCCAACACCAAATTTTTCTGGATAACTATAACGAAGAACATAAAACAAATTTAGTGTCGATCGGAAATACGGTCAGCGCACCGTTGGGGATCTATTCATCAAAAATCAAAGACGTGAAAGAATTGAAAGATGGGGCAGAAATCGCTATTCCAAATGATGCAACGAATGGCGGACGTGCCTTACTACTTTTACAAAGCGCTGGCTTGATCAAAGTAGATCCGGCGAAAAAACAAACACCTACGGTCAATGACATCACTGAAAACAAATTGAACTTAAAAATCACTGAACTAGATGCCTCTCAGACGGCTAGAGCACTTCAAGACATCGATGCTTCTGTCATCAATAGTGGAATGGCTGTCGATGCTGGTTTTGTACCAGCAAAAGATGCAATTTTCCTAGAACCAGTAGATGAAACATCAAAACCATATGTAAATATCATCGTTGCCCGTAAGGAAGATGAAGACAACGAAACATACAATAAAGTAGTGGACACTTACCAACAAGAAGAAACTAAAAAAGTGATCGAAGAAACATCAAAAGGCTCAAGTATCCCAGCTTGGGAAACATTCGGAAGAAAATAAGAGGAGGAAATCACTATGACAGTCACAACAAAACAAACGATCCAAGAAGAAATAAAGCAAAATGCAGAGGAAGTCATTGCCTTAAGACGCCATTTCCATCAATATCCTGAAGCAAGTTTAAAAGAATATGAAACGATCAAACGAATCAAAGAAGAGCTGACCAAGTTAGGAATTCCTTTTGAAGCAGTGGGTGAAACAGGCGCATTAGGAACGATCGAAGGAAAAAAAGGCCAAGGGAAGACGATTATCCTGCGTGCAGATATCGATGCTTTGGAATTGGAAGACGCCACTGGAAAACCTTATCAGTCTAAGAATCCTGGCTTAAATCATGCCTGCGGTCACGACGGCCATGCAGCAGCATTATTAGGCGCCGCAAAAATTTTAAAGAATCGTGAAGAAGACTTTGCCGGAACGATCAAGCTTGCGTTTCAGCCAGCAGAAGAAATCGGAGCAGGTGCTTGTCAGTTTGTAGAAGGAGGATTTGTTGAGAATGTCGATCAGGTTTTTGGTATCCATTTAGATTCGAGTGTTCCTGTCGGTAAATTAGTCGCAACGAAAGGAGCAACAAATGCTTCTTGTGATATTTTTAAAATCGAAGTAGAGGGCTTGAGCAGCCATGTGGCACAACCAAACGTTGGTCGTGATGCTGTTTTATCTGCAGCAAGCATCGTCGTAGAATTACAAAAAATCGCAGCTAGAGAAGTTAGCCCTTTAGATCCAGTCGTTATTGGGATTGGTGTATTGGATGCTGGGACAAGATATAACATTGTTGCAAATCACGCAACGATCGAAGGAACGGTGAGAGCCTTTAGTCATGAAACGCGTGCATTTGTCTTGAAACGTGTGGAAGAAATCGCAAATCAAATCGCAGAAGCACATCGCACGAAAATTTCTTCTTTTCAGATTCATGACGCGGCAGGTCCGTTGATCAATGATGATACAGCAACGGAGTTGGCTCAAAAAGTAGCTGCTGGAATCGTGGGCATCGAAAATGTCGTGACAGATCATACAAAGAGCTTGGGTGCAGATGATTTTGCGGACTTCTTGCTCAAAGCTCCCGGTGTTTATGGACGTGTAGGTACACGCAATTTAGAAAATACGGATACTCAATATGGGCACCATCATGAAAAATTTGATATCGATGAAGCGGGCTTAGCTTTAGCGACTGAATTTCATGTGAGCTATGCTTTATCATACTTAGGTGCCGCTGAATAAAATGAAAAACGGCTAGGCAGAAGCATTTATTTCTACGAGGATTGCTTCTGCTCCAGTTGTTTATTCGGTTAGGTGTCAAGCTCGTTTTTTACTAAAAAGAATAAACAAATGATTATTTTGCTTTTTAAAATGAATATGCTAAAATATGTTCTGTAAAGAAAGGTGATCAAGAATGTTTGTTCTTTCAGATAAATTTGTCAAAAGAAGCAGCTCCCAACAAATGAATGTGATGAAGCATTGTTGCGGAGCTTAATAGAAGAAATCTTCATCGTTAGAATACTAGCAAATTTAGACTAAGCCTTAGTCTTATTTCGTGTTGTATTTTAAACGATGACCATGGCTTTTAATAAAAGTGAATGAGAGGCTAAGACAAAAGCGTTAAGCTCCGAGAAAATAAGAAGGAATTTATGAAAATTGTTCTTCAAATTTTTGAAAATTTCGGCTTATTTCCGAAAGAGCTGCTTTTTTCTTGCCGTTTATTCGGACTTAGAGAGTGGCGCAAAACGGATGTTTCGTTTGGCTCACTCTCTTTGTTGATTGTAAACAAGGGATGAGATAAGGGAGACTTATTTTTGATCGCTTGTTTTTTGTTTACCTAAGATATTACGTGCGGAGCATTGGTGTTCGATAGCAGAAACTGAACGAATGGACGTGTCACGTGATTTACAAAATAAAATGGAAAAGGAATGAACTACATGAGTTTATTAACGATCGAACATCTGACCCAGCGTTTCGGGGAAAAAATACTTTATGAAGATGCCTCTTTACGTGTGAATAAAGGAGACCATCTAGGACTTACTGGTCAAAATGGTGTAGGAAAATCAACGCTGATAAAAATTTTAACAGGAGAAATACTTGCAGACGAGGGAGCAATTACTTGGCAAAACAATATCAAAATCGGTTACTTGGATCAGTATATGGAGGTGACCGGTGAAAGTACGATCAGTGAATTTTTACATCAAGCGTACCAACCGCTATATGAGATCGAGTCTAAAATCAATGAATTGTATTCGATCTATGGTGAGACTGGCGAAGATAAATTATTAGAGCGGGCAGGCAGCCTGCAAACGCAACTGGATGAAAGTGATTTTTATCAAATAGATCCAATCATCAATGATTTGGCGAACGGATTAGGAATCGAAGCGATCGGGTTGGATCGTTCGATGAAGGAGCTGAGCGGCGGACAGCGTTCCAAAGTGATTTTGGCGAAGCTGTTACTGGAAGAGCCTGATGTACTACTTTTAGATGAACCGACGAACTATTTGGATGATACTCATATTCAGTGGCTGATCAGCTATTTAACTAATTTTGACGGTACGTTTATTCTGGTGTCGCATGATTATCATTTTTTGAATGCTGTAACAAACTGTATTTGTGATATTGAATTCGGCAAGCTGACAAAATATACCGGAAATGTCGAAAAATCCTTTGCCCAAAAAGAGCTGAATAAAGAAAGCTACTTGAAACAATATCACGCCCAGCAGGCAAAAATAGAAAAAGCAGAAGCGTATATTCGTAAATACAAAGCAGGAAATCGTGCAACCATGGCAAAAAGCCGCCAAAAGCAATTAGATCGTCTAGAAAGACTGACACCACCTGGAAGTCTAATGACACCACATATCGTTTTCCCTTATCAGTCGATCGTTGCCAGTTTAGCGTTGATCACAGATCAATTAGTGATTGGGTATGAAAAGCCATTGCTAGCCCCAATCGATTTATCTGTTCATAGTGGTGAAAAGGTTGCGATCAAAGGATTCAATGGAATCGGAAAATCAACGCTGATCAAGACACTGACAGGAAAAATCAAATCACTGAGCGGCGAATTTCAATACCCAGCCAATACCAAAATAGCCTATTTTTCTCAAGACTTAACATGGGAAAATGATTATTTGACTCCATTAGCTTATTTAAGCGATCGTTTTCCTAAAAAGACGGTCAAAGAAATTCGGACATTTTTAGCTAAATGCGGATTGCCAGATAAATTGGTAAATCAACAGCTGCGCTTATTGAGCGGAGGGGAGCAAACAAAAGTAAAATTATGTGAATTGACGATGGAAACGAGCAATCTGATTTTTCTAGATGAGCCAACGAATCACATCGATGCAGCTGCAAAGGAAAGTCTGCGTGAAGCAATTCAAGACTATCAAGGAACGATCATCATCGTTTCACATGAAGAAGAATTTTATGCTGATATCGCTGATCGAATCATCGATATTGAGGAGATGATCAGATAAAAAATAGCCGTACCTTCGTTCATCAAAGGTGCGGCTACTTTCTATCGTTTATTGCATCAAGCCTTCATGGATCTTATCCAGATTCCATTTCATCATTGTGTAGTAACTATCTCCATCTTCTCCCTTTTTGGCAAGAGAATCTGTGAAAATGGTACTGTAGATTGGTAATTTAGTCTCTTTTGATACGCGTTCCATACTACGTTTATCAACACTTGTTTCGACGAAAAGTACGGGCACCTTGGTTTGTCGGATTTGATCGATGATCTGCTTCATTTGATCAGGTGTGCCTTGGCTTTCGGTGTTGATCTCCCAAATATAGGCAGCCGTCAACCCATAGGCTTTAGAAAAATATTTAAACGCCCCTTCACTAGTTACCAATAGTTTTTGATCTTTTGGTATATCAGCGAATTTCTCTTTTGCTTCTTGATCCAAAGTCTCAAGCTTTTTGATATAGTCGTCTGCCTTTTTATTGTAACTTGCTTCATTTTCTGGGTCCTTATCGATCAACGTATTTCGAATCGTTTCTACATATGAAATACCGTTTTGGATGTCTAACCAAGCATGAGGATCTTGCTCATTTTCTTGGCCAGCACTTGTTAAATACATGGGAGTGACATTCTGACTGACAGAGAAATAATCTTCATTTTCTTTTTTATGAGCTGTTTCCATCAATTTACTGAACCAGCCGTTTCCGCCAGTTTCTAAGTTTAATCCATTGAAAAATAGAATATCAGCTTCTGATGCTTTGGCAATGTCCTCAGGTAGCGGTTCGTATTCATGTGGATCAGTTCCAACGGGGACAATGCTGTGGATATTCACTAAATCGCCACCAACATTTTCTACCATGTCAGCAAGAATCGAGTTAGTTGCTACGATATTTAGTTTCTTTTCATCTAATGACGTCTCTGATTTCGATTGACAGGCAGCTAATAAAAATAAACTTGCACATGCAGCAATAGTTATGACTATTTTTTTCATAGTGAGAGGTCCTCCTTCGGTTTGTTTGCAAAAAATAATCCCTTTTTTGGTGAAAATAGAAAAGCTAGAATAAAGAATCCGGCAGCAGTTAAAACGATGGTTGCTCCTGATGCTAGGTTATAAGAATAACTAAAGAACAAGCCGATAATTGAACTTAAAATGCCGAACAAAGAAGCAAGCCCGATCATTGTCGGTAAATGATTCGTCAAAAGATAGGCTGTAGCTGCGGGTGTGATCAGCATCGCGATCACTAAAATCGTTCCAACAGTTTGTAATGAAGAAACGGCCACTAATGTTAATAGAAACATCAGCGCATAGTGGAAAAATTGAACATTCAATCCATATGCTTGCGCCATTGTAGGATCAAATGATGTAATTTGCAGCTCTTTATAAAACACGCCCACAAATAGCAATACGAGAATACCTACGACTGCAGTGATCAAAATATCTGAATCACGAACAGCCAACACATTTCCAAAAAGAATATGGTAAAGGTCAGTGGAGCTTTTTGCAAAAGAAATCATGATGATCCCTAGTGCGAAAAAGGAGCTGAAGACTACACCGATCGCAGTATCATTTTTCAATTGGCTTTTTTGTGTGATAAAGCCAATCAATAATGCTGCTAAAATACCAAAGATAGATGCACCGAAAATATAATTTGCACCAAACATATAAGAAGCTGCGACACCTGGTAACACCGCATGAGAAATGGCATCTCCCATCAATGACATGCCTCTTAAAACGATAAATGAACCGATGATTCCTGAGATAAGCCCGACAATGATCGAGGTTATCAGTGCGTTTTGTAAAAACTGGTAACGGATCAAACCGTCAATAAAATTTGTGATCATGCATCAGCCACTCCTTTGATGATAATATCGCCCATAGATTCGCCATAAGCGAGTTGAATATTTCTGTTGGTAAAAGTCGTTGCTACAGGTCCGAAAGCAATCAATTCTTTCTTTAAAATGACCACTTCATCGAAATAATGAGCAACTTTATGCAGATCATGATGGACAATAATGATCGTCTTGCCAACGTCTTTCAATGCTTTGAGGATATCCATAATGACCTTTTCACTAGTCATATCGATCCCGACGAAAGGTTCATCTAAAACGATGATATCTGCATCTTGAGCCAGTACCCGGGCAATAAAGACACGTTGCAGCTGACCACCGGACAACTCGCCGATTTGTCGTTTGGCAAAAGCTTCCAGTTGAACAGTTCTTAAAGCAGCTAAGGCTTTTTCTTTTTCCAGCTTACCAGGACGGTGGAATAAGCCTAATTTAGGGTAGGTTCCTAAAAGGACAACTTCTAGAACATTGATCGGGAATGATAAATCTAATGCACTGCGTTGCTCTACATAAGCGATTCGCTTTTTCTGAGTGTCGATCGGTGTGTCACCGATCAAAACGTTTCGGGACTCCGTTTTGATCAGACCGAGCAATCCTTTCAAAAAAGTCGATTTACCAGCGCCATTTGGCCCAATGATACCGGTAATACTCCCAGAAGAGAGCTGTAATGAAATATCTTGTAATGCTTTTTGACCTTGATAGCTGACAGTCAAATGCTGGACTGTAATATTATTATTAGTTATAGACATAAAAAAACTCCTTTTTAGGTTTGCCTTAAAATTAGTATAAGACAAAGCTAAAATGAAATCAAGTTTTTTTAGGTGAACCTAAAAAAACGAGACAAAAGCGTTTAGCTCTGAGAAATAGAAGGAGCTGCTTTTGTCTCGCTATATATTTAGAATGAAAGGGTCTGGGACAAAACTCTGTGAGTCAAATCCCAGATACCTGGAATCTGGATAAACGGTGAGAGCAGAAGCAATCCCACTACGTTTCACTCCGATCTCATCAAATGCTAAGGGCTAAAGCCCTAAGCTTTGAAGGTCAGAAATAAGAAAGAATTCACAAAAATTTGGAAAACAATTTTCGTGAATTCTTTCTTATTTCTCGGGATTAGCCACTTCTGTCTCAACCTCTCTTTAAATGTGTCACAGTTTCTCAAAGGAAGTAAAATAATTAAGCTTTGTAAGGGCCAAGTAAATTGAACATCGCATTAGCTAAATCTGAATTTGTTTTATCTTTCGGATGCTGATTCGATAGAAGGATCACCGCATCTTGTTGATCTTTAGAAAATAATGCATTAGATTCAAAGCCAGCCTCTGAGCCATGTCCTTTGATATAAGTAGGAAAATTATAGAGACCGCCCATATACTTTGTTTCAGTTTCGGGTGTCCACACTTTATCGCTGAGTGTTTGGTCGATCAAATGACCTTCGAATAAGTTTGCATAAAAGCGATAAAGATCACCGACAGTCATTGCTACATTACCTGTACCAACTTCTTGATCAAAGGTTAGCTGATTGTCCGTGATTTCATTTCCCAAATCGTTGCCGTCGATTTTTTCATACGCATAAGTACGATTGAAAGAATTTAGGAAATCATCATAAAAAGAAGTGTGGGTCAGTTGTATTTTTTGAACGAAGGCTTGCTCAAACAATTCACGATAGGTTTGATTGGTCACACGCTCTAAAACACCTGCTAAAATTCGATAATTGACGCCGTCATATTTATATTTGTCGTAATCTCCCATTCGTGCATGGTTGATCGAAAAACGGAGAAAGTCATCTTCAGACATCATCTCTGTAGGGTATTCATTTTGGTACAAACCAGAACGCATAGCTAATAGCTGTCGAATCGTTATTTTATGACTTCCAGGCACAGTAGGATAAAATTGATCTAAGGTTTGCTCTAAGGATAAATGACCAGATTGGACTTGCCGTAAAATCAACACACAAGTCATTGCTTTTTGGATAGAACCAATTTGAAAGGTTGACTGATAGGTATTCGGAGTATTTTCAGATACATTTGCATAACCAAATCCTTTTTGCAAAATGATCTGACCCTTATGGACAACGAGAGCCGTACCAACAAAACTTTTATCGATCAATTGTTGATTTAATCGATCAGCAAGTTCTGAAGTCGGTTCGACCGTCTGATCGAAGTTTTCTTTTCTTTTTGCATCTGTGGTTAGAGAAGCAGAGGATCGTGTAGACGGAAGTGTTGTTTCGCTTGTAGCACTTTTGGAAACAGAATGAGATTGATGCTGAAAAAATAGCAAATATATTTCCAAGCCTACAACTACAAAAAGTAGTAAAATAACGAGCATAGGCAGCCATGAGTTTGATCCTTTGTGATGTTTTGAATGCCGCATAAGCGAATCACCTCCAATATAGTTCTTATTTTACTGATGAGGAAAAGAAACGCAATTTGATTCTGTGTGAATCAACGAACAATTTTGTAAGTATACTGTAATAAAAAAAGAGACAATATAAAAACACTTATTTTCTAGTAAGAAAGAAAAAGATTCATGATTTTTTATCGAATCAATGGTAGAATGGAAAATGAAGCTTTGAGTAAAAATACAGAGTAAAAATATCGAAAGTGCGGAGGAAATCATGACCCAAAAATACAAGGATAAAACATTACGGATCTTTAGTTTGAATGCCAATCGTCCTTTAGCTGAGAAAATAGCTGAGGTTGTCGGGACTGAATTAGGAAAGAGTACGGTTCGTCAATTTAGTGATGGAGAGATTCAAATCAATATTGAAGAGAGTATTCGTGGGGATCATGTCTTTCTGATTCAATCAACTAATTTACCGGTAAACGATCATTTAATGGAGTTATTGATCATGATCGATGCATTAAAACGTGCTAGTGCGAAAACAATCAATGTTGTTTTACCCTATTATGGCTATGCTAGACAGGACCGCACAGCAAAACCAAGAGAACCGATCACTGCAAAATTAGTAGCGAATTTGTTAGAAGAAGCAGGAGCAACACGAGTGCTGACGCTTGATTTACATACAGTTCAGGTGCAGGGATTCTTTGATATTCCTGTAGATAATCTTTTCACGATGCCGTTATTTGCGCATAACTATCGAAAACAAGGGAAGACCGGTGAAGATATTGTCGTAGTTTCTCCTAAAAACAGTGGCGTTCAGCGAGCAAGAAGCTTATCTGAATATCTTGATGCAACATTAGCGATCATCGATCAGGATGAAGTCGATGGCGTGCGTTCAGGTTATGTCATCGGTGAAGTCAAAGGAAAAACTTGTATTCTCGTTGATGATATCTTAAATACAGGAGAAACGTTGACAACGGCAGCTGAGATATTAAAGGAAAACGGAGCAAAATGTATTTATGCCTGTGCTTCTCACGGATTACTTTCAAAAGGGGCAAAACAGACATTAGATAACTCACCGATCGAACAGATCTGTGTGACAGATTCTGTCTTTATCTCAGAGGATCGTCGTCCTGAAGGTTTAAATATTGTATCTTGTGCGGAATTGATGGGAGAAGCAGTGAAGCGTATCCATGAAAATACACCGATGAGTCCGCTGTTTCGTTTAGAAGAAAAATAATCATTATCTGTTTTTACGAAAGAAGTTCAGCTGTGTGTTTATACTGAGCTTCTTTTTATTGAATAAGAAAGGGAGTTGTTTGATTGAAAGAACAAAGAAAAGGTGTTTTATTGGGATTTATTGCTTATATATTTTGGGGCGTTATTCCGATTTATTGGAAGTTGATGCCGATGGTCGATCCGCTTGATATCTTATGCTATCGAATTGTCTGGTCATTTTTATTTATGCTAATCTATATTTTTGTGACAAAAAAATGGACACTATTTTTAGCTGAAGTCAAAAGTGTTTTAAAAGAGAAGAAAAAATTATTTGCTATTATTTGTGCGGCTATTTTGATTTCATTAAACTGGTTTACATTTATTTATACGGTGAGTCAAGGGCATGTTACACAGGCTAGCTTGGGGTATTATATGAACCCTTTAGTCAACGTGCTGCTGGCAACCTTGATTTTAAAAGAAAAACTCAGCCGTTCGGGCTTGATCGCTTGTGGATTGGCTTTGACTGGAGTTGTGTTATTAACGATCCAAACAGGTCAACTGCCGCTGGCTCCGTTGATCATGGCGGTAACATTCAGTTTTTATGGGCTGATCAAAAAGGGAGTTTCTGTTAGTTCGTATACAGGCTTGACGATCGAGACCTTCGTTATTTTGCCGCTTGCGTTGATCTATCTGATCTTTTTCTCTAAGCAAGGCTTCATGAATTATGAACTATCAACAAATCTGCTATTGGTCGGTGCAGGTGTGGTCACAGCGATCCCGCTACTTCTTTTTGCGGAAGCTGCAAAAAAGATTTCCTATATCATACTTGGCTTCATCCAATATGTAGGACCGACCTTGATGCTTTTATCAGCATTGTTCATATACCACGAGCCGTATTCGTTAGAGCAATTTATGGCTTTTGGCTTTATTTGGCTGGGCATTGCAGTATTCACTTATGGAAATATTTATACGTACCGCAAAGAAAAACGATTTGTAAAATAAACGATATGACAGTAAATTTTGAGGAATGAGAACACTTATGTTAAACTAATGCCAATAAAAAGTGGTTCAGAAAGGAAGAGTTCAATGACTTCGATCTATTTAGACCATGCGGCAACAACTCCGATGCATCCTAGTGTCATTGAAGTAATGGCAGCTGAAATGGCAAACACATTCGGCAATCCATCCAGTATCCATACATTCGGCCGTCAAGCACACCGCAAGATTGAAAATGTACGTCAAGTGGTTGCAGAAAGCCTTCACGTCAAACCGCATGAAATTATTTTTAACAGCGGCGGCACTGAAGGCGATAATACAGCAATCATTGAAACAGCTTTATCTAAAAAAGAACAGGGAATGCATCTGATCACAACAGCAATTGAACATCCAGCGGTATTAGAAACAATGAAATATCTAGAAACGCTAGGATTTGAAGTGACATACCTTCCTGTCGATGAAACGGGGCAATTATCTGTAGAAAAGCTCAAGCAAGAATTGCGAGAAGACACAACGCTTGTTTCTGTGATGTACGGCAACAATGAAATCGGTAATCTCTTACCAATCAAAGAAATAGGTCTTCTATTGAAAGAGCATCCAGCTGTTTTTCATACAGATGCGGTTCAAGCATATGGGTCAGAACAAATAGCTCCTCATGAGCTTGGGATCGATCTACTTAGTATTTCAGCACATAAAATCAATGGACCTAAAGGGGTAGGATTTCTGTATAAAAATGATGCTCTTTCCCTTCCTTCTTTTTTACATGGTGGAGAACAAGAAGAAAAACGTAGAGCAGGGACAGAAAATGTTGCGGGAATCGTTGGTTTGGGTAAAGCTGTAGAACTTTTGACTGATGCCGAGAAAAAACGGCGTCATGAAGCGTATGTTGACTACCAAAAATTGATTTTAACAAAACTAGATCAGGCAGCTGTAGCTTATCAAATCAATGGTGCACCTGAAAATAAATTAGCGCACATTTTGAATGTACGTTTTCCTGAAGTGTCAAGTGACTTATTATTGATGCATTTAGACCTTCAAGGAGTAGCGATTTCTACTGGATCGGCTTGTACTGCAGGGACGGTCGAACCTTCTCATGTATTGGAAGCAATGTATGGGAAGGGCCATCCGGCTATCAAAGAATCAGTAAGGATCAGTTTTGGTTTAGGTACGAATATAGAACAAATCGAAGAATTTACAGATATTTTGATTCAAACGATCCAAAGACTTAAAGCGAGCTGAAAGAAAAGCTGATTAGTGGTAGAAAAAAATGACTATAACAATTATAATAGAAGAAACAATGAATAAATGAGGTGGAAAAATGGCATTTGCTGATAAAGCAACAGTAGAAGGCTGTGAAGTCTATTACAAAGTTAATGAACAAGCAAAAAAATATACATTAAAAGATAATGGATTTGTTGAAACAAATTCTGGTAATTTTCAATTGGTTCGTCCATTGGATGCAACACCCCAAAGTAAAGAAGGTTTCAAATTAAAAATTACGATCGCTAGCGACTTAAAAACATTGAAAATGTCTGTTACAACAGCTAACGGCTTAAAATCAATGAACATTTTCAAAGGTGATGCTCATGCGATGAGTCAGGAGAAATTCTATTTCTTGATGGATGGTATGATCAGTCGTGGAGTATTTGAAAAAGCGTAGATTATAGCAGAGGATGAGTCAAAAAACGCTTAGCTTCTGTTGGTGGTTGCGAAATTACTGGAGAATCTGACTTTTGGTCACCGTGTGTTAAAAAAACAGAGTTTTGGACAAAACTAGAAAACAGTTTTGTTCAGGGCTCTGTTTTTTGGCTATCCGATGATTTCTTAATTAAATGAGAAGAATCACTCAATACCTTTACATCTTTCAAAATCCTAGTATAATAAGTATCACTGAAAAGTTACGACCTTCAAATCGTGGATGATTTCAGAATCTAAATTGAAATGATGGTGATCAAATGACAGATAACAGCAAAACTCGTGTTGTTGTAGGCATGAGCGGCGGTGTAGATTCATCTGTTACAGCGTTGCTTTTAAAAGAGCAGGGCTATGATGTCGTGGGCATCTTTATGAAAAATTGGGATGACACAGACGAAAATGGTGTATGTACAGCAACAGAAGACTACAAAGATGTAGCAAAAGTTGCCGATCAAATTGGGATTCCTTATTATTCAGTAAACTTTGAAAAGGAATATTGGGATCGAGTGTTTGAATACTTTTTAGCGGAATATCGCCGCGGCCGCACACCGAATCCGGATGTGATGTGCAATAAAGAAATCAAATTCAAAGCATTTTTGGATTATGCAATGCAATTAGGAGCAGATTATGTGGCTACAGGTCACTATGCTCAAGTCGAACGTAAAGAAGACGGCACGGTACGTATGCTTCGTGGTGTCGATAATAATAAAGATCAAACCTATTTCTTGAGTCAACTGTCTCAAGCACAACTTTCTAAAACAATGTTTCCGTTAGGCGGCATGGAAAAATCAGAAGTCCGTGCGATCGCTGAAAGAGCTGATCTTGCTACAGCCAAGAAAAAAGATTCAACCGGTGTATGCTTTATCGGAGAAAAAAACTTCAAACAATTTTTAAGTAACTATCTGCCAGCTAAAAAAGGAAACATGGTTACATTAGATGGTGAGATCAAAGGCCAACACGATGGTTTGATGTATTATACGATCGGTCAACGCCAAGGACTAGGAATCGGTGGGGGTAAAGGCTCACAAGAACCATGGTTTGTGATCGGTAAAGATCTTGAAACGAATACATTGTATGTTGGTCAAGGCTTCCATCATGAACGCTTGTACGCGACTCATTTAGATGCAAGTGAAATTCATTTTACCGTTGATACGGATATGCCGAAAGAATTTGAATGTACAGCGAAATTCCGTTATCGTCAACAAGACGTACCAGTCAAAGTTGTTTTAACTGGTGATGGGACCACAGCGAAAGTCATTTTTTCAGAGCCAGTTCGTGCAATCACACCTGGACAAGCCGTTGTCTTTTATGATGGTATGGAATGCCTTGGTGGCGGTCTGATCGACCAAGCCTATCAAGAAGAAAAAGTTCTACAATATATATAGTAGATTGAGACAAAAGTCGTTAAGGTTTGAGCAATTGAAGCAAAAGAAAAATAATACGTTTTTTGTAATGATTGCCTTTTGAAAAATTGTCGAAGAACCAGACTTTTGACCACTTTTATCAAGTTTTAGAGCGAAACTGGGTCGTAACTCGTAGAGTTACGACCCAGTTCTTTTTAAAACGAATAAACGGTGGAAGCAGAAATAATTTCCGCTTATTTCTTGGAGTTTGTCCCATCCTGACTGCTGCTATTACGAAAATAGGCTCTAGATTCCGGGGATACAATCAAATAAACAATTGAACCGAATTCTGCTACACGAAAAGCTAACATAACCATTTTTGGGAAAATCCGCACCATGATCGGCGGATAAAAATAAATCAAAAAGATAAAAGGAATAAATAAGCAAGCCAAGATATACCCTTTTTTTCCGCCAGTCAAAAGACCAGCGATCACGATGATATAAACGATGAACACTAAAATTTGATACCAAACATCTGCTCCAAAGGTTCCATCCCCTTCAACAACAGCTTTCAGCGCCATGATCAGACTAATAATGATCAAAATATTATTGTAAAGAAGTAGATAAAGGCCAATTGAATTCCAAAATACAGGTTTTTTCATAATAAACGATCCTTTCCATAGTATTCCTATTTTAGCAAAAGCCTTTTCCGTCTGCAATTAGATAAAAAGGAAAAATTTGACGTTATTCTCCTTTGACTTATGGTAAAATGAAAAATGAGCGTTTAAACAAAAAACATTTCACAAGCACTTAAGTTGAAAGATTCCTTTTAAGTGACTAGAATAGCACTTGTAGAAAGAATTGGAGTGATTAACGGATGTACCAAGTAATTACCATGTACGGTGATAATGAACCGTGGTGGTTTTTTGAAGACTGGCAGGAAGATATTGAAGAAGAGAAAAGCTTTGACTGTCTTGAAGACGCAGAACGTTACTACATAAAAAAATGGCAAGAACTTTCATCAACTCATGAATACATAAATACTAAAGTAAATTATTTGGCAGCGTTTTGGAATGACGGTGATGAGCGTTGGTGTGAAGAGTGTGATGAAGATTTACAACAGTACAGAGGATTAGCTTTGTTAAAAGATCATCAGGCTGTTACGTTTGAAAGCGGCGATGATTTTCATGAACGTCATAATGATTGTGCAAAACCAAAGTGCTGTAAAACAAGTTTAGTCTAAAAATGAAGCTGAGATAAAAAGCGTTTAGTTCTGGGAAATAAGTCGCTTTCTCTCGTCTTTTATTCAGAAGTAGAGCCCAAAACAAAACTAAAAACTAGTTTTGTTTTGGGCTCTTTTTTGATCAATCGCAGACCCATTTGCCATCTTCCATATTACAAGAAGCACCAGCGGACTGGTCAGTGTCTACGATCTCAATGATAGGACTTTCTTTTTCTTTGATCGTTTTGATCGCCTGAATGATCTGCTCAAGCGGCTGAGCACCATTTATCAGATACTTTCCATTAACGATCAATGCCGGAACACCCGATAGTTGATACTGATCGGCTAATTGAAAATCAGCGTCAACTAAAGCGAGTGTGGCAGGATCATCAAATGCTTTTTGCCATTGTTCAAAATCTAAAGAGCTTGCTTGAACGAGAGCAGAAATGACTGACAGATCTTCAATATTTTGATTTTCAACAAATAGCGCATGTTGTAACGCATCGAAAAGTTCCCAGTAGCCTTCCTGACCTGCAATCACGCCCGCAGCTTTAGCAGCGATCAACCCGTTTTTTGAAGTTGGGAAAAGAAAGTCTTTTTGCTCCATTCCTTTAATATTAAAGCGGTGCAGCTCGTCATTTTGATTGGCATGGGCCCAATGTGAGAGGATTTCCTGCTTCGCTTGCTCTCTAGAACCAAACATTTGAGCAAGATGTTCAGGCTCCCAAGCGAGGGCAAAGGAACGGTGGATGATTTTTATATCGGGAAGGGTCTTTTGAACTTGTCTCATTCGATAAGACATGGGAAAACAAAAACTGCAAATAACGTCGTGAAAAAATTCAATTGTGATCATAGTTTCTCCTTTTTATACTTACTAATAGTAAGTATAAAGCTTTATTCGTAACATTTCAATAAAAAGATTTCCGAAGATCGCAATGGTGGAAAAGAATATGTTAAAATGAAGGCATTGAAATTTAAAATTAAACGGACATCTATATAAAAGTCAAAGAAAAGTGAGTGAAAAAAATGGCGAATAAACAACTGATCATTGCTGAAAAACCTAGTGTTGCCAAAGATTTGAGTAAAGTTCTAGGAGCAAATCAAAAAAATAAAAGCTATTATGAAGGACCGACTGTCATCGTGACTTGGGCGTTAGGTCATTTATTAGGATTAAAAATGCCGGAAGATATCAATAAAGAATGGCAAAGCTGGCAAATGGAAACTTTGCCGATGGTGCCAAAAAATCTAGGGATCAAGCCTTTGCCTAAAACAGGCCATCAATTAAAAGCGATCAAACAATTAGCGAATCGCAAAGATGTATCAGAAGCCGTGATCGCAACGGATGCTGGACGTGAAGGAGAACTTGTTGCACGCTGGATCTTGGAGTATGTTCACTTCAATAAACCAGTCAAAAGACTATGGATCTCTTCTCAGACAGACAAAGCGATCAAAGACGGTTTTAAGAAATTGCGGCCTGCTAAAGAGTATGACAATTTGTATTACTCTGCACTAGCTCGTGCCAAAGCAGACTGGTTAGTCGGTTTAAATGTGACAAGAGCATTGACTGTTAAATATCAGGACAGCTTGTCAGCAGGACGTGTTCAAACCCCAACATTATCGTTAGTACGACAACAAGAAAAGAAAATCGAAAGTTTCCGTCCACAAGCTTATTTTTCTGTAGACCTACATGTGCAAAAAGAAAAAGCAAAATTAGTACAAAGTAATCCATACAGTTTCAAAGAGCGAAATGACGTAGAAGTATTTGTTAAAAAGCTTAGTGAAACCAAAGGGAAAGTAACGGATATCCAAGAAAAAAGTAAGACAGAACAAGCGCCATTGCCTTATGATTTAACAGAAATCCAACGAGAAGCGAACCAACGTTATCAATTTTCAGCAAAAAAAACATTGTCCCTTGTTCAAAGCCTATATGAATTTCATAAAATCGTCACTTATCCAAGAACAGACAGTAAATACTTGACCACAGATATGAAAGCGACAATGAAAGAACGACTGCAGGCAGTCAGCGATTTTGCACCAGAAGTGAAAACATATATCAAAAATGGCGCTCAGGTCAAATTGACGAAAGTCTTTCAAAATGAGAAAGTTACAGATCACCACGCTTTGATCCCGACAGAGCAACGGCCGCGTTATGAGAAGTTGAGTGGCGATGAACAAAAAATCTACAACATGATCGTTACACGCTTTCTAGGAATGTTCGCAGAACCGCACCGAACAAAACAAACAAAAATAACCGTGAGTTTTGGCAAAGAACAATTTATTTTCCGTCAAAACAAAGTAGAAGAAGTAGGCTGGAAGCAAGAGAAAGAAGAAGCTGTATCATCTGTTGATTGGAAGCTAGATATGGTGATTCCGCCGAATTTTACGATCAATAAAGAATTAACGAGTCCACCAAAACCGTTGACAGAAGGAACCTTACTAGGATTGATGGAAAAGCATAGCTTGGGAACACCAGCGACTCGTGCTGAAATCATTGAAAAGCTGATCAAATCTGAATTGATGGAGCGTACAACAAGCGGCTTGATGGTTTCTTCAAAAGGAAAACAATTACTTGAGCTAGTCAATCCATCGTTGGTAACACCTGAGCTAACAGAAAAATGGGAAAAAGAACTTGAAGCGATCGCTAAAGGCAAGCAAAGCAGTACCGCTTTCTTGAAAGAAATCGAGCACGATACGAAAAAGCTTGTCAGTGAAATCAAACAAAGTGAAAGCAAATATCAGGATTTTTCGATCACACAAAAGAAATGTCCAGACTGTGGTTCAAATTTACGCGAGAAAAACACCAAAGATGGAAAAATTTATGTGTGTACCAATCAAGAGTGTAACTACCGCAGAAGAAAAGATCCTAAGGTATCGAATCATCGTTGCTCTCAATGTCATCGTAAAATGGAGATCATTGAAGGGAAAAATGGTGCCTATTTCAAATGTAAATACTGCTCGATCACTGAAAAAATGCAAGACAAAAAAGAACGTAGTAAAAAATTGAGCAAACATGAAGAACGAAAACTAATGAAAAAATATGCTCAAAAAGAAGAACCAGAAGAAAGTGCATTAGCTCAAGCGCTAAAAGCTGCGATGCAAAATAATGATTAACCAATAAAAATAGACCTAGAGAAAAGTTCTAAGAACGATCTCTAGGTCTATTTTTTTTAAGCTTATTTATACAAACTTTGTTGATGAAAAGCAAAATACTGGATAAACAATGCTTTCACTTTGCTGGTAGCAGTTTTTGCAAAGGGTAAAATCACAGTAAAGCTAAGCGCTGCAAGGATTGCTCCTAAAACGATGCGCCAAAGCGTGAATTCCTGTAACTGCAGGAAATGTGCACCAATGACTAAAAACGGTGAAGCGATAAAAGAGTAGACGACGACCCACAAAGAGAAAATAAGTGCAATCAACGCAATACCAAATCCAACTAAAATCAAATCTAAAAATAATAACCCAACAAGTGCAGCCCCATTTATTTTCATTATATACCTCCTGAATTTCATTTGATATCTTAAGTATGACAGAAAGAGCAATGAAAAGCCCCCGACCTGAGACTGATTTTTTATTAATAGGAAATAATGCTAAAATAGGGAATAGAAATGAATAGAAGGATTACGGAGGATAGGTATGAACCAGAAAATATTCATTGTTGAAGATGATCCAGTGATCACAAAAGTGCTGGAAGAACATTTGACTCAATGGGGCTTTAGTTGTTGCAGTGTAGTGGATTTTCAGCATGTCGATCAAGAGATTCAAGCGTTTGAAGCAGATCTTGTTTTGCTTGATATTTCATTGCCGTTTTATAATGGTTTTTATTGGTGTCAGGAAATTCGTAAAGATTCAGAGGTCCCAATTATTTTTCTTTCATCTGCTAATGATAATATGAATATGGTCATGGCAATGAATCTTGGTGGAGATGATTTTATTCCTAAGCCATTTGACCTTTCTGTTTTAGTGGCGAAAATCCAGGCTTTACTCCGTCGTAGCTATCAGTTTGGGCAACATCAACAGGAGTATCACTATACAGAATATGAACTAAATCCACAGGAGAATGTTGTCAAACGGCGTGATGAGTCCGTTTTGCTCACACCAAACGAAAGTAAAATATTATTACTGTTATTTCAGCATGTCGGTAAGATCGTTCCTCGTGAAGACATCATGGAAAAGCTCTGGGAGGGCGATGAGTTTGTCGATAGCAATACATTAGCTGTCAATATGACTCGCTTAAGAAAGAAATTATCAGCTATTGGATTGGATAAAGCGATCCAAACGGTAAAAAACAAAGGCTATTTATTGGAGGATACCGATGAGTAAATTTTTCGACGAGCTTCAGTTGTTTCGATCTTTTCTAAAAGAGCGTATTTTACTTTATGGCGGGTATCTACTCTTATGTCTGATTTTTTTATGCACGTTTTATCTTTGGGAAATTCCTTTAGAACCATTTTTTGACGGAGCGGCGTTTACCTTTGTTTGTTTAGTTCTTGTTTCCATCGGCCGTTTTTTTCGTTATCGTCGTGTGCATAGAGAATTATTACGTATGAAAAAAAATCCAAACTTCCATTCCAGTCAACTTTCTTTATTGCCTAAAGGCAGTCGGTCCTTACTTGAAGCCGATTATCGGGACCTTTTTTTGACCGCTGTTGCGCAAAAGGAAAAAGTGGAAGTAACTAGTGAAGAATTAAACAACCAATTGATCGATTATTATAGTATGTGGAGCCATCAAATCAAAACACCGCTTGCCGCATTAGATCTTCTTGTTCAGGCTCAACCTGAACCTTCTTCAACAATGAAGGCTGAACTGTTTAAAATCGAAGAATATTTGAATATGATGTTGCAGTATTTAAGAATAAATCATGTAAATAATGATTTGGTTATAAAAACACTTGATCTAGATCACTTGATTCATTTGACTGTAAAGAAATATGCCAGCTTTTTTATTCAAAAAAACTTAACGATCACGATAGCTTCAAACCTAAAAAAAGTAATCAGTGATGAAAAGTGGTTTACCTTTATCCTTGAGCAAATTTTGTTCAACGCGATCAAGTATACTCCAAATCAGGGAGAAATCAGAATTTATTTTGAAGGCGAGTCTTTAGTGATTGAAGACACTGGTATTGGCATCTTAGCAGAAGATCTACCCCGTGTTTTTGAACAAGGATATACAGGATTTAATGGACGGGAACATCAAAAAGCGACAGGGCTAGGACTTTATATGAGTGAACAGATCGCTCAAAAAATTGGATTAGTCTTAACGATCGAATCTGAGATCGGTAATGGAACGAAAGTTTTTATCCGTTTTCCACAGGAGCAGTTTCAAGTTGAATAATAAAACCAAACTTACCATATCGTAAGTTTGGTTTTTTATCTGTAAGTAGTATCTTTTTTTGCCCTGCATTATGATAGATATAAGTAATGAACAGGAGGAAATGGCGAATGAAGTTATTGGATGTCAAAAATATAAAAAAGACCTACCAGACAAGGTTTGGCGGTAATCAGGTGGAAGCGTTGAAGCAGATCAACTTTTCTGTTGAGAAAGGAGAATACGTAGCGATCATGGGCGAATCTGGCTCTGGGAAAAGTACGCTTTTGAATCTCTTAGCCACCTTAGACAAACCGACCTCTGGAGAAATATTATTGAATGGAAGTAGTCTTTCAGCTATTAAAGAGAAGGATTCAGCAGCCTTTCGTAGAGATCACCTAGGTTTTGTCTTTCAAGATTTCAATTTGCTGGATACTTTTACAGCACGGGACAATATCTTTTTACCTTTAGTTTTGGCAAAGGTCTCGGTTGTCGAGATGGAAAAGCGGATAGCGCCTTTAGCAGCTAAGCTAGGTCTGGTTGGTTTACTGGATAAATATCCTTATGAACTGTCAGGCGGGCAAAAACAGCGAGTTGCTGCGGCTAGAGCGATCATTACCAGTCCAGATATTATTTTAGCGGATGAACCGACCGGCGCACTAGATTCGAAAACTTCCGCTCAATTATTAGCGATGTTTCAGCAGCTGAATGATGATGGGCAAACCATTTTGATGGTTACTCATAGTTCTGTCGCAGCAAGTCATGCCAATCGAATTTTGTTTATTAAAGATGGTCAAGTGTTCAACCAGCTGCACCGTGGGCATCAAACGAATGATCAATTTTTAACGATGATCTCGGAAACGATGACGGCATTATTAACGAAGGAGGTCTGAGGATGTTCTATGTTGATCTAGCGATGACCAATTTGAAAAAAAATCGAAAAATCTATCTCCCTTTTTTACTGTCAATGGTTTTTTTAGTTGTAATTAATGTGATTTTACAGGTTTTAGTAAAAAACAAAGGGATGAATACTTTACCATCAGCTGAATCAGCGAAACAGCTTTTTGGCTTTGGGCAGTATGTGATTTTGATTTTTACGATCATTTTTTCTCTATACACGAATAGTTTCTTGCTGAAGCAACGGAAAAAAGAACTCGGACTGTATAATATTTTAGGGATGGGCAAAAAAGAGTTACGACATATGCTATTTTGCGAAACGGTTTTATCTTATTTTATTACTATTGTCTGTGGGACGATCATTGGGTCTATATTTGCTAAATTCTGTTTTTTGGCATTAAAAAAAATGACCCAACTCGGAGAACAGTTTATCTATGATTTTTCGTTCCAAAGTATCCTCTATGTCATTGGGTTGTTTTTTATCATTTATATTCTGCTTTTCTCGTGGAATGTCATACAGCTGCGTTTAGCTAATCCAATTGAACTGCTTCAAGGCTCAAAATCTGGAGAAAAAGAACCTAAAACGAAAGTGTTAACGGCTATCATCGGACTCCTATGTGTAGGAAGTGGTTATTATATATCTGTAACGATCCAATCTCCGATCAGCGCGATCTATCTCTTTTTTATTGCAGTGGTTCTTGTCATTATTGGAACTTATGCATTATTTAAGGCAAGTAGTATTGCAATTTTGAAAAGCTTGAAAAAAAACAAACGCTACTATTATCGACCGAATCATTTCATTTCCGTCTCAAGTATGATTTACCGAATGAAACAAAATGCGGCTGGTCTAGCAAGTATTTGTATTCTTTGTACGATGGTGCTGGTGACGATAGCGACGACAGCAAGCTTATATTTTGGCATGGAAAATGTACTGCAAAATCGTAATCCATTTGATATGACGATAGGGGCAAGTGGTCAACAGTTCACTAAAGAACAGATGGAAAGTATCAATAATGAACTTGTCCATCTAGCAGAGGAACAGGATGTTAAATTGCATGACAATAAATTATTGCAGGTAGATAATAGTGTACTATTGTCTAAAAAAGCAACAGGTAAATATGAAGGGTTTGTAGGGGAAATGGGAGAGACAGCATTCGTTGATTCGGCCATGTTCACCTTCATCACTGAGGAAGAATATAATCGATTAACGGGGGAACAAATAGCTTTATCAGATGATGAAATTGCTGTCTATATGTTGACAGGAACCTATAAAAAAGCATCGATCTCTATTGCAGATCACACATATAAGATCAAGAAACAGATCGATAAGATCGATTTTTTACAGCAAAGTGATTATGGGTTGGTCGATACGTTTTTTATGATTTTCAAAGACAAAGAACAGATTGCAGCATTGATCAGTACGTTACCTGAAAAAAGTGCAAAAGGTGTAAGCTATTCTCTTTATGCAAATCTTGAAGGAAGTAAAGAAAATCGTTTAGCATTCGGAACTGCTGCACGGGAATTATTAAATCAGCAATCAACAGAGCTTGATTTTTCTTCAATCGACTTAGACAGAGAAGATTCTCTTTCGTTCATTGGCGGCTTTCTTTTTATGGGAATCATTTTTGGTCTAACCTTTACATTGGCAGCAGGAGTCATCATCTACTATAAGCAAGTGTCAGAAGGAACAGAGGATCAAGGTCGTTATGATATCATGCAGCGTGTGGGGATGAGTCATCAAGAGGTGCAGCAGACGATTCGTAGTCAGATCTTGATGGTTTTCTTTTTCCCGATTGGTTTAGCGGCGCTGCACTTAGCTTTTGCTTTCCCGCTGATGCGAAAATTATTGGTTCTATTTGGATTGACTGACTGGAAGTTTTTCATGCTGGTTTGCTTTCTCACAGTATTTAGCTTTTTCTTTCTTTATTTGCTGATGTACTGGCAAACGTCTAAAGTATATTATCAAATCGTTGAGCGAAAAGTAACAGGGTAGGCAACTGCTGCATTTGTTTTGTAGAATAAAAAAAGAAGAGCCCAACACAAAACTACAAATTAGTTTTGTGTTGGGCTCTGATCCTGAATATACAGCGAGAAGAAAATAGCTCTTTCGGAAACAAATTGACAGTGCCATAAGATACGACGAGGAATGAGTTGATGCTTTTTCATCAGAGACTCATCTCAGATAAACAATGTTGCACATGCGTACTTCACTTGATTCTCAGGTCTAAATACTTTTGTCTTAGTTTCTTCTTATAGTTGCTGATTTTACATCGCTGAGAGTTATTTCATGATGTCATAAATGTCTTTTGAGAGAATCGAGATCGTTTCATAAGAGACATAGTTTTTTGTCATTACACTAAGAATATACGGTTTCTTTGCATAGACGATCGCAACATCGTGGCGATAGTCGTCTACATCACCAATTTTATGTCCGACTTTCACAGGTAAATATTTAGGGATTCTTTGATCATCATAGACAGTATCTTGTAAATATTGGTTGGCAACCCCGCCGAGTTTGTAAATGGCTTGGATCAGTTGCGCGTTTTGTTTAGCGCTAGCCCTTAATGTCCAGCTAGTCCAGTTTCTACCGGTAAGGGCGTTTATTTCGTTCAGGAAAGGTTTATCATATTGATTCGCTGAATAATAACCTAAGAAATTAGCACCAACATTATCGGAATATTTTATTGTATTTCTAAGTACTGTTTGAACAGTATAGAATTGGTAGTCAGCATATTTAGGCATGATACCGGCTCCGGCAGGAGAATAAGCACCGCTGAATGAATTCACTTGTGGGGTGTAAAGTAGCGGCTGTGATAATTTCATTGCACCAGAATTCAATTTTTTCTGTGTATAGTAAATGCCTGGGAGTTTTCCTGTGCTTGCTGCAACAAACTCAGTGTTGGGATTGATGGAAGCAGAACCTGTTCCATTAGCCGGCATAACATAAATACCTAAGCTGCTGCTGTTGTATTTTGTATTCAATAAATGCTGTACTTTTTTTAGTTTATCTGCATAATCATTTTGCTGGTAGCTTTTTGAAAGTGGAGGAGTGTATTTTCCCTTTTGGATAAGTTTCACTTCAAGTGCTTCCATGCGATAACCGTAAGCAGAAGTGCCGGCTTTTTCACCATTTTTCGTCCAGCCTAGCCAACCAAATGATTGCACATGGGCTCGGTAATAAATATCATAATATTTTTTTAAGTCACCAGTTAGACGAAGTTGAACAGCCTCGATCTGAAGGTTTCTACCTGTAGTTCCAGAAAGAGCACCATTAGCAACGAATCCTTGCCAGCCAATATTTTTAATATGACTGTTATATTGGATCGATCCGCTTAAATCGGAGTTGGGGATACTAAACTTAAGAGCTTCCAATTGGCGTTTTTTCCCTGTTGTACCAACGATTTTTCCGCTGGTATCAGCAGGCTGCCAGCCAATGCCTCCTACATGAGCTTGGGTCATTAATTTAGGCGTTTTGATTGCAGGTTTCTTCACTGCTCCAGGCGCTGCCTGACCTTTGACGACAAGTTTGATTCGAATGGCTTGGATACCAAATGAAAAGCCTGTAGTGCCAGCAATTTGATCATTTTTTGCCCAATCCAGCCATCCAAAATTTGCTGCATGAACTTGATAATAGATATCAAATTTTTCAGCATACTCACCAGTCAGTTTCAATTGAACGGCTTCCACTTGTAATTTTTTTCCCGTTGTCCCTGCAGTCAGTCCATTATTCACATAGCTTTGCCAGCCGATGTCTTTCACGTGCGCTCTATAAGAAACTCCGCCGCTTAACGCAGGTTGCTCAAGTTTGACTCTCAATGCTTCGATTGACAAATTCTGACCTGTTGTACCTGAAGTAGTGCCATTTTTTACATAGTTTTGCCAACCAATTTTTTGGACATGTGTTTGATAACTGAGCTTGGGTGCAACCATAACTGGATGATCTGTGGCCCCAGGAGCTGTTCCATCTTTAGGAACAAGTTTGATTCGAATGGCCTGCATATCAAATGAAAAGCCTGTAGTTCCAGCGATTTGATCATTTTTTGCCCAGTCCAGCCAACCGAATTGAGCTGAATGAGCTTGATAGTACACATCGAATTTTTCAGCATACTCACCAGTTAACTTCATTTGGATAGCTTCTATTTGCAGTTTTTTTCCTGTTGTTCCCGCCATAACTCCATCTGTCACATAATTTTGCCAGCCGATGTCTTTTACATGTGTTCTATAAGAAATTCCACCAGAAAGTTCTGAGGGTTCAAGAGTGATTTTTATCCCTTCTAGTCGTAGTTTTTTTCCTGTTGTACCAGAAATGGCGCCATCTTTTACAGGTGCTTGCCAGCCGAGATCTTTGATATGGCTTTCATAGAAGACGGAAGGAACTCTTTCTGGTTCGACCGGTGTTTCTTCTGTTTCTGAAGTGGACGTCTGAGTTTGGTTCTCTTGTTTTTTTTCTAAAAGAGCATCGATCGTTTTTATATGTGTTGCTTGGTCGCTTTTTTCAGCCAGTTGACCGTCGTTTTTCCATTCTGACCATTGTTCTTCATCAGAATAAACACGATACTTGATCGTATAATTCTCTGCTAGTTCATTGGAAAGAGTGAAGGAGATATTTTTAAGTGTGTGCTCTTTGAAATGCAGTGTCTCTCCATTAGTTGCTTTCAGTTGTTTTCCATCAGTCGTTTCGAGTGCATAAGTGATTCCGTTTGGTATCGTTTGCAAATGTTGATCGGAAAGGCTTGCTTTTATTCCTAAAAGCGGCTGTTGTTCATCAATTGAGGTCGTCCAGCTTTCCCCAAAAAGCATTGAAAAATGCAACTGGATACCCTCTTTTTCTGTAGTAGCAGTTTTATCTGATTCTTGCGTCGTACTTTCTATTGCAGTTGACTGCTCAGCAGTAAAGCTTAGTTCACTGGAAGATTCACTTGATTCCACTGTCGTGGCTTCTACTTTAGGACTTCCAGCAAGAAAGATGAAGCATGTTAAAAGAAGACAAACAAACTTTTTCATTTTTTAATAACCATCCTTTTTTTTATATATCATAATTATAATTTATTTTGTTTTTTTTAACTAGGGTAAGTTAGAAGTAAAATACAAAAATCAGTTTGTTACGGTAATAGCTATAAATTAGAGAAAACGAATATTACGTGGAGAAAAATTTAATGATATAATAGATTATTAAAAGGATTTAAAATGTTGAGAAAGAATGTCATAAATGAAAAGGGGTTTTTTTATGAATAGGAAAAGAGTATTGTTTTCTTTTTTGTTGATAGCGATACCGGTGTTGATTGGTTTTATTATTAGTTTTTTTATAAAGGTTCCCGCATTATATATCATAGGTGGTGTATATGCAGTCATGCTCTGGTTCATGCTGCCATCGGATATTTTTTCTAGAAGTACCTTAGATTACAATATCAAAAGTGTTAACCCAACCTATAAACATGAATCACCAGATTATGTCGGTGGAACAAAACAACAATTAGTGAATTTTTTATTAGTTGCGCTAATGCTTGCTGGATGTCTGTTTTTGATTTTTTTGCTAGGTGATTATTAAACAGCTGGACTCAAAAGAGTAGATTGGAGTAGAAAAATGAAACAAGCGATTGTACATATTGCATTAGTTGTCGAGGATTATGATGCAGCGATCGATTTTTATACAAAGCAGCTAGATTTTATTTTAATCGAAGATACCTATCAGTCCGAACAAGACAAAAGATGGGTCGTTGTGTCACCAAAAGGCTCAAGAGGGACGACTATTTTATTAGCAAAAGCCTCAAAGCCGATTCAAAAGGAGTTTATCGGAAATCAGTCAGGTGGTAGAGTTTTTCTATTTTTAGGTACGGATGATTTTTTAAGAGATTATCAAAAGATGCTTGAAAAAGGGATCGAATTTGTTCGAGAACCTAAGCAAGCAGATTATGGAACTGTGGCAGTATTCAAGGATTTATATGGCAATTTATGGGACTTAGTTCAATTTAATGAAGATCATCCAATGAATGGAAGGATCGATTGATTCTAAAAAGAATGGAGAATAGAGAATGAAAATCATTGGTTTATTAGGTGGAATGAGCTGGGAGAGTACGGTCAGCTATTATGAAGCAATCAATCAAATCATCTCAAAAAAATTAGGTGGACTGCATTCAGCAAAGTGTCTGATATCTAGTGTAGATTTTGCGGAGATCGAGCATCTTCAGGCAATAGGAGATTGGCAGACAAGTGGAAATCTTTTGGCTCGTGAAGCTAAAAGGCTGGAAAATGCCGGAGCAGATTGTATCGTCATTTGTACGAATACAATGCATAAAGTTGCCCCAATGATCGAACAAGTCATTTCGATCCCGCTTTTACATATTGCAGAGGAAACAAGAAAAGTGATCGAAAAGGATAAAATCAGCAAGATTGCTTTATTGGGAACTAAATATACGATGACACAGGATTTCTATAAGGAAAAATTGATCGAACATGGGATAGAAGTCATGGTTCCTACTAAGGATGATGTTGAATTTGTTAATCAAGTTATTTATGAAGAATTATGCTTAGGAAAAATCAGAAAAGAATCTAAAGAACGTTATGTGGCGATCATCGATCAGTTAGCAGAGCAAGGGGCCCAAGGAGTTATTTTAGGCTGCACAGAGATAGGCTTGCTGATCAAGCAAGAAGATACCAAGGTCAAGCTATTCGATACTACAAAGATCCATGCTGAAAGTGCGGCTCTTTATTCCTTAGCTGATTAAATGGTAGGTAATAGAATAGACAACAGACATTCAAAAATGGATGTTTGTTGTCTTTTTTTTCTTAAGTAAATGGATAAAAATATAAATCGAAAGATAACTATCGTTATTTATATAGATGATCATACGCTATTTAAACTGCTAATGAGTATACTTGATCTAAAAGTTAAAAATAATTTCGTTATTTAAATTTTTATGCTTGAATTTTTTTGAAACTGGGGGTATACTCAGTATATAAAATAAACTTACTTTTAGTAAGTGCTTGGAGGAATAGACTTATGACAAAATATGGTGTAATTGTAGGATCAACTAGAAAGAATTCATACTCAGAAGCAGTGGCTAAAGCGATTGTGAAAGGACTTCCCGCAGATGCAGAAGTAACATTTTTGAACATCAAAGATTTACCATTATACAACCAAGATTATGATGAAAATTCTCCAGAAGCATATACAACATTTAGAAATGCTGTAGCGGCTCAAGATGCATTTATCTTTGTAACGCCAGAACACAATAGAAGTATTACAGCAGCATTGAAAAATGCGCTGGATGTTGCTTCAAGACCTTGGGGTCAAAGCGTTTGGGGTGGTAAACCAGCGTTAGTAGCATCACAATCGATTTCAGGAATTTCTGGAGTGTTAGCTAACCACGTTTTACGTCAATCATTGGTCTTCTTAGATATGCCGACAATGCAGCAACCAGAAGTGTACATCGGTCAATCAGATAAATTATTTGATGAAAATCTTGAACCTAATAATGAAGGAACAAAAGATTTCTTGGCAAGTGTGGGTAAACAATTCAGTGAATTTGCTGCTAAGTTTGCTTAGGGAATGATTCTCTGCATCCCATAAATTGCAGTAATCAGTTTGAAGAGGTTGGGACAGAAACCTTCAATTTTTGACACTTTGGTACTTAGAATTTTACTAGCTTCACTTTGTTCCTTGAACAAGTGAAACTGTAAGTGTTAGTTAATGTAGTGCTTGCCTCTGCTTCCAGTGTTTATTGATTTTAAAGTGTGAAACAAAGCGGATTTTTCGTTTTGTTTCACACTTTTTTTGTTAGACATGTTATACTTTGATTGGGTAGGAAAAGTTACGTTTGGAGTCGTTTAGGTCGGATGGTATATCGTTTATCTCATGATGAGTTGGCGACGATAGCAGGTTTTAATATCATGATCGGTAGTGAAGAACTTTTTTTAAAGAACCCAAATCGTCCACAAGTGGTGAGTGGTGTGTTCAAAGAAGAAGCTGTTCAGATGTATCAAGACCATTTTCGAAACAAGACTTAAGAAAGAGGTGAGCAGATGAAAAAAAATGAGTACTTAGCTTTAGTTGCAATGGAAGAATGTGCCGAAGTTCAACAAGCGTTATCAAAAGCAATTCGTTTTGGTTTTAAAGACCACCATCCTTCTAGAGTGGATGAATCGAACGAAGAGCAAATGTTGACTGAATTTTATCAGCTGACTGCAATGATCGAAGAGCTGGAAAAGCAAGGAGCGATCAAGTGTTTCTCAGAGGAAAAAATCACTAAAATAAAGCAAGATAAAATAAAAAAGGTATATAAGTACATGGATTATCCAAAGCAGGAATGAGAAGGAATCTTAAGATAGACGAGAATAATTTTGACAGTCAGCTCAGCTGAATTCGTTTTTTTATCGGTCGAAATCGTCATTTTTAGCACGATATTTTTTCCGATTATGAGAAGTTTCATTCGTTTTCTGATTTTTTCAAGAAAAGTATACATCTTTTGATGAGAAATGAACGGAAACATTTGAATTTTCTAAATAAAAGAGTATACTCTAAATTGGAATCATTCTAAATTTAATAAAAACAGTTTTCACATTTAGTAATAAGTAAGTTTATTTTATTCGCGGTCTGAATCTCATTTTGCAGCACCAACCAACTGTACAAATGACTCTTCGTTCGAGTAGAATCGGCTTCTTTCTTTGTGTGTAGACAGTAAAAACAAGGGGGATTATTGATGTTTGATATTGTATCATTAGCAAGGTTCCAATTTGCGATGACCACAGTCTTTCACTTTTTCTTCGTGCCGTTTTCGATAGGATTAGCACTTGTTGTTGCAGTGATGGAAACGATGTATGTAGTGAAAAAAGATGAGCGTTATCGTAAAATGGCGAAGTTTTGGGGCAACATTTTTCTATTGAGTTTTGCAGTAGGTGTGGTCACAGGTATTATTCAAGAGTTCCAGTTTGGTATGAACTGGTCTGATTATTCACGATTTGTAGGAGATATTTTTGGCGCTCCTTTAGCGATCGAAGCACTGCTTGCATTCTTTTTAGAATCAACATTCTTAGGATTGTGGATCTTTACTTGGGATAAAGTAAATCCAAAACTACATTTGACATTTATTTGGTTGGTTGTATTTGGGTCAATGATGTCAGCATTCTGGATCTTAGCGGCAAATAGTTTCATGCAGCATCCAGTGGGATATACGCTGAACAATGGCCGGGCAGAATTGATCGATTTTGGTGCGGTGATCGCCAATCCGAAAGTTTGGTATGAATTTAGCCACGTATTGGCTGGTGCTGTCGTAATGGGCGGAATGATCGTTGCCGGTTTAGCAGCATTCCAAATCTTGAAAAAACGTGATGTCAGCTTCCACAAAGTATCTATGCGTATCGGTATGTGGATCGCATTGTTTGGGTCTTTAGGCGTATTATTAGCTGGGGACTTACAAATGAAAGCTTTGATCGAAGGACAGCCAATGAAATTTGCAGCAATGGAAGGTGCATATGAAGATTCTGGAGATCCTGCGGCCTGGACGTTGATTGCTTGGGCTGACGAAGCAGAGCATAAACAAGTATTCGGAATCCAAATTCCATATGTATTAAGTATTTTATCTTATAATAGTCTGTCTGGTTCTGTTGATGGAATGGAAACAGCGAACAAAGATTTAATTGAAAAATATGGCGATAGAGATTACTTCCCGCCAGTCAATACACTATTTTGGAGCTTTAGAGTAATGGCCGGTTTCGGTGTATTGATGCTTTTGGTTTCAGCATTAGGGCTTTTCTTTACCCGTAAGAAAAAACCATCGCTTTATGAAAAACGCTGGATGGTTTGGATTGTTGCTTTATGTACATTTGCACCATTCTTAGCAAATACGACAGGTTGGTTGATCACAGAGTTGGGTCGTTATCCTTGGACTGTTTATGGATTGTTCACGATCGAAGACAGTGTTTCACCAAACGTTTCTGTCGCTTCGTTATTAACTTCAAATATTATTTACTTTATTCTTTTTGCAGGTCTTGGTTCTGTGATGGTTTACTTGATCACTGTTGAACTGAAAAAAGGGCCTGATTATGAAGAAAAGAAATTAGCACAAGCGAATGCGACTGAAGTAGATCCATTCGATAAGGAGGTCTTTGAAGGATGAGTACGTTGCAGTTACTATGGTTTGTATTGATCGGTATTCTATTTTCAGGCTTCTTCTTCCTTGAAGGGTTTGACTTTGGTGTCGGAATGTCCGTTCAAACATTAGCACATGATGAAGAAGAAAAAGAACAAATCATCCAAACGATTGGACCTGTTTGGGATGGTAATGAAGTTTGGTTATTAACAGCAGGTGGTGCGATGTTTGCCTCATTTCCTTACTGGTATGCATCACTATTTAGCGGTTTTTACTTGATTTTATTCATTATTTTAGTTGGTTTGATCATTCGTGGCGTGTCATTTGAATTCCGTCATCGGATGCCTGATGGTAAACGACGTAGAATGTGGAACTGGACACTTTCAATTGGAAGCTTCATAGTACCGTTTTTCTTTGGGATTTTATTTATCAGTTTAGTCCAAGGAATGCCTTTAGATGTCGATGGCAATATGTCTGCAACTTTTACTGACTATATCAATGTCTTTTCTGTAGTCGGTGGTGTTGCGTTGACACTATTATGCTACTTGCATGGATTAAACTATATTACCTTGAAAACAGAAGGACCGGTTAGAGAACGTGCACGTAATTATGCCTCATTCTTTTACTGGGTACTATATGTTGGACTAGTCGTCTTTGCAGCATTGTTGTACTTCAAAACAGATTTCTTTGACAATCATTTTGCTGTGACGCTAGTACTTGTTCTAGCAATCGTTATTTTGACAGTAGTTGCGAATGTCAGTGTCTTTAAGAAAAAAGAAATGGCAGCATTTATTGCCAGCGGATTAACACTTGTTGTGTTGGTTGCTTTATTGTTTAGCGGTTTATTCCCACGTGTGATGATCGGCAGTGAAGGTTATTACGATATCTTGATCAAAGACGCATCAAGCAGCCCGTATACGTTAAAAACAATGACTTGGTTGTCATTGACGATTTTACCATTCGTATTGGCTTATACCGCTTGGTCATACTATATCTTTAGAAAACGAATCAAACATCCGGCAATCGCTGCTTTGGGGTATGAAGGATGATCGATAAAGCCATCTTAAAGATGCCTAAAATTAAACAGACGATGATTTTGCTTGCAGGTTTTTCTTTCCTGCAAGCAGTCTTTATAATCGGGCAGGCATTTTACTTAGCTAAAGCAGTTGTTGGACTTTGGGAAGGCGGCAAGCTTCATGATCAGCTGACCGCGATCCTTCTTTTCTTTTTATTTTATACGGGCAGACATGTTATAACCTATGTACGAGAAAAAATGCTGGATCATTTCAGCTATGATCGTTCACGTGAATTGAGAGAACAGTTGCTGCAAAAAATCTTTCGTTTAGGACCAACAGTTGTTCAAAAAAATGGGACTGGTAATATGGTCACTATGGCACTTGAAGGGATCAGTCAGGCAGAAAATTATCTTCATTTGATTTTGATGAAGATCATGAATATGATGATCATTCCCTGGTTGATCTTGATTTTTATTTTTACTCTGGACATTCGTTCTGGAGTGGTTTTGCTGGTCGTTTTTCCAATGATCATTATTTTTATGATCATTTTAGGGTATGCGGCACAAAGTAAAGCTGATAAACAGTATAAAGCCTTTCAATTATTGTCGAATCATTTTATCGACTCATTGAGAGGGATTGATACTTTAAAATTATTCGGGTTGAGTGAAAAATACGCCGGCAGCATTTACAATACGAGTGAGCGTTTTAGACGTGCGACAATGAGTACACTTAAAATTGCCATTTTATCTACCTTTGCTTTGGACTTTTTCACTACATTGTCCGTTGCAGTTGTTGCGGTTTTTTTAGGTTTAAGTTTGTTGGAAGGCGGTATTCTACTTTTTCCTGCCTTGACGACCTTGATTTTAGCGCCAGAATTCTTTTTACCTGTCCGTGACTTTGCCAGTGATTATCATGCAACATTAGATGGGAAAAATTCTTTCCAAGCGATCCAGGCAGTGTTGGATTTAAAAGAAGTCGAAGAAACAGATACTTTATCCTTAGAGGACTGGTCGGCGTTAAGCGAACTATCGGTTGAACAATTGACTTATAGCTATGAAGAAGCGCCTCAAGCAGCCTTAAAAGCCCTGAATTTTAGTGCAAAAGGGTATCAAAAAATTGGGATCATTGGTGCTAGTGGTTCGGGCAAATCAACATTGATCAATGTTTTAAGTGGTTTTTTAGAGCCTGACACGGCGACAACGGAAATTCAGATCGATGGACAGAAACTCCCTCATTTTCAGCAAAAAGAATGGCAAAAACAAGTGGTTTATATTCCTCAAACACCGTATATTTTTCAGGATACGCTGGCAAACAATGTCCGCTTTTATACTCCGGATGCTTCGGATGAGCAAGTTGCAGCCGCAATTGAATTAGTTGGACTGCAAGCACTAGTTTCGAGCTTGGCTCAGGGGATTCATACAATGATCGGTGAAAGCGGCAGAGTTTTAAGTGGCGGTCAAGCACAAAGAATCGCCTTAGCGAGAGCCTTTTTAGATCAGGAACGACGTGTTTTGCTGTTTGACGAGCCGACAGCTCATTTAGATATTGAAACAGAAGTTGAATTAAAAGAAAGAATGTTACCGTTGATGGAAGATCATTTGGTATTCTTTGCTACTCACCGTCTACATTGGATGGCTGAAATGGATTATATTTTGGTCATGGATAAAGGGCAGCTTGTAGAAGCAGGAACATTGACTGAATTAACAGAAAAAAATGGCTATTATGTACGATTAATGAATCAAATGAGGGGGACAGAATAATGGAAAATACCCCAACGAATAAAGAATTATATAGGAAAGATCAATGGGTCAAACCGTTTTTGAAAAAGTACAAAGGACTGTTGTATCTTGCTTTATTCCTAGGCTTTTTAACATTTTTCAGTGCGGGTGCCTTGATGTTCAATTCAGGTTATTTGATCAGTCGGGCGGCTTCGCTTCCTGAAAATATTTTGATGATCTATATTCCGATCGTTTTGACGCGGGCTTTCGGGATCAGTCGTCCAGTATTTCGATACATTGAACGTCTGGTCAGTCATAACTGGGTCTTAAAGATGACGTCTGATTTACGTTTGAAGCTGTATTTGGTTTTAGAGAAAGATGCGATTTTCTTTAAATCAAAATATCAAACGGGAGATATTCTTGGCTTGCTTTCAGAAGATATCAATCATTTGCAAAATTTATACTTGCGGACGATTTTTCCCACAGTGATCGCCTGGTTGTTATACATTTTTATTATTATCGGTTTAGGTCTTTTTTCCTGGTGGTTTGGGCTATGCATGCTGTTGATGCTTGGCGTAGTTGTGTTCTTGCTGCCTTTGGTTTCTGTGTTGGTAAATGGAGCAAAACAGGAAAAGCAAAAAGTATCTAAAAATGAATTGTATAAGAAATTGACGGATAATATCTTGGGTGTCTCAGATTGGGTATTCAGTCAAAGAGGACATGAATTCGTTTATTCATATGAAAAAGATGAAGCAAAGCTGCGTGAATTAGATGAACAGATCAAACGATTTAATCGGTTCCGTGATTTTGTTCTTCAAGTAATCTTTGGGGGCATCACGATCGCTGTTTTAGCATGGGCGAGCATGCGTTTTCCAGGAAATCATGGCGGAGCGGCAAATTGGATCGCAGCGTTTGTATTGACGGTCTTTCCATTGATCGATGCCTTTGCGCCGTTGCCAGATGCTGCACAAGAGACCAATATTTACAAAGATTCGATCAAACGTCTGAATGATCTGCCTGAAATTACTGAAACAGTAAAGGTCACAGACCTAGAAGTTAAAAGTACGGAAATAGTCATCGACGATATCTCTTTTTCGTATAATCAAGCAGAACATACTGTTTTAGAACATCTAACGTTGAAGATCGAGCCAAAAGAAAAATTAGCTATTTTAGGACGAAGCGGTTCTGGAAAAAGCACATTGGCTAGCTTGATTCGCGGAGATTTGCGTCCAAGTAAAGGAACGATCACTTTGGGAGATGTTCCAACGACCGATTTTGGCGATCAAATCACGCAATCGATCGGTGTGATCCATCAAGCACCATATCTATTTAGAACATCTATTTTAAACAATATTCGCCTTGGTCGAGAAGAAGCTTCTGAAGAAGAGGTTTGGCAGGTTCTGGATAGTGTGGGACTGAAAGAAATGATTCAAGAATTGCCGGAAGGCTTACAAACGATGGTAGACGAAGCAGGATTGCGTTTTTCAGGTGGAGAGCGTCATCGATTAGCTTTGGCAAGGATTTTATTACAAGATACACCGATCGTTTTGTTGGATGAACCAACGACAGGTTTAGATCCAATCACCGAACAGCAATTGCTGAATACCTTTTTTGAAACCCTGAAAGATAAGACGATCATTTGGATCACGCACCACTTACAAGGGGTACACATGATGGATCGAGTGATATTTATTGAGGACGGGCGTTTGGAAATGAGTGGGACACCGGAAGAATTGTTGGCAACGAATCAACATTATCAACAACTGTATGCCATTGATCGAGGGATGACCACCGATTGATTTTTTACAAAAAGACGAGGCAAAACTCTCTGAGCTTTGCCTCGAACTTTTCTTTTTTTGTAGTTGCTTAAAATGAACGTTGAAGCAACAGTTGTGTTAGCTGTTCTAGTTGGTTTTTACCTAAACAATCAGGTAATTTTTGAATATCGATCAGCGCCTTTTCAGTTACTTTTTTTGCAAAATTTTTGGCATCTATCACGCCATCATATTTGTGGACCAGTTGACCTAATTCGATAGCTTCTTCTATTGAAATGTCTGACTTTTTCTCTAAATAAGGATAGAAATGTTCAGGTGCTTTTTGTATAGCAAAAATCAAAGGTAAAGTATAGACGCCTTGGGCTAGATCTTCTAAAACAGGTTTTTTCAATGTTTTGCTATCGGCCGAGTAGTCTAAAATATCATCATAAACTTGAAAAGCGATGCCGATATTTCGGCCGATACGTGCAGCTAAACGCTGGATTTCTTTATTGGCATAGCCGAAATGAGCCCCCTCTAAGCAGCTTAGAGAAAATAGCTCAGCAGTTTTGCCGTTGACACTACGTAGATAATCAAAGACAGTGATATTTTTTTTATAGCGTGTATGCATTTGATCCAATTCGCCAAGCAATAGTCGTTTCATTGCAGCAGCATTTGTATGTAAGAAATCAGAACCATTCATTGTATCTGCCAGCAATTCAAAAAATTCAGTGAATAGTAAATCACCTGTATAAACGGCGATATCTTTACCATAACGGGATTGAATCGTTGCAGCACCACGTCTTAGTGGTGAGTCGTCAATGATGTCGTCATGGACAAGAGTGGCCATATGCAAAATTTCGATCGATGCGGCGATCTTGAGTAGTTGTTGATGATCTTGTTTTTGTTTATCACCAATTTGGGCAAACAAGAAAAAGAAAGCGGGGCGTAATAATTTACCGCCGGAACAAGTCAGATCGATCAATGCTTGTTCGATATCTTTGTTGCGTACTTTCACTTGGTGTTTGATCAGGTCACAGGTTTCATTCAATTGTTGTTGGATCACAGGGAAATCTTTCCAAAACTCATTCATAGCATAATAATCCTTTCGGTCGTTCAATTGTTCAATACTATTGATTGTATACGAAGTTGGCTAAGAAATACAGTAAATTATTTCATGAGCATAAAACTAAATATTAAAAGAGGAGAGTAGTATAATTTGAATAAAGAAGTATTTTTTGAACTTGTTGAACTTAAAGCAAAAACAGCTAGTGTGTTACCTTTTCTTTTAGGCATTTGTTTTAGTTGGTATCATTATCAGAATTTGCATTTATTTTATGTATTGATCTATTTTATTGCGATGTTCATTTTCAATATGGCTGTCGATATTTTAGATAATTATAACGACTATCATCATGCAAAAGAAGGACACGACTATAAGGAAAAAACCAATATCATCGGACGGGAAAACTTATCATTATCGATGATTCGCAGTTGGATCATTTGGATGATCGTCATTTCTGCATTGATGGGCATTGGTTTATCTGTGATCGTGGGCTGGCCTTTGTTGTGGCTGGGCTTATACTGTTACTTGATCGGAATTTTTTATTCTTCGGGACCTAAGCCACTGTCTAGTTTACCTTTAGGTGAAGTATTTTCCGGTTTTACGATGGGCTTTATGATCATGTTGATTTGTGTCTACATCAATACCTTTGACTCGTTTCAATGGACACTGACGAATCTAGGGAGTATCTTCTTAGTAGCATTGCCAAATACATGCTTGATCGCTAATCTGATGCTAGCCAATAATATTTGTGATCTGGAAGAAGATGAGATGAATCACCGCTTTACTCTGGTTCATTATTTAGGTAAAAAGGTTTCGCTTCGTTTATTTGTAGGCCTGATCATTGTAGCTTTCAGTTCGATCATTTTAAGCGTGTTTTTAGGTCTGACACCGATCACGATGCTATTGATGATCGTCACGGTCCCGTTTACCTGGAAGCAAACGAAACTGTTTTTAAAAGAACAAATCAAAACGAAAACATTTATCTGCGCAGTCAAAATTTTAGCTGTCGGCGCTTTTTCACAAGTTGTTTTTTTTGCCATAGGATTGTGGTTTAAATAATAAAATCAAACAGGTCAAAAGGAGAGTTTTAACATGAGCAAACACGTTGTTATTTTAGGCGCTGGCTATGCTGGCTTAAGAGCGCTGCACGAATTACAAAAAGGAAACGATGACATCAAGATCACATTAGTGGATCAAAATGATTACCACTTTGAGGCAACAGATATTCACGAAGTTGCAGCTGGGATCCAAACCTCAGAGCGGATCACTTATCCAATTAAGGATGTAGTTAAATCAGCATGTACGACTTTTGTACAAGGAACAGTAGAAAAGATCGACAGTGAAAATCAAGAGGTTCACCTAAAAGATCAAGCACCACTTTCTTATGATTATTTAGTCGTAGCATTGGGCTACGAATCAGAGTCTTTTGGAATTCCTGGTGTGGAAGAATTTTCATTAAAAATGGTAGATATTCCTACTTCAGAAAAAGTCTACCAACATTTAACAGAGCAAATGAAGGCTTATAAAGAAACAAAAGATGAAAATTGCTTGAAGATTGTTGTCTGCGGTGCTGGCTTTACTGGGATCGAGCTACTAGGTTCTCTAGTTGAAGGGAAAAAGAAACTTGCGGCAGTGGCTGGAGTTGAACCTGACCAAATTCAATTATACTGTGTCGAGGCAGTTACACGTCTGTTACCGATGTTTAGTGAAAAACTAGGCGGATACGGGATCGACCATCTAAAAAAATGGGGCGTCAATTTCTTAGTCGGCAAACCGATCAAAGAAATCAAACAGGATACAGTAGTTTATTTAGATGATCAGGAAACCAATGAATTAAAAGAGTTAGCAGCAAAAACGATCATTTGGACAACTGGTGTCAGCGGCAGTCATGTGGTCGGTGATTCTGGCTTTGCGGCAAAACGCGGTCGTGTGATGGTTCAACCAGATTTGACAGATGCTGAGCATAGTAATGTATACATTATTGGTGACTGTTCTGCTGTCATGGACAAAGAATCAAATCGTCCGTACCCAACAACTGCACAAATTTCTCTTAAAATGGGAGAGCATGCAGGAAAAAACATCAAAGCGCAATTAAAAGGTGAACCAACAAAAGAATTTACGTTCAAATCATTAGGATCTGTGGCTTCTATCGGCAATAGCCATGCATTCGGTGAAGTTGGAAAAATGGAAGTCAAAGGTTATCCGGCTTCTGTGATCAAAAAAGCGATCATGGACCGTTCACTATTTGAAACAGGCGGTATCAAAGAAATGCTGGCTAAAGGACGTTTTGATTTTTATCGTTAAACAACAAAATAAAAGCCGGGTAGACGGCGTCTATATAGGACAAAGCTGATATTCGGCTTTGTCCTATACTTCTATTTTAGAGGGAAAAAATTAAAATTGTAAGAGAAACAATGGGGGTACTTTTGTTCGGCTCACTTTTTAGGTATAATGGATACTGAGTGAAAAGAGGGATGTTACATGGCACAAAAAAGAAAACGTGCAAAAAAGAAAAAAACGAAAAAACAGCAACAGCAGCAAGAGCATCTGAATTTCATTTTTCTTGGAATCTTTTTTATTTTCTTTGGCTTATTCGGCCTATTAAAACTGGGCTTTTTAGGAACCTTGATTGCAAATGGCTTGCGTGTTGCGATTGGTAATACATTTCCTGCCGCAGCTTGCTTATTGATGCTTTATGGGCTATCTTTGGTGATCTTTGGTCGCGAGTTTCCCATCAAAAAGACACGTCCGATCATTGGCGGCGTTGTGATCTATTTAGGGGTATTGCTGTTTTTCCATGCGTATATGTTTCGCAATGTTGGAACGCAGACACCTGATATCTTAGGTACGACATGGGATTTTCTAAAAATCGATCTTAAAGGAAATGTCGTTGCTCAAAATGTCGGTGGTGGAATGATAGGTGCTGCGCTTTACAGTATGACCTATTTCCTGATTGCACAGTTTGGCAGTTATTTGGTTGCTACATTATTGATTCTGCTAGGGATTTTTCTTGTAAGTATGCTTGAAGTACAACAAGTAATGGGCGGTCTGCAGATCATTCGCGAAAAAATCGGGCATTTCTTTGCTAAAAGCGAAGCAAAACAGTCAGAGAGAGAAGCGAAGCGCGCAGAAAAACGTGCAGCTAAACAAGCTGAGATCGAAAGACTAGCGCAGGAACGTTTAAAAAATGATGTGCGTGAGCTGACTCCTGGTGAGAAATTGGCACAAGAATCTTGGGAACAAGAAGAAAAAGAAGTACAAGAACCAGAACAGCTGACGTTAGTACCGATCGATAGTTTTCAAAGTCAAGCTGAAATGCAGCCTGTACATTCAGAACAACCAATTGCTGAGCCGGAGATCGATGAAAGCGGCGATCTGGATTTTGAAATTTCAGAAGAAGCAGAGGACCGCGATTACGAACTACCGCCATCCACATTATTAGACTCGATTCCTTCTGCTGATCAAAGCGGTGAATACCAAAAAATCGAAAAAAACATTGGTGTATTGGAGCAGACCTTCAAAAGCTTTGGAGTCGATGCTAAAGTAGTGAAAGCTAGCCTGGGTCCTGCGGTGACAAAATTCGAAATTCAACCTGCTGTAGGGGTCAAAGTGAGCAAAGTTGTCAGTTTGACAGATGACATTGCTTTAGCATTAGCGGCGAAAGATGTGCGGATGGAAGCACCGATTCCAGGGAAATCACTGATAGGGATCGAGGTTCCTAATAGTACGGTCAGCACAGTTTCCTTTAGAGATATCATCGAAGCACAGCCAAGTCATCCTGACAAGCTGCTGGAGGTTCCTTTAGGCAGAGATATTTCAGGGATGGTCCAGTCAGCAGATTTAACCAAAATGCCCCATTTACTGATCGCAGGATCGACAGGGAGCGGGAAGTCTGTTGCAATCAACGGTATCATTTCAAGTATCTTGATGCGGGCAAAACCTCATGAAGTAAAATTGATGATGATCGACCCCAAAATGGTCGAATTAAATGTTTATAATGGAATTCCGCATCTCTTGACACCAGTTGTGACAAATCCTAGAAAAGCAGCGCAAGCACTTCAAAAAGTTGTTCAGGAAATGGAATTTCGTTATGAAAAATTTGCGGCGACGGGTGTTCGAAATATCTCCGGGTACAATGATTTGGTCATTCAAAAGAATTTAGAGGATGGTGAAAACCGGCCGATTTTACCATTTATTGTTGTGATCGTAGATGAGTTAGCTGACTTGATGATGGTTGCCAGTAATGAAGTCGAAGATGCAATCATCCGTTTAGCACAAATGGCTCGTGCAGCTGGAATCCATATGATCTTAGCAACACAACGTCCAAGTGTGGATGTCATTACAGGAATCATCAAAGCCAACGTGCCGTCAAGAATGGCATTTGCTGTTTCCAGCGGAACAGATTCTCGCACGATCATCGATAGTAATGGTGCAGAAAAATTATTGGGACGAGGCGACATGCTGTTCTTACCAATGGGCGAAAATAAACCGATCCGGGTACAGGGTGCTTTCATATCTGATCAGGAAGTTGAACGAGTTGTCGCTTTTGTGACTGAACAGCAAGAGGCAGAGTATCAAGAAAGTATGATGCCGACAGAAGAAGATACGACTAGCACAAGCAGTGAAGCTTCACAAGATGAATTATATGAAGACGCGAAAGCTTTAGTCGTAGAAATGCAGACAGCAAGCATATCGTTGCTTCAAAGACGCTTTAGAATCGGTTATAATCGTGCAGCTCGTTTAGTAGATGAGCTGGAAGAACATGGGGTGATCGGGCCATCAGAAGGCAGCAAACCAAGAAAAGTATTTATTGAACCTATGCCGGAAGAAGGACTTGCCGATCATGAATTAGAGTAGTCAAAAAGAGTGGCCAAAGTGGTCCACTCTTTTTTTACTGCAGCAGTATTTCATCTAAATGAGTTTCATATAGTAATAATGTTTGGTACAATGTAAGAAATAATGACAATGAAATTGAAGGAAAGTTGAATTAATTTATATTTGCGATTAAAATGAGGATAATCGTATATTATGACTAAATAAATCATGAGGATAAACCCAATAAACGAATAAGGATGGATGAAATGAGAAGAAAAAGTGTACTATACTTAGACGTCGCAGAAGAAATAAAAGCCAATATTATGAACGGTACATATCCAGTGGGTTCTCTTTTACCAACTGAAACAGAGCTTGAACAACTATTTGATGTCAGCAAAATCACTGTACGCCGAGCAATCGAGCTTCTTTCATCAGAAGAATTGGTGGAGAAAAAAAGCGGCAAAGGGACTACGGTCTTAAGCAATCGACCGTATAACAAATTATCGAAAGCGGGTACATTTACGGAGTATTTGAATGATTCAGGACAAAAAGTGGCAAAGAAAATATTAAGTTTGGAACAAGTAAAATTGTCAGAGGATTCACCAGTCTATGAAAATATGGGAGCAAATGTAGTAAAATTTTCCCGTTTATATACGCTGGATGGAAAGCCATATATCTATTTTAATTATTATTTACCTATCACATTAGTTGATGTTCCAATGGAAGATTTTGAAAATGAGTCACTGTATCGTTTGATGGATCAACATGGCATCGAGATTTTAACATTTGAAGATAGTTTTCAAACGGTTGAATTAACAGAAGAGCAGCAGCGTATTTTAGAAACAAAAGAAAAAAATGGGCTAAAAAGAATTCGAAAGTCTATGAATCCTTCTGGAAAAGTCGTTGAATTTTCAGAGGCTATCTACAATACTGCTCTTTATCCATATGTGATCGAATATGAAGCATAAACAAATAACAGATCGCTTACAAAAGTGTAAGTGATCTGTTATTTTTTTCTATGGTGTGTTCGTCATAATTGGATTAGACTAGCAAAGTAGAGAAGTAAGAGCTGGTTCATTTGTGAGATGAACAGCCACACATAGAGGAGCGATAAGAATGTTACAAGTAGAAAATCTATCTAAAACATATGGAGAAGAAATCAAATATGAAGCTTTAAAAGGTCTGAACTTAACTGTAAATGATGGCGAGTTTATCGGAATCATGGGACCGTCCGGAAGTGGAAAAAGTACCTTTTTGAACCTTTTGGCAACGATCGACCAACCGACATCTGGACAGATTTTACTAAACGGTAAAAATCCAAATCAGTTGAATCAAGAACAAATTGCTAAATTTCGACGTAGAGAATTAGGATTCATTTTCCAAAGTTTCAATTTGATGCCAACATTGACGGTGGAAGAAAATATTGTATTGCCATTGACTTTAGATGGGGAAAAAATCTCTGTGATGAAAAGACAATTGAATCTTTTAGCTGATCGTTTAGGAATAGCTGGCTTGCTGAAGAAAAGAATCGCAGAAATATCCGGTGGACAAGCACAACGTGTCGCAGTTGCCAGAGCAATGATCCATCAGCCGCAATTACTGTTAGCAGATGAGCCCACTGGGAACCTTGATACGAAATCATCGAAAGATGTTATGCAGCTATTACAGCAGTTGAATGAAAATGAACAGGCAACGATTTTGATGGTTACCCATGATCCACTGGCAGCTAGTTATTGTAAACGAATTGTTTTCATCAAAGACGGTCAATTGGTCGATGAAATTCATCATCTAGGAAATCAAAAAATGTTTTATGATGAAATCATGATGAAATTAGCTGAGATTGAAGGTGTCGATAGTGAATTTTAGTCAATTTGTTATTCGAAATACGGTAAGAAATAAACATTTATACATGGCCTATTTCTTAAGTACTCTCTTTTCAGTGATGGTCTTTTTCACATTTACAGTTTTTGCTTTTCATCCATCATTATCTGATGGCTTGAATAAGCAAGCCAAAATTGGCATGTTATCTGCAGCTATCATTATTTACGGATTTGCGTTCTTTTTCGTATTGTACTCGATGGACGTGTTTATTCAATCCAGAAAAAAAGAATTTGGTCTTCTGATGATTCAGGGGATGAGTCCTAAACAATTGAAGAAAATGATCTTTATTGAAAATCTCGTTATCGGTTTTTTTGCAACGATCATTGGCAGTCTTGCTGGTATTGGTTTTTCTCAACTGATTTTGTGGTTGAGCAATAAAATGATGCATTTGAATTTTGGTTTTTACTTTCCGATACAGGCGCTTGGGTTGACGATCATTTCATTTAGTATTTTGTTTTTAGCGATTTCATTTTTCATTCAGTTCCGTTTACCAAAATTAAGCTTACAAGAATTATTGAAAGCAGGAGATCTAGGTAAGGGGACGATCAAAAACTCTCGTATAAAAGCATTGCTGGCTGTTTTATTGATCGGTACAGGTTATGCCGTGGCTCTTTTAGTCAAAGGAATGCTGGTGCCAGTTGTGATGATTCCAGTGATTTTCTTAGTGGTTGCTGGTACACGTTTTTTATTCAATCAACTGAGTGTGTCAGTCATTGAACGATTGAAAAAGAAACAATCTATTTTTTGGAAGAAAACAAATATGGTGGTTTTTTCCGATCTAGCATTTCGAATGAAGGACAATGCACGTTCCTTTTTCTTGGTTTCGATCATTTCGACGGTTGCTTTTGCAGCAATCGGGACATTATATGGTTTTCAAAACATGATTTTAGATGCGATGAATCAGGAGCCTTTTGAGTTTCAAATTGTTGGTTCTGATGAAGAGACTGCTCACATCAAACAAGACTTTTCTAAACTTCTATCAGAGAAGGGAATCAGTGTTGATGAAGGAGAATTAACAGAATATGTGAATGCCGACAATGTTAGTTTTGTCAAAGAATCAAATTATAATCAATTAGCAAAAATAGTCAAGAAACCAACTATTGAAACAAATGGACAAGCTGTTCAATTATTGCCGCAGAATGCTGTGGGGATGGAAAATGCGGCTGTACATGAAGCAAACTTACCAGATGGCTCAACAATAGCTGTTGAAAGACAAGAAAAAACAGCTGTGGTTTCTGCTTATGGAACAAAAGTCGTTGTCCCTGACAATACAGACTTGGAAGCTTTGGAACAACAGACAATGACTGTTTGGCAGCCCAAAAACACCAGTTATGAAGAATTAGTTTCAATTGGAAAATTCCAAGATAAGAACATGCCGTTTATGGCTAAAAGCTATTCTAAACAAATGATTACTGACCAATATGCGCCATTTCTATTTGTTGGTATCTTTATCGGAATCGTCTTTTTCGTTTCAGCTGGCAGCTTCTTATATTTTAGATTGTATAGTGATATGGATGTAGATGTAGAAAAATTCAAAATGATCTACAAGATGGGATTAGCGAAAAAAGAATTGAAGAAGATGATTTACCAGCAAGTTGGTATTCTCTTTTTCACACCGATCATTATTTCAGTGATCCATGGAGCAGTTGCCTTGACAGCAATGTATCATATATTTGATCAAGGGATGCAGATGGCGGGCTGGCAAGTTTTAGGCGTCTTTATTTTGATTCAGGTCGTGTATTATTTAATTGCCCGTATTTTTTATTTTAAAAAAGTTTATCATCTAGTTCAATCTTGATAAGCAGGAGTTGAGACAAGTGGCGTACTTTGTCTCAACTCCTATTTTTGTTATGAGCACTTATAGACAAATCATAGACAATAAGTTATAGTATGAAGCGAATGTTTAGAAGAAATGAGGCAGAAAATCAATGGAAAAAGCATCCATTTATGGTTTAACAAAAGAGGAATTGATTGCATGGTTCATCGATCATGGCGAGAAAAAATTCCGAGCGACTCAAGTATGGGAATGGCTGTATATCAAGCGCGTGACAGCTTTCAAAGAAATGACGAATCTATCAAAAGAATTGATCGGTCTTTTAGAAGAAAATTTTATCATCAATCCATTGCGTCAAGTGATCATCCAAGAAGCAAAAGACGGTACGGTGAAATACCTATTTGAATTGCCAGATAAAAATATGATCGAAACGGTTTTGATGCGCCAAGAATATGGATTATCTGTTTGTGTAACGACTCAAGTTGGCTGCAATATTGGCTGTACATTTTGTGCAAGTGGGTTATTAAAGAAACAGCGGGATTTAACAGCAGGAGAAATCGTTGCACAAATCATGCTGGTTCAGCACTATTTTGACCAACGTGGACAAGGTGAGCGAGTAAGTCATGTTGTGGTTATGGGAATCGGTGAGCCATTTGATAATTACGATAATTTGATGAACTTTTTACATACGATCAATGATGCGAAAGGATTAGCGATAGGTGCACGCCATATCACTGTTTCAACAAGTGGTCTAGTACCGAAGATCAAGGAATTTGCAGATAATGGACTACAAGTCAATCTGGCGATTTCTTTACATGCACCAAATAATGATGTTCGGACATCGATCATGCGAATCAATCGTAGCTTCCCGATCGAAAAATTGATGGAAGCAGTTGACGAATATATCGAGAAGACAAATCGGCGAATCACGTTTGAATATATTATGTTAAGTCATGTCAATGATCGACCAGAGCATGCCCAACAATTAGCTGACTTACTGAAAAACAAAAAGAAACTAACATATGTGAATCTGATTCCATATAATCCAGTTAGTGAACATGATCAATATAGTAGAAGTGACAAAGCAGATGTGCTGAAGTTTTACGATGTCCTTAAGAAAAATGGTATCAACTGTGTGATCAGAAAAGAACATGGGACAGATATTGATGCTGCCTGTGGACAATTAAGAAGCAAGCAAATAAAAAAAGCTGAGAAAAGCGTTTAGCTCTGCAGAAAGTTAGGAATTCCAACATGAAATGCAACTTGTTTCATGTTTGGAATTGTCTACTTTACCAAGAGCTGCTTTTAAAAGCTAGCCTAAAAAAGCTGAGAAAAGCGTCTAAATGCATGAAAGAAATAGAAAAGCTCAAAAAAATCAACTTGATTTTTTTGAGCTTTTCTATTTTTATTCAATAATCGTAAAACCATAATCGATGATATGCTCTTTCAAATAGCGTAGATATTCTTCAGCCATCGGGGACAAAGGTTTTTGGATCGGATGTATCCATCCGAGTTCCATTGTTTCATTTACCTCTAAAGGTAATGCGACAATGTTCTCATCATTCAATTCTCGACTTAGAACACCAGAGCTGATCGTATAGCCATCAAGTCCGATCAAAAAATTGAATAAGGTTGCTCGATCACTGACTCGTATACTTTTTTTATGGTACAACGTACTTAATATCTCTTCAGAAAAATGGAATGAATTGACACGGCCTTGTTCAAAAGACAAGTAAGGAAAATCTTCTAAATCAGCTAAAGTCACTGATTTTTTTCCTACCAAGGGATTCTTCTTACTAACGAAAACATGAGGTGCTGCAATAAATAATGGATGAAAAACCAATTGCTTTTCTTTTAAAAGTTTACGAATTACTTTTTCATTGAATGCATTGAGATACAAAATGCCCAGTTCGCTATGGAATGTACTGACATCTTCAATAATGTTATTCGTCTGTGTCTCTCTAAATGTAAATTCATATTCGTTTTCTTCATAGGAGCGGATCAATTGAACGAATGCATGAACTGCAAAAGCGTAATGCTGGGCAGAAACAGAAAATAATCGTCGCCGTTTGTCTGTTCCTTTGTATTTTTCTTCGAGAAGGTCTACCTGTTCTAGAATTTGTCTAGCGTAAGCTAGAAACTCTGTACCTTCTGTTGTAAGCACCATGCCTTTTTGTGTTCGCTGAAAAATTTGGATGCCCATTTCCTGTTCTAATTCCTTGACGGCATTTGATAGGCTGGGTTGCGTAATGAAGAGATGTTTTGCTGCTTCATTGACTGAGCCTAACTCAACGATTTTGACGATGTAATCTAATTGTTTGATCCGCATGAGCATCCCTCCAAAGTAAGAATAAAGAAACAACAACAGTCATTTATTTCTAACTAGATTATAGCATGGATGGATGTCGATGTTTAGGAAAAAGTAAATAGTCTCAGACTTCGACCTGAATGACTTGTACCCCTTGCTTTTCGATTTCACGAATGACTGCTGGGGAGGCAAAGGTATCTGTGATCAAATAATTGATATCTTTGATGTGTCCACTGGTAAAGTTTGAGGAAACACCGATTTTTCGATAATCTGCAACAACGATGACTAAACCATTCGTGCGTTCGATGATCAAAGAATTGATTTTAGCTTCATGTAAGACAGGAGTAGTGATACCATTTTCGATGCTTAAACCAGAACAGCCAATGATCGAAATATCAGAGGACATTTTTGAAAACGACTCGATCGCGATGTCTCCAACTAAAGCTTCTTTAGGAAATCGGATTTCACCACCGGATAAAATCACAGTTGAATTTGGATTGTGATCAAGGTTTGCTACCTTGACATTATTACTAACGATCGTCACGCGTTTATCTTCCAAATGTTTTAAAGCGGATAAAGCAGTGGAACCAGTGTTTATGAACAATGTATTGCCCTCAGCTACAAATTCAGCTGCCTTTTTAGCGATCGCATTTTTTAAAATTTCGATCTCTTCATTATGATCCTCTGTTCCGATTTTGTTAACAATTTCAGCTTTTCCATGCGCTCGTTTTACAAGGCCCATTTTTTCTAGGGCGGTAAGATCACGGCGGACAGTGATTTCTGATACGTCAAGGGACTGACTGATTTCTTTCACTTGTAAGCTAGTATGTTTATGTAGTAGATCGAGTAATGCATCGCGACGCTCTTTGATCATTGTATGTGAGCTTTTCATTCAAATTCCTCCATTCTATATCACTTGAACAATCGCTAACGTATTTCCGATTGTTCTTGCCTTTTTTAATAAATGATTGCCTTCACTTGGTTTATTTAATTTTAGAAGACAGTGACCTTGAAGATACAAAAGATAGCTTAGTTCACGATTATTTAAACGTGCGGTATCGATCAGTGCCAGCTCTTGCAAACACTTTTGATTTCTTTGCTGATGAAAATACTGAAGACCCGAAATTTCATGCCATGAAAATAATCCGCGCATTTTCTTTTTTTGTTTGTCTTTCAATTGAAAAAGCTTTTCAAAAGCGATCGTCAAATTTTTTTCATCTTTCAAAAAAGAATAGCAGTACATTTGCGTATGATAATAAATGAAGAGGTAATCTAACGTTCCATGAAAAAACTTTTGATGTTTATTCAAATGCGCCAAGCAATCTGTATATTTTCCCGCATCTAATAAGAGTAGGCTGTCAAAAATAATAATAGACTGTTTGAAACCATTAAACAAATCTTTTCTCTTTAATTGCTCTTTTAAGCGGGCTGCTTCTTCCAGATCACAGTGAACATTCAATGCATAAATCATTTTTTCATATACGATCTTTAGATGTTCGAAGAGTCCAACGATACACAACGCAACAAAACCGATACAACCGAAGAAAAGTTGAGCTCCGAGTGTTTCAGAAGAATAGATCAAAGAATAAATATAGAATGCAAATAGCAGATAAATAGACCAAACAAACATCTTTTTTCCATAATAAAAACTTTTCCAAACGAAATATTTCATCTCCATCACCTCTACGTCACTATATCATATAAAAGAATATATGAACATAAAAAAAGAAGTAATTTCTTGTTTTTATGTATAAACGATCTTAAAAATAAAAAACGGTCTTAAAAATAGATTGAAAACGGTTTAAAATATTGTAGAATAAAAAGTGTAATCGAGATTGAGATAAGGTGGAGGGATTTTATGGCAACAATTCATGATGTAACAAAAGAAAGCTGGATTTTGAGTACGTTCCCAGAATGGGGCACATATTTGAATGAGGAGATCGAGCAAGAACAAGTTGCGACCGGTAGTGTTTCTATGTGGTGGCTGGGCTGTACGGGAATTTGGTTAAAGTCTCATGAAGGAACAAATATTTTATGTGATTTATGGTGTGGAACAGGCAAACGATCACATGGAAACGGAAAAATGAAGAAAGGACATCAAATGATGCGCATGAGCGGCTGTGAAAATATGCAGCCTAACTTAAGAACACAACCATTTGTGATCGATCCATTTGCAGTTAAAGACGTAGATGCATTAGTCGTGACACATATCCATTCAGATCATTTAGATATCAATACCGCTGCGGCTGTTCATCAAAACTGTCCTGAAGCGCGTTTTATTGGACCGCAGGAAGTTGTGAATACTTGGCTGAAATGGGGCATTCCAGAAGAGAAGACAACGATCGTAAAGCCAGGCGACCGAGTAACAGTCAATGATATAGAAATTGTTGCGTTGGAGGCGTTTGACCGTACAGCGTTAGTGACATGTGAAGGCCCTGACGAGATATTGAAGGGAAAAATGCCGCAGGATATGGACTTGATCGCTGTTAACTACTTATTTGAAACCAGCGGTGGAAATATCTATCATGCCGGTGACTCTCATTATTCTAATTTATTTGCCAAACATGGCAATGAACATAAAATCGATGTTTGTTTAGGCGCGTATGGAGAAAATCCCCGCGGTATTACAGATAAAGTAACTTCTGTGGATATGCTACGAATGGCTGAGTCATTGAATGCAAAGGTTGTGATCCCAGTACATTATGATATCTGGGCAAACTTTATGGCTGATCCAAAGGAAATCACTGAGATATGGAAGTTCAAGAAAGATCGCTTGAATTATCAGTTTAAACCATTTATTTGGCAGGTTGGAGGAAAGTTTACTTATCCAAATGATAAAGACAAACTAGAATTCAATTTCTATCGTGGCTTTGATGATGTATTTACGACAGAGAATGATACTCCGTTTCCATCATTTTTATAAAAATAAGAAAGGAGAATCTAAATGTTAAAGTATTTTTATGATAATGACCTCATTCGTTTTTGCGAAGAAAGCCCTTCAAATTGGGAGGAAGCGGTCGTCCTTAGCTGTCAGACACTGCTAGAAAAAAAGATGATCACTCAGCAATATGTAGATGAAATCGTGGATTGCGTGAAAAAATATGGTCCATATATTGTCATTGTTCCAGGAGTGGCGATGCCTCATTCTTCAGAAGATAGTCAAGGTGTTTTGGGAACAGCAATATCATTTACAAAAATGAAAGATGAAGTTGTGTTTGAAGAGGGAAATCCAGAAAAAAATGCGTCTCTATTTTTTACATTAGCTGCTAAAAATAGTGAAGAGCATGTAGAAAATATCTCTAATCTTTCTGAGATGTTGATGACGGATGGATTGATTGAAGCACTGATGGAGATTGAGACGATTGCAGATTATGAGAAGGTAATGATGACGTTCGATATGTAGAAAGAAGGGAAATGAATGAAACAGGTGTTGGATTTTCTATTAGGGATTTGGGACTATTTTGCAGCGAATATTTTGACTCAGCCAGCCTTTTTGATTGGATTTATTGTTCTTTTAGGCTATATCTTATTGAAAAAACCGATCTATGAAAGTATTGCAGGGTTTTTAAAAGCCACCGTAGGATACCTGATTCTAACTGTCGGTTCTGGAGGGCTCGTGAATAACTTCCGCCCGATCCTTGTAGGTTTAAAGGAACGTTTTGATCTAGATGCCATGGTCATCGATCCTTACTTTGGACAAAACGCAGTGACTGCTGGGATTGAAGAAACATTCGGGCGAACCTTTAGTGATACGATGATTTTGCTGCTGATTGCTTTTGTCATGAATATTTTATTAGTCCGCTTTAAAAAGTATACCAAATTACGTGCCGTTTTTACGACTGGAAATGTTCAGATTCAACAAGCAGCTACCGCATTTTGGATTTTATTATTCTGTTTTCCGAGTTTAGGACAACTGCCGATTCTATTGATCATGGGTCTTATATTAGGCTGTTATTGGGCAGTCGGTTCTAATTTGACAGTAGATATCACACAAGATCTAACAGAAGGAGCAGGTTTTGCGATCGCGCATCAACAGATGTTTGGTGTTTATATTTTTGCTCGACTTGCTGAAAAAATGAAAAAGGATAAAAATAATCGTAAGTTGGAAGATGTCCAATTACCGGGCTTCTTGTCTATTTTCAATGAAAACATGGTTGCAACATCTATTTTGATGCTATTTTTCTTCGGAATCATTTTGATTGTTTTGGGACCTGCCTATTTGATAGAAGCTGGTTTTATGGTTGAAGGACAAAGTTTTCTTTTCTATATTTTACAAACTGCACTGTACTTTGCTGTTTATTTAGCTATCTTGCAATTAGGTGTGCGGACGTTTGTTTCGGAACTGACAGAATCTTTCCAAGGCATTTCCAACACATTACTTCCGGGCGCGGTTCCAGGGATCGATGTTGCAGCAACATTTGGATTTGGTTCGCCGAATGCAGTAACGATTGGCTTTTTATTTGGCGCCTTAGGTCAGTTTATCACGATCGGTCTATTGATTTTATTCAAGTCACCGACTGTTGTTATTGCCGGTTTTATTCCACTGTTCTTTGATAATGCGGTAATTGCAGTTTATGCAAATAATCGCGGTGGGTTTAAAGCAGCTTGCCTGTTTCCGTTTATCTCAGGCGTGATCCAAGTTCTGGGATCTGCACTGATCGCTACATTTATTGGGCTTTCCCAATATGGCGGATATATTGGCATGTTTGACTGGGCAACAGTTTGGCCGATCATGACGGTCGTAATGAAGTATCTCGGCTATTTTGGTATTGCTTTAGTCGTTGTTGCACTGCTAGCTATCCCGCAGCTCCAATATCGGGCAAATCCCAAAGGCTATTTCTTGATTGCGGAAGATTATGACGAATATGTAAAAGAAATGGGTACAAAAAATGCGTAACAACATGAGGAGGAAATAATAATGAGAGTATTAGTATCGTGTGCAAATGGATCTGGAACAAGTTTGATGATGAAAAAAAGCGTGGAAAAAGCATTAAAAGAGCTAGGATTTACGATCACAAACATTCATCACTGTGCAATCTCAGAAGGGAAAAGTACTGCTGGTCAATATGATGTCGTATTTTGTCCAATGAATTTTTTAAATATGTTTGAAGATGCTAAGAAAAAAGGAATCACTGTTGTAGGAGTAAAAAATGTAATGTCAGCAAAAGAAATCAGTGAACGTGTTCAGGAAACAGATTTGGCAGCTAAATTCAATTAACTGATTAAGATAAAAAATTTTGACATAAGAAGTTGGAGCAACTGAAAATGTAACATGAATATTTGATGTTGCTCCAACTATTACGAAGTAAGGAGAAACGATATGACGAGACCAAATTTGCAAATTGCTTTGGATCATTCTGATTTACCAAATGCATTAAAAGATGTAAAAGAAGTAGGAGATATTGTAGATATCTTAGAGGTAGGAACGATTCTATGTCTACAGGCAGGAGAAGAAGCCATTCGTTGTATTCGTGCATTATATCCGGATAAAAAAGTTGTGGCAGATACCAAATGTGCCGATGCTGGTGGAACTGTTGCGGCGAACTGTCGCACTGCTGGTGCAAACTGGATGACAGTGATTTGTTGTGCTACAGTGCCTACCATGTCAGCTGCTGCAAAAGAGATAGAGGAAGTTCAGGTTGAGCTGTATGGTGATTGGACATATGAACAAGCACAAAAATGGCTTGACGCGGGCATTTCACAAGCAATTTATCACCAAAGTCGAGACGCTCTTTTAGCGGGCGAAACTTGGGGTGAAAAAGACTTAGTAAAAGTCAAACGATTAATTGAAATGGGATTTCGTGTTTCCGTGACAGGAGGCTTAACTGTCGAAACACTGCAATTATTTGAAGGACTTGATGTATATACTTTTATTACAGGACGAGGAATTACAGGAGCTGAAAAACCGAAGCAGGCGGCTCAAGATTTTCAAGCTGAAATCGAACGTATTTGGGGGTGAACGAATGACGACGCTAGGTATTTATGAAAAAGCACTTCCCAAAAATATCAGCTGGTTAGAACGATTACAGCTCGCTAAAAAATTAGGTTTTGATTTTGTTGAAATGTCGATCGATGAGACGGATGAACGCCTGAAACGATTGGACTGGACGAAAGAGGAGCGACAAGAAATCAGAGTAGCTATTGAAGAAACTGGTATTCAGATTCTTTCGATTTGCTTAAGCGGTCATCGACGCTTTCCTTTTGGTTCTCAGGATAAGGAAAAACGTTCACAGGCACTTATTTTGATGGAAAAAGCAGTTGAGTTGGCATCTGACTTAGGGATCCGTACCATTCAATTAGCGGGCTACGATGTTTACTATGAAGAAAAAACAGTAACTTCAAGAGCTTTTTTTATTGAAAATTTAAAAAAAGCAGTAGCGATCGCCGCTGCAAAAGAAGTTGTCTTGTCTATTGAGATCATGGATGATCCGTTTATCAATTCAATTACTAAGTTTCTAAAGATCAAGGAGCAAATTCGCTCGCCGTATCTGCAAGTGTATCCAGATTTAGGTAATCTGTCAGCTTGGTCGGAAAATGATGTTGGGTATGAATTGGCGCTTGGTATCGACCAAATTACTTGTATCCATTTAAAGGACACACTTGCTGTGACAGAAACATTTTCAGGTAAATTTAAAGAAGTTCCTTTTGGCAGCGGATGTGTCGATTTCTTAGGCTGTTTAAAAACACTGAAGCAATTAGACTATAATGGTCCATTTTTGATCGAAATGTGGAGTGAAACAAGCGAAACGCCTGAAAAAGAGATTGAGCAGGCGAAAAATTTTCTTATTCCTCATTTGAAGGAGGCAGGGTATTAAGATGAACGAACAATTGATCAAGGAAATGAAAGAACGAGTATTTGCAGCAAATTTGGCTTTACCAGATGCAGGATTAGTTAAGCTGACTTGGGGCAATGTCAGTGAGATCGATCGAGAAACAGGTATCGTTGTCATCAAACCTAGTGGCGTACCATATGGACAAATGAAAGCTGATGATATGGTAGTCACAGATTTAGAAGGACATGTATTAGCAGGTGCGTTGAAGCCGTCCTCAGATTTAGAGACACATCTTGAATTATATAAGGCCTTTAAAGAGATCAATTCAGTTGTACATACGCATTCAAAAAATGCGGTTATGTGGGCGCAGGCAGGGCGAGGAATACCAGCCTATGGGACGACACACGCAGATACATTTTATGGTGTTGTTCCCTGCACGCGGCAATTGACTTCAAAAGAAGTAGAATCCGCATATGAACTCGAGACAGGTAAAGTGATCATTGAAACATTCACAAAAGAAAAAATCGATCCAATGGCAGTACCTGGTGTTTTAGTTTATGGACACGGGCCGTTTACTTGGGGAAAAACACCTCAAAAAGCTGTCGAAAATAGTATTGTTTTAGATGAAATAGCAGAAATGGCGGAAGTCACAGAAATCGTAAATAAAAACATTCTTCCGATTCCGCAATATTTACTGGATAAACACTACTTTAGAAAACATGGTGTGAACGCATATTATGGTCAAGGATAAATACTCTATCTTTTGTTTAGACTGAGATAAAAACGTTTATCTCCGGAGGGCTGCTTTTTTCTCATCGATTATTTGGGACTAGAGAGCGAAATAAAACTGATTTTTAGTTTTGTTTCACTCTCTTTTTTGTTTTTTAAAATACTTGAAATTAAATGAAGAAAAGCTATACTAAAGGATAATATACAAGATGGAAAGAGGATGGTTATGGAAGAAAATCAATTAAAGCGGGAAATTTCATTATTTGGAGCTTTTTCAACGGTTATGGGAACAGTTATCGGTGCGGGTGTTTTTTTTAAAACAGCTAGCGTGGTAAGCTTTGCCCAATCGTCAAGCTTGACGATTTTTGCTTGGATATTAGGAGGCTTCTTGACACTTTGTGCTGGATTGACTAGTGCAGAACTAGCAACAGCTATTCCTAAAACCGGTGGAGCAGTTAAATATATTGAATATACATATGGAAAATTACCAGGTTTTTTATTGGGCTGGGCACAAAGTGTGATTTATTTTCCTGCCAATATAGCAGCACTCTCGATTATTTTTAGTACACAATTTCTTCACTTATTTCATTTATCCAATAATCTACTATTACCAATAGCGATTGGTACAGGATTAAGTGTGACGATCGTCAATTTGTTAGGAACTAAAATAGCATCAAACTTGCAATCATTCACATTAATAATCAAGATGGTTCCCATCGCATTAATCGTACTCGTTGGATTATTTATGCCGGCAGTCACTGAAGTGTCGCTATTTCCTATTCGTTCGGGTGGCAATACTGGGTTTATTCAAGCTTTAAGCGGCGCTTTATTAGCCACAATGTTTGCCTACGATGGATGGTTAGGTGTTGGTGCAGTTGCAGGAGAAATGAAAAGACCAGAAAAAGATTTACCTAAAGCAATCTTTTTAGGGCTGACCTTTATTACGATTGTTTATGTCCTGATCAATTTTGTTTTCTTAAAAACACTGCCAATTCAACAAATTTCAGGTAATTTGAACGCGGCGTCTGATGCAGCGAATCAAATTTTTGGTTCTGTTGGCGGAAAAATAGTTACGATCGGTATTTTGATTTCAGTATATGGAGCATTGAATGGGTATACAATGACAGGGATTCGTGTTCCTTACGCCTTAGCGTTGGAAGGGCTGATCCCTTTCAGTAAACACTTTAAAAAGTTATCTAAACAGTTTGTGGTTCCTTATGTCGCAGGTCTATTTCAATTTAGTATTGCTGCTGTTATGATGTTTTTGGGAAGCTTCGATCTACTGACAGACATGCTGGTTTTTGTTATGTGGCTATTTAGTATTTTGATTTTTGCTGCTGTTTTGATCTTAAGAAAAAGAGAACCAGAGCTGTTGAGACCCTACAAAGTACCGTTGTATCCAATCATTCCAATGATTGCGATCCTCGGTGGGTTATTCATTTTGATTACAACTTTATTCACCCAAACGATTTTAGCAAGTATTGGGATCGGTATTACATTGTTAGGCATTCCCGTTTACTATTTTAATAAGAAAATATCTAGAAAAATGGATTAAAACACTAGTTTTGTCAAAAATTTAGTTCTTTATATCAAAAATTCGAGAGAAATATCAAAGATTATCAGGTATAATAGATATGATCTAAGTCTTTATTTTAAATGATAAAGCATGGCTCCTGCTTATCCCTTTTAAGCAGGAGCTTATTTTTCTCAAAAATTTTAATAAAATTCATAATTTCTGAAAGTTATTCGACCATTTTTTTTAGTATAATGAGTATATCAAAACGATAAACTATTTTGGGGAAGATAGTGCATCAGAACTCTTGATAAGCTGTAAATGTTGATTTTCGACATTTGCAGTTTTTTTTTGCTTTATAATGACTAGTGATTATAGAGATATGAAGATGAGGGGAGGAAGGGACAGAAGTGTCAAGCTCTGAGAACCAAATCCTTCAATTCTTTTAGGGATTAGTATGATCGGAACAAAGTGGAGTAATTTCTTCATTTTTCAGCGTTTATTATGTTTTAGAGTGCGAGCAAAACTGATTTTTAGTTTTGTCCCGCACTCGTTTTTTTTTTCGATACTATTTATCTTTTTTGCGTATATTACTGTAAGGAGGGAAAAAATGGATATTAAGGAGCTTTCTCTAAAATTAATTGAATGGGGCGTATCAGAGCATTTACAGGATATTTATATTTTACCAGTTGAGCAGAAGATACATGTATTTGCCAGAAAAGGCTACAACAAACTGGTGTTTGAAGAGCTTGATGAACAAGAAGGGGAAAAATTGATTTTTCACTTTAAATTTATTGGAAGTATGGATGTTGGGGAGAAACGTAAAGCTCAGGTCGGAGCTGTTACATACAGGATCAGTAATGATAAAGTTGTGCGTTTACGTTTATCGACAGTGGGAGATTTTTGTCAAAGAGAAAGTTTGGTCATTCGTTTTTTGCATCAATTTGGTAATAGTCAGGAGAATTATTTTTTACCTAGGCAATTATCGGATATTCGTAAACAGGTCCACAGACGCGGTCTGCATCTTTTTTGTGGTCCTGTTGGTTCAGGTAAAACTACGTTGATGTACAAATTAGCAAAAGAAACGGATCACTTTCAGCAAGTCATCACAATCGAGGATCCGGTAGAACTGGAGGAGCAAACATTTCTTCAATTGCAGACGAACGATAAGATCGATCTAACCTATGATGCGCTGATCAAAGCTTGTTTGCGCCATCGGCCGGATATTTTGATCATTGGCGAAATCAGGGATCGTTCTACGGCGCAAGCAGCGATCAGAGCTGCGCTGACGGGACATACTGTTTTTGCGACGATCCATGCAAGAAGTACTACGGGTGTTTATGAACGATTAAAAGAGCTTGGTGTAAAGGAAAAAGAAGCAGCTGAATGTATCACAGGAATCATCTATCAACGCTTGTTGTTTGTTCAAGGAATGAAACAACAAGATATCAGCGGACTATTGTTAGATTATGATTTTTCTAAAAGAAATGTTTCTAATTGGGAAAAACAACTTAGAAAGGTTTGGGCGTATGGCTTTATTGATGATCAAACATTTGAAGAAGAAAAAGAGCAATAAGTTGTCGAAAAGACAGCAAAATTTTTTTATTCAGCTTTTAGCAGATTTATTAAGAAATGGATTTACTATACAAGAGAGTTTACTTTTTATGAAGAAGTCACGTTCTATTCCAGAAGAAGCACTCAATTATTTGACTGCTACGATGGAACGAGGAGATCAATTTTATTCAGGCTTAGCTTATCTAGGATTCAAAACGACGATCATAACTCAAATAGAATTTGCTCAAGCTCATGGAGATCTATCAGGAACATTAGATAAAATCAAAGATCATACTCTTGTTGCAGATAAACAGCAGCAACATTTATTTAAGGTATTGAGTTATCCTGTTCTTCTTTTAGTTTTTCTATCTGTAGTCTTGATCAGTATCAGACAAATTTTACTGCCGCAACTATTAGTCAACGGGACGGTTCAAGCTAAAAATCCAGGGATTCAATTCATTCAGCAAAGCCCCTATTATGTCATTGGATTGCTGTTATGTAGCTTTTTTGTAATAGGCACATATTATCTTCACTTTAGAAAGAAAACATTTTTGGAAAAGGCGCTATTTTTTTCCAGACTGCCTTTTATAGGAAGCTTGTATAAAAAATACTGTTCAGCTTTCTTTGCACTTGAGTGGGGAAAATTATTCGCACAAGGTTTAGAGATCAAGAATGTTCTTCGATTGATGAAAACGACAAGCCAGCGATCTCTGATGTATGAGCTTGCAGAAGAAATTGAGACAAAAGCTTTGGCTGGTACTACTTTTTACGATCAGTTAAGAGCATTTCCGTTTTTTTCATCTGAATTAGCTTTGATCATCCAACAAGGAGAGGTAAAAGGAAATTTAGGTAAAGAATTGATCGTATACAGTGAGTTATGTTGGCAGCAATTTTTTAGACGAGTTGAAAAAATGATCCAATTGATCCAACCTGTGATTTTTTTACTTGTTGCTTTGATAGTAGTGGGTATTTATGCTGCAATGCTATTACCGATTTACGGTGGAATGGAGGAATATTTATGACCAAAAAAAAGAAACGAATCAACTACAGTGGTTTTACCTTATTAGAGATGCTGGTTGTTCTGTTGATTATTTCTGTTTTAATTTTGCTATTTGTTCCAAATCTTTCAAAACATAAAGAAGGTGTGGATAAAAAAGGCAATGAAGCAATCGTCAAAATCGTTGAAACACAGATAGATCTTTATGTGATGGAGAAGAATCAGACACCGACTGTCGAGCAACTATTGAAAGAGGAATATATTACTCAAGAACAGTATGAAAAATACCAAACAAGTGAAAAATGAAAAAGAAAACGTTAAAGGGATTTACATTGATCGAATCACTTGTAGTAGTATTTGTGTGCACATTTTTTATGTTGCTGCCAACACTTTCAATTGAGCGCTGGCAGCATATGATAGAAATAGAACAATTTCTATCGACCTTTGAAAAACAGTTACTGTTTACACAGCAAATGGCAATTATTAAGATGACGGACACACAGATCATCTTTGAAGAAGAACAACAACAGCTATACTTTATCGTTTCAGAAAACGAACAAATACATTTATCTGTTCCAACAGATTTAAACGCTTCTGGTCCAAATAAAATTGTCTTTAAAGCGATATCTGGAAACAATGGGAAATTGGCAAAATTCACTTATGATTGGCCAGAAAAAAAGCAATCGATCGAGTTTCAATTTCAGTTAGGAAGTGGTCGCTATGTCAAAAAAATCAATCGATTATAAAGGATACATCTTATTGGAAGGACTAGTTTCGTTTGGAATCATGGGAATTATTGTCGGGATTTTTATGTCATCAAGTACCTTTTTATTATCTAAGAAAGCAAAAGCAACCGATGAGCTAACGTTACATCGAATACTCTATGAAGAAATGAAGAACTATGAAAATCATGGCGGAGGTATGCAAAAAAAAGTTCAACTTAATGGTCGAACATACTCGTTTTATATATATAAGACGAAGAACAAAATAGACAAAGTGGTGATTACAGATGCTAAAGAACAGTTTTCCCTTGAACAGAAATAAAGAACACGCGGGCTTCACCTTAATTGAATGTTTGCTAGCGTTGTTTTTATTATCTATTATCTGTTTGCTTTTTTCTGCTGCAATAAAACATGCGAAAGTTGTATCTGAAATCTTAAAAAGTGAGAAAGAAAAAGAATGGCATATTTTTGTCATTCAGTTGGAAAATGAGCTAGCCGGCTGTGCGTTCAAAGCAATTCAAGGGAATAAGATGATTTATGAAAATCCAAAAAAAGAAAGAGACATTTGGATCGAATATAAATTAGGAAAAATCGTCAAAGTTGATAATGGTGGTTATCAGCCATTGTTGATCGATATTCATGAGGCTGATTTCAAAGAGGAGGATGATTTTGTGGTTATTCGTACAGTATTTAAAAATGGACAGCAATATAGTGCAAGATGGTCAATGATCAAGGCAAATGAAAAAGGGCTATAAAGGTGGGATATTACTGACGTCATTGCTTTTGGTTTTTTTATCCAGTTCTCTATTTTTACTAGTACTAGAAGAATTTAAACTGGCACAGCAATTTTCGCAAAAAACTAAAGACTATTATATTGCTAAAACAATGGTCAGTATGTTTCTCGCCGAAGTAAAACAAAAAAGCGACCCCCTTGACCCAAAAGGAACTCAGGAATTTTCAGCCGGTCATTTAACATACAGTTACGCTCAGCAAACACTTACTATCGTTGTTAAGATGAATCATACGACTTATACGTTTAATGAAGTATATCAACCTCAAGTGTCGAAGGAAAAAACAGATATCAGTGAATGAATGTTTTTTGTGAAATGTGTATCAAACTATGTGTAAATCGACTGATACAGAAAGGTTCTTTAGTTTCAATTTTAAAAAGCCAATCAAGAGCGACACAAAAAGAACAGTTATAAAACAAGCTTTTACAAATATTGTTGGGAAATTGATTGATTATTAGATCTTTTTTCGTTAAAATAGAACAGGTATGAAAATTGTTATACTATAGATGGAAATAGAGGTGTTATTTTTGTTCTCTGAGAAAATAGAAAAGGCTTTCGAATTAATGGAACAATCGATTCAATTACTTCAACGATCCTTAGACACTTCTTTTTTAGATGCGTATATTGAAAATGGTGAGAATATCATCGATGATTACCAAGTGCGTATTCTCGATGGAGTACCGGATGAGCAGACAGTCCAACAACTAAAAACCATTTATCAACAATTAAAAGCGATCGATTTAACTCCAGAAGAAATTAGACGATTATCCCAGTTGATTTTACTAAAAGGGAATAAAACAGAGTCCTTACAAGCAAATCATCAATTGACACCAGATGGTATTGGCTTTTTATTCGTCTACTTGATCGAACAATTGTACGATCAGGATCAATCATTGAAGGCTCTGGACATCGCCGCAGGTATGGGGAATCTTTTATTGACAGTTGTCCTTAATTTGTCACTGGCTAAGTATGATGTCAGCGGTTTTGGTGTAGATATCGATGATACATTGTTGGCAGTTTCTGCAACAAATAACGAGTGGACACAAGCTGCGATCCAGTTATTTCACCAAGATGGACTGCAGGATTTATTGATCGATCCAGTTGATGTTGCTTTGAGTGATCTACCCGTTGGCTTTTACCCGAATGATGAAAAAGCAGCTGGTTTTGATTCCGCAGCAGAAGAAGGACATAGCTATGCACATCATCTATTGATGGAGCAAGCGATGAAATATGTCAAGCCGCATGGATACGGATTATTTTTGATTCCTACGAATATTTTAGAAACGGAACAAAGTGTGTTCTTTAAGAACTGGATTCAAAAGAATGTCTATCTGCAGGGAATGATTCAATTACCAGATGAATTATTTAAATCTGCTCAGTCTAGAAAAAGTATCTTAGTTGTCCAAAATAAAGGTGAGCATAGTGAACAGGCAAAAGAAGTTCTGATAGCAAAATTAGGCTCATTGAAAGATCCAGCAAAAGTGACACAATTTTTTCAACAATTTGAGGCTTGGAAGTCTTCAAATTTAAAATAAAACAACCGATAAAAGAGGAGAGTATTATGTCTAAAACAATTGCAATCAATGCAGGAAGCTCAAGTTTAAAATGGCAATTATACCAAATGCCAACGGAAGAAGTCGTTGCTAAAGGGATCGTTGAACGAATTGGTTTGAATGATTCGATCTTTACAATCAAATATGGAAACGATGAAAAATATGAAGAAATCGTGGATATCAATGATCATGATGTTGCCGTAAAAATGTTATTGGACAAATTGATTGAATTGAACATTCTATCTTCTTATGATGAAATCACTGGTGTTGGACACCGTGTGGTTGCTGGTGGAGAAGACTTCAAAGATTCAGTTGTGATCGATGATGATGTTTTAGCAAAAATCGAAAAATTAGCTGATCTTGCTCCATTACACAATCCTGCAAATGCTATGGGAATCAAAGCATTCAAAAAAATCTTACCTGATATCATCAGTGTAGCGGTTTTTGATACAGCTTTCCATACAACGATGCCTAAACACAATTTCTTATATAGTATTCCAACTGAATACTATGAAAAATTCTCAGCACGTAAATATGGTGCGCATGGAACAAGCCACAAATATGTTGCTCACCGTGCTGCCGAAATGCTTGGTCGTCCGATTGAAGAACTAAAGATCATCACTTGCCATTTAGGAAATGGTGCTTCGATCACAGCGGTCGATGGCGGAAAATCTGTTGATACATCAATGGGCTTTACACCACTTGCAGGAGTAACGATGGGTACTCGTTCTGGAGATATCGATCCTTCATTACTAGCTTACTTGATGGAAAAACTGGAATTGACTGATATCAAAGATATGATCAATATTTTAAATAAACAATCAGGACTTTTAGGATTGACAGGTATCTCTAGTGACATGCGTGATCTAGAAGCAAATATGGATAAAGAAGCAGTTCAAGTAGCTTATGATATCTTTACTGACCGCATCCGTAAGTATATCGGAAGCTATGTCACAGTATTAAATGGTGTTGATGCGATTGTCTTTACTGCTGGTATTGGTGAAAATGACGCACATGTCCGTAGTGAAGTCATCAAAGGCATGACTTGGTTCGGTTGTGAGTTAGATGCTGATAAGAACAACGTTCGTGGAAAAGAATCAGTGATCTCAACAGACGATTCTAAAGTGAAAGTACTATTGATTCCAACGGATGAAGAATTGATGATCGCACGTGATGTTGAACGTTTAAGATAATAAAATAAGTAAAAATAAAAAACCACCACTCGCTTGCCGAATGGTGGTTTTCTTTGTATGAAGAAACTATTTGTCATCCTGATCCACAGGAACTTTATTTTCTAAATCTGTTCTTACGACTAAGACATCGCATGCTGCATGACGTATAACGTATTCTGAAACAGAACCTATAAATAATCGTTCCACAGCATTAAGTCCAGTAGCACCCAGCATGATTAAATCTACGCCTTGGTCTTCAGGAATTTGTTTTGCGATCCAAGGTTTTGGTGAGCCATATTCGATAATACTAGAAACTTTTTCGCAGCCATGCTCTTTCGCTTGTTTTTTATATCCTTCGAGTGTTTGTTTTGCCATTTCAGTTGCCTGCTCAGCTAAAACACCATCAAAAGATGAAACAGATTGAAAAGCACGTGTATCGATCACATGAGCAAGTAGTAATTCTGCATCATTTCTCATTGCGACGTTCATAGCCTTTTGAAAAGCAAGTTCTGCTTCTGTCGATCCATCTACGGCGACCATGATTTTACGATAATTTTGTAACATTTTGACCACTCCTTTCGCTCCTGCATTTAATTACTGCAGATAAGCGGTGCTGTAAAAAACAGCGAATATTTTTATGAGCAAGCAACAAGCACGCTGTATACTTCTCATAGTAGACAGTAGTAGTGAAACTAAAAAATGTATTTATCGGTCTCTATAGTTTAATTGTAAAGCAAAATCGTTAAAAAAGAAAACAAAAAAAGAAGAATCATCAAAGAATCTTCTTGGCAAGCATCACACTGAATACAGTCGAAATAACAAGTAATCCGAATATGTAAAATAAAGAAAAAAATGTCAAATTGACGATTCCTACTAAAAGACCAATGGCGGCCAGTATCAAATAGAATACGCCAAATTGGTGTAGAAACTGTCTATTTTCGTCAGGATCATCGTTTGGCATCAAGGGCAAAAATACAGAGGATTTCTTTAATAAGAAAACACTGATGACTACGAGTAAAACAACAGATGCAAAGATAAGTAGGCGAATCACTATATAACCTCCATCAAAGAAAAAACAATTTGCACTAGAGCAAATTGTTCAACTAGCTAATAAAAAAGGAAAATCCGTCGATGCCGTTATTCGTCCTATAGTATTGAACCCGCAAACAAAGCAGGTGGGTTCCACGACTGACAGCTTCGAACTACCAAATGATAAGGCATGTTACCAGCTTAGGTACCAGAAGGATCCCAAGATATCAATAAAATGTTCGGTCAACACACAAAAAAGACAACGCGCACATCACAGATTTACCATCTTTATAATAGCACAACATGATTTAAACAGCAACGAGAGAGCTTGAATTTCAGCCTGTTTTATTTTGTTTTTTTACCGGCTTTTTTCCAGTCCAAGATCCGTTGGTACTGCTGGTGTAAAGCCTGTTCGTACTTTCCTGTATCTATTGGTTCATAATAATGAGCATTTTTTATTTTGTCAGGCAAATATTGCTGATCGACCCAAGCATGTTCAAAATTGTGTGGGTATTTGTAGCCAAGGCCGCGTTGTAAATCTTTTGCACCAGAATAGTGACTATCCCGCAGATGGTCAGGAACCTCTCCTGCTTTTCCATCTCGTATATCTGCCAGTGCGGCATCGATCGCATTGATCCCTGAATTTGATTTAGGAGATAAACAAAGATCGATAACGACACTTGCCAAAGGGATCCGTGCTTCCGGAAAGCCTAGCTTTTCAGCTGCTTGAACTGCAGTGACTGTTCGTGCCGCCGCGGCCGGGTTACCAAGACCGATGTCTTCATAAGCGATGACCATTAAACGCCTGCAGATGATCGGTAAGTCACCAGCCTCAACTAAGCGGGCCAAATAATGGAGAGCAGCATCGACATCACTGCCGCGAATCGATTTTTGAAAAGCGGAAATAACATCATAATGTGCGTCACCATCTTTATCATGAGTCAAAGCTTTTCTTTGAACACATTCTTCTATGATCGAAAGAGTGATATCGATTTTTTTGTCCTTTGTTTCAGGTGTCGATTTTACAGCAAGCTCTAAGCCATTTAAAGCACTGCGCAGGTCGCCGTTAGTAGCACGAGATAGATGCTGAAGGGCTTTGTCTTCCAACAATACAGGATAATCTCCTAAACCGCGCTCTTTATCAGCTAAAGCATCGTTGATTGCCTTTTGAATATCTGTTTCGTCTAAAGGCTTGACTTCAAAAATTTGTGTCCTGCTTCTGATCGCCGGATTGATCGTAATATAAGGATTTTCAGTTGTTGCGCCGATCATGATGATACGGCCGTTTTCTAAATGGGGCAATAAGAAATCTTGTTTTGTTTTATCTAAGCGATGTACTTCATCTAAAAGTAAAATCACAGTGCCACTCATTTTTGCTTCTTCTGCGACGATCTGCAAGTCTTTTTTTGTATCTGTTGCGGCATTCAACATGCGGAATGCATAGTTTGTAGAGCCGGCGATAGCACTAGCGATACTTGTTTTTCCGGTTCCAGGAGGACCATACAAAATCATTGATGATAGCATTTTTGCTTCAACCATTCTACGAATGATTTTTCCAGGACCGACAAGATGTTCTTGTCCTACAACTTCATCTAAGTTGCGCGGACGCATACGATAAGCTAAAGGCTGCTGCATCGTTGAACCTCCTTTTTCGTTCTATGCTTACTATTATACCATAAAGAACGTATGTTTGTTACCGGCTGGAATTCAGATGATTTATAGAGAGAAATTATTGATTTATCACACGAATTGTTCGTTGTTCAATGGATAATGACAGCTATTTCGTGTATGATAGAAAGTGGTGAAAAATAATGAATGAAACGATCCATTTTTTTAATACAAAAACAACAGAAGAGATCGCTCAGTTTTTATTGGGCATGTATTTAGAGCATAAAACAGAAGCAGGTACACTAGCCGGCTATATTGTGGATACAGAGGCTTATTTGGGGCCTGATGACGAAGCGGCCCACAGCTTTGGGCTACGAAAAACACCTAGATTAAGGGCGATGTATGAGAAACCAGGAACAATCTATTTATATACGATGCACACCCATTTGATCTTGAATATGGTCACAAAAGATAAAGGCATACCGCAAGGAGTCATGATTCGGGCGATCGAACCTGTCGAAGGGCTTGAACTAATGGAAGCGAATCGTAATGGTAGAAAAGGTGCGGAGTTATCAAACGGTCCAGGAAAATTAGTCAGTGCCTTAGGTATTACCAAAGATTCATATGGACAATCGATCTTTGACAGTACACTTCGGATCGTTCCTGAAAAAAGAAAACAGCCGAAAAAAATTATGGCCCTTCCTAGAATCGGCATTCCCAATAAAGGAATTTGGACAGAATTACCTTTGAGATATGTAGTTTCTGGAAATCCTTATATCTCTAAACAAAAAAGAAGTGATATCGATCAAAAAACGTTTGGCTGGAAGGAAGAAATAGAATGAAAAAACCAACAATATTGACTTATTTGGATCAACAATTAACAAAGAAAATCACAGAATACGATGTAGCTCTTGACTGGAATACTAAAAATCATTCAATCGAAGTCGTTTTCCGTTTATTTGCTGAAAATAGTGCACATGAACAAATCGATGATGCTTCAGGAACCTTGTCAGAAGAGGAGATCATTGAATTTGAAGATGGTATTTTATTATTCAATCCTGAAAAGAGCGTAGTGGATGAAGAAGATTATCTAGCTGTGATTCCATATGAAGGAAAAAAAGGAATCAAGCAATCTATTTTAGATGGTCTTGTTGATTACTTAAATGAAGTCTTAAACGAAGGTCAAAGTGACTTATTAGATTTTTTGACAGATGAAGAACAAGAGATTTTTGAATTGAAATGGTCTGATACAGCATTTAATGAAGCAGTACAAAACTATCAAACAGCTGATGGCGATACATATATCGCTTATCCAAGCTATTAAAGAGGTGTGTTTATGAAATGGACGGAAGTAAAAGTAGAAACAGCTAGTGAAGCAGTAGAGGCAATCTCAAATATCATGATGGAAGCTGGTGCAAGCGGCGTAGCGATCGAAGATGCATTGGATGTTGAAAACTTTCAAAGCGATTTGTATGGTGAACTTTTAGATAAAGAACAGTTTACGCATATCAAAGAGGGTGCTTTAGTAATGGCTTACTTTCCTGAAACAACTTTTTTACCAGAAATTTTGCCCTTTATCAAAGAAAGTATCGCACGCTTACCGGAATTTGGCTTGAGTATCGGCAAGAATGAAATGCTGATCAGCGAGGTAGCAGAAAGCGACTGGGCTACAGCGTGGAAAAAATATTATCATCCTGTACGTGTGACTCGTTTTCTAACGATCGTCCCAAGTTGGGAAAAATACGAGACAACTGATACTGCAGAAAAGATCATCACGTTAGATCCAGGAATGGCATTTGGAACTGGGACCCATCCAACCACTCGTTTGACTTTGCAAGCATTGGAAACAGTTTTGCGTGGTGGAGAGACAGTGCTTGATGTAGGTACAGGCTCTGGAGTATTAAGTATTGCTAGTAAGTATTTAGGTGCAAAAGAAGTCCATGCATTTGACTTAGATGATGTTGCAGTGACTGCAGCTAAAGAAAATATGGCGCTTAATCCAGTTGCTGATGATGTTTACGTCTCAGCGAATGATTTACTCAATAATGTAACGATCGAAGCAGACGTGATCGTTGCAAATATTTTAGCGGATATTATTGTTTTAATGGTGGAAGATGCTTTTCGTTTATTGAAAAATGACGGAACATTGATTGTTTCAGGAATCATTCAAGATAAAAAAGCGATGGTGATCGAACGAATGACAGCTGTCGGTTTTCTAGTGGATCAGATATTCCAACAAGGTGACTGGTATGCGATTATTTTAAAGAAAACAGAGGAAGAATAAAATGCAGCGTTATTTCATGACAGAGCCTTATGAAGCAAGAGAACACTATGAAATCACTGGGGAAAATTATCATCATATGATCCGAGTGATGCGTATGGAGCCGACACAGCAAGTTTATCTTGTGTTCAGTGATCGAATTGCACTTATTGCAGAAATTACAGGGGTGACGGATGAGGCTGTTCGTTTAAAAGAAGTCAGTAAAGAGCAAGGTGAAAAAGAATTACCTGTCAATGTGACGATTGCTTGTGGTTTTCCTAAAGGAGATAAATTAGATTTGGTTGTCCAAAAGACGACAGAATTGGGTGTTCATAAATTCGTAGCGTTTCCCGCAAAAACCTCTGTTGTCAAATGGGATCATAAAAAATTAGTCAAAAAAGCTGAACGATTTAAAAAGATCGCAACAGAAGCTGCCGAGCAATCTCATCGCCAGTTTGCGCCGGATATTGTATTATTAGAAAATAAGCTAGAATTGATCGACTCTTTTTCTGCCTATGATAAGATTTTGATCGCCTATGAAGAATCCGCAAAGACAGGGGAAAAAAGTCGTTTCGCTCAAGCATTGGCTGAAACGAAAATCGGGGATTCGATTTTGCTTGTTTTCGGGCCGGAAGGCGGTTTTGCTCCGGAAGAAATCGAAGCGTTTGAAAAAAATGGCGGAATCTTATGCGGATTGGGTCCGCGGATTTTACGCGCAGAAACAGCGCCTTTATATGCTTTGAGTGCAATCAGTTATCAATTCGAATTAGTGTAAGGTCTGAGGGGGTATTTATGGAGTTAGAACTGGAAAAACTATCAATCATGTTGCTTGACCCTGCACTTACGGATCAGCAACTAACAGATGAACTTCTTTTTCTAAAAGATTTTTCGATTCATTCGATATTTGTGTTACCATGCAATGTTGCTCGCGCAAAGCAGTTATTGACAGGAACAAGGATTCGGATCGGAAGTTTTACTGATTTTCCTTTAGGCGGAGGAACATTAGCTAAAAAGGCATTTGAAACTGGAAAGCTTTATCGAGAAGGTGCTTCCGAAGTTTTTGTGGCGATGACACCTGATCAACTGACTTTTGGCGGACATCAAAGCTACCAAACATTGGCACCTTTAGCATTTGGACATGATGGTTTAGGCTTTTTTATCGATAGCAGTCAGTTGAATGAGTACCAGAAACAACAATTGACGATAGATCTTGCTAAAATGGAGGATGTAAAATTTATGTCTATTGGGCTGGATTTATCTATGAAAGAGGCTTTATACGATATGAGTATTTTCAGATCAGGAGTCAAAAGTCAAAGAGTGTTTCAAGTCAATGTAAAGGCACCAACATTGCTGGAAATGGAGTTATTGTTCCAAGCAGGAGCTTCTCGAATAGGTCTTAGTAATGGTCGAGAGATTTTACCGCTGATCTCTAAGTGGGATTAGAATATGAGGAATTGAAAATTTAGAGAATTTTAGTATAATAATAAGTGTTGGAAGTGCTACTGTTTCAAGTGGTACTTTTCTTTTTTTAATCGCTAGTCATTTACATAAATAAAGTACTGGAATAGACGGCTGTAAGAGCCCAAGGAGTGAGAATCATGCCAAAAGAAGAAATTATGACAGGACCAGGAGTCATCAAACTTGTATCAAAATATATGGCGCCAAAGCATGTCGCGTTTGTGCAAAAAGCACATGACTATGCAGAAAAAGCGCACGAAGGTCAAGTAAGGCAATCTGGTGAACCTTACTTTATCCATCCAATTCAGGTTGCAGGTATTTTAGCTGAACTTAGAATGGATCCACATACAGTTGCTACTGGTTTTTTACATGATGTTGTGGAAGATACAGACGTAACACTAGAAGATTTACAAGATGAATTCGGTGCAGATGTAGCGATGTTAGTCGACGGCGTGACGAAACTTGGGAAAATAAAATACAAATCTCACGAAGAACAATTAGCTGAAAACCATCGAAAGATGCTTTTGGCGATGGCTCAGGATCTACGCGTGATCATGGTGAAATTAGCTGACCGCCTGCATAACATGCGGACACTTAAACATTTAAGAGAAGATAAGCAGCGCCGGATCGCTCAGGAAACGATTGAAATCTATGCACCACTTGCTCACCGCTTAGGGATCAGCAGGATCAAATGGGAATTAGAAGACACTGCGTTACGTTATATCAACCCAAATCAATATTATCGAATCGTCAATTTGATGCAAAGCAAGCGGGAAGAACGGGAAGCTTATGTTGAAGAGGCAGTTGAAGATATCCGTCTTGCCACTGAGGATCTAGATATTTACGCAGAAATTTATGGACGTCCAAAACACATTTATTCGATCTATCGCAAAATGAAAGATCAAAAGAAACAATTTAATGAGATTTATGATCTATTGGCGATTCGTGTGATCGTGGATTCGATCAAGGATTGTTATGCTGTTTTAGGAGCGATCCATACCAAATGGACACCGATGCCGGGACGTTTTAAAGATTATATTGCTATGCCGAAAGCGAATATGTATCAATCGATCCATACAACAGTGATCGGACCTAAAGGTAATCCAGTCGAGGTGCAGATCAGAACACACGAAATGCATCAAATCGCTGAATTCGGGGTTGCTGCTCACTGGGCTTATAAAGAAGGAAAAACTGAAAAAGTTGATGAAGATTCTGATTCAAAACAATTGAGCTGGTTCCGTGAAATCTTGGAGCTTCAAGATGAAAGCTATGATGCATCTGAGTTTATGGAAAGTGTCAAAGGAGATATTTTCAGTGACAAGGTCTATGTATTTACACCGACCGGAGAAGTGACAGAGCTGCCAAAAGGCTCAGGACCGCTTGATTTTGCGTATAGCGTGCATACCGAAATCGGAAATAAAACGACAGGTGCTAAGGTCAATGGCAAAATGGTTCAGCTGGACTATACCTTGAAAAACGGTGACATCATTGAAGTTTTGACCTCGCCAAATTCATTTGGACCAAGCCGTGACTGGCTCAAAATGGTAGCGACAAGTAAGGCGCGAAATAAAATCAAACGATTTTTCAAAGTCCAAGACAGAGAAGTCAATATTATCAAAGGACATGATGCGATTAGTAAATATTTGGCAGAACATGGCTTTGCTCCAAAAGAATTTTTGAGTAAGACGAAGCTGGCTGAAGCCTTGGAGCGTTTTAACTTTCAAACAGAAGATGATTTATATGCTGCTGTCGGCTATGGTGAAATCAGTGCTCAAGTCGTTTTCAACCGACTAACAGAAAAAGAACGTAAAGAGCAGGAAATGGAGCGCCAAAAGCAAGAAGCAGAAGAATTGATGACCCAGCCTGTCAAAAAAGAATCGGATAAAATGAAAGTCCGTCATGAAGGCGGCATCGTGATCCAAGGGGTAGAAAATCTGTTGATCAGGATCAGCCGCTGTTGTAATCCCGTTCCAGGAGATGAAATCGTTGGCTATATTACCAAAGGTCGTGGGGTTTCTATCCATCGTGCAGACTGTCCAAACGTACAGCATCAAGAAGAATTGGCACAACGTTTGATTGAAGTAGAATGGGAAGATACTGAAAATCTAAATAAAGAATATGATGCCGATTTAGAAATATACGGGTACAACCGCAGCGGGTTACTGAATGATGTGTTACAGGTAATCAGTTCGATGACTAAAAATCTTGTTAGCGTTGAGGCAAAACCAACCAAAAATAAAATGGCGATGATCCATGTGACAGTTAAAATCCAAAACTTGTCTCATTTAAAAACGATCGTTGATAAAATCAAAAATATACCGGATGTGTACAACGTCCGTCGAACCAATGGCTAGGAGGCGAGCAGATGAAAGCAGTCATTCAGCGAGTAACAGAGGCGCAGGTGCAAATAGAAGGCAAGGTTGTTGGTAAAATCGATCAAGGGTTTATGATTTTACTAGGGATTCATGCAAAGGATACGAAAGAAGATGTAGACTATCTTGTTCGGAAAATCAGCAAATTACGTGTATTTGAAGACGATCAAGGTAAGATGAATCTTAGTTTGCAGGAGATTGGTGGCAGTATTTTAAGTATTTCACAATTTACATTGTATGCAGATACAAAAAAAGGCAACCGTCCAAGTTTCATTGAAGCGGCTCGACCTGAAACAGCGATTCCTTTATATGAGATGTTCAATAAACAGCTGAAAGAAATCGGCATTTCGACTGAAACAGGAGAGTTTGGTGCAGATATGAAAGTAAAACTGACCAATGACGGACCTGTGACTATTATTATTGATACAAACGACAAATAGACTTTGTGAAATGAGCGGGCTATTTTTTACTGAATCCCCTTGACTTTAGTAGAGAATTTTAGTAGTTTATATGTAATATCAAAATTCGATGAAAGAACGAGTAAATTTCATTCTGACTGTATAAGAGAAAGTTGCCTAGGCTGAAAGCAGCTTCATCAGCGAAATTGAAAGACATTCTAGAGAAGAACGGAAGAAAAGCCGTTCCGTCGCGAGCGTTAATCGTTAGAGGAAAGAGCAATCTTTCGAACTTAGGTGGTACCGCGTGTGTCTATTCACTCGCCCTTGTATATATACAAGGGCGAGTTTTTGTTGTGAATCACTACGACTGGCTCCGCCAGAGTAGATGATGAACAATACTTGGCGAACAAAGTGAGCGAAGTGTCCATACTAGGAATCACGCTTAAGCATACTAGCTTTGATCAAGCACAAAGGACTAAAGTACTAAGAATTGAAGGCCCACAATCGTCTCTACCAGAGCAGTTGATAAACAATAAATAGTTAAAGCTTTAAGGATTGAAAGTGTGCAACTGGTTCCAATCAAACTGACGACGAATAACGATAAGACAAGCATGTTAAGCTCACTAAGTAATACCTAAATAGAACGATCAAGATTTTCTAAAATGTAAAAACAATAAAGTATCACTGGGTATTCTAGTAAAGATTCAAAAGAGATCGTTAGCGTAAACTTTTTTACAGCAGCACACATTTACCATTAGAGGTAAAAGATGAATAATAAATTGGAGATGAAAGAATGAGTTATCAAAAACCAAAAGGAACGAATGATCTATTACCAGGAACTTCCGAGAAGTGGCAGTTCGTTGAAGAAACAGCACGCTTGATTTTTCGTGATTATCAATATGAAGAAATCCGCACGCCGATCTTTGAACATTATGAAGTGATTTCTCGTAGTGTGGGAGATACGACAGATATCGTTTCCAAGGAAATGTATGATTTTTACGATAAAGGGGAACGTCACATTACATTGCGTCCAGAAGGAACTGCACCGATCGTTCGGTCGTTCGTGGAAAATAAACTATTTGGTCCTGAGTTTCCTAAGCCTTATAAGACCTATTATATGGGACCGATGTTTCGCTATGAGCGTCCGCAGGCAGGTCGCTTAAGACAATTTCACCAAATCGGGGCTGAAGCATTTGGCAGTGAGAACCCAGCTGTAGATGTAGAAAGTATGGCGATGGCATTAGACTTTTTCAAGCAATTAGGGATTCAACAAATCAAATTAGTGATCAATTCATTAGGCGATAAGGAAACCAGAGCAGCGTACCGTCAGGCGTTGATCGATTATTTAGAACCTAAGTCTGCTGAACTAAGTGAAGATTCAAAACGCCGCCTACATGAAAATCCGCTGCGTGTCCTTGATAGTAAAGATAAGAAAGATAAAGTGATCGTTGCAGAGGCGCCGTCGATTTTAGATTATCTGAGTGAATCGTCTAAACAACATTTTGAAACAGTTAAAACGATGTTAACGGAATTGAATATTCCTTTTGAAGTTGATAGTAATATGGTTCGGGGACTTGATTATTACACCAACACGATTTTTGAAATCATGAGTGAAGCACCAGGAATGGGCGCCCAATCGACAATTTGTGCGGGTGGACGTTATGACGGATTAGTAGAGGATTTAGGCGGACCTGCAACACCAGGTTTTGGTTTTGCTTTAGGAATCGAACGTGTATTGATCACAATGGAAGCAGAGCAGGTAGTTGTTCCTGTGATCAACGAAATCGACGCTTATGTTGTCGGCATCGGAGAACAAACGAATGTCGAAACACTAAAATTAGTTCAAGCGATCCGCAATTTTGGTTTTTCAGCAGATCGTGATTTTATGGATCGTAAAGCAAAAGCACAATTTAAAACAGCGGCTAAGCTAAATGCCAAATTAGCATTGACATTGGGTGAAACAGAATTAGCTGAAGGTGTTGTCAATGTTAAATCAATGGAAAGCCGGAAAGAAAAAGCATTTCCTTTATCAGATATTTATGAAAAATTTGATGAAGTCTATGATGAAATGATGACAAAAATGTTTGATGAATAACGTGTAAAAAATGAAGAGGAGCAAAAACGAATGACAAAAAGAACAGTATATTGCGGAGAAGTTTCCGCAGATTTAGTAGGACAGATCATCACATTAAAAGGCTGGGTGCAAAAACGCCGCGATTTAGGTGGAGTTATCTTTATCGACCTACGTGACCGCGAAGGCATTGCACAAGTTGTTTTCAATCCAGCACATTCAAAAGAAGCGTGGGAAAAGGCTGACAAATGCCGTAGCGAATATGTGATTGAAATTACTGGAGAATTAACTTATCGAGATAAAGAAGCGATCAACCCAAAAATGAAAACAGGCGAATTTGAAATCATGGCAACAGATATCACGATTTTAAATACAGCTAAAACACCACCATTTTTGATCGAAGATGAAAATAACGTTGGGGATGAATTACGCTTGAAATACCGTTATTTAGACTTGCGCCGTCCACAAATGACAGCAAACCTAAAATTACGTCATCAAGTGACTAAAACGATTCGCCATTATTTAGATGATACTGATTTTATGGATATCGAAACACCTTACTTAGGGAAATCTACACCAGAAGGCGCTCGTGATTACTTAGTTCCTTCACGTGTTCACGCTGGACATTTTTACGCTTTACCACAATCACCGCAAATTTTTAAACAATTATTGATGAATGCTGGTTTTGACCGCTATTATCAAATCGTCCGTTGCTTCCGTGACGAAGATTTACGTGGTGATCGTCAGCCTGAATTTACACAAGTGGATATTGAAACGACGTTTCTGACTCCAGAAGAGATCCAGACGATGACGGAAGAAATGCTGGCAAAAGTAATGCGTGAAACAAAAGGAATCGAAGTTACTTTACCATTCCCACGTATCAGCTATGATGAAGCAATGGCACGTTACGGTAGCGATAAACCAGATACCCGTTTTGACATGGAGTTGATCGACATTGCAGATGTTGTGAAAGATGTTGATTTTAAAGTGTTCCAAATGGCTTTAGAAAACGGCGGACAAGTCAAAGCGCTAAATGCCAAAGGTGCCGCAGATAAATACTCAAGAAAAGATATGGATAACTTAGGCACGTATGTGAGTCAATTTGGAGCAAAAGGCTTGGCTTGGCTAAAAGTAGAAGAAGATGGACTAAAAGGACCGATTGCTAAATTCTTGACAGACGTTTCTGATGACTTGATCAAAGCGACTAATGCTGAGGTTGGCGACATATTAATGTTTGGTGCAGATAAGCCAGAAGTAGTCGCTGCTGCTCTTGGAGCGATTCGTTCTCGTTTAGGCAAAGAGTTGGGCTTGATCGACGAGTCTAAATTTAACTTTTTGTGGGTCGTTGACTGGCCATTATTTGAATATGATGAAGAGGCTGGTCGCTATGTATCTGCTCACCATCCGTTTACCCAGCCAAAAGAATCTGATGTAGAGCTGCTTGCAACAGATCCTGCGAAAGTCTATGCAGAAGCTTACGATATCGTGCTGAATGGCTATGAACTAGGTGGCGGTTCTCTACGTATCCATAAACGTGAATTACAAGAAAAAATGTTCGAAACGCTTGGTTTCACGAAAGAATCAGCACAAGAACAATTTGGTTTCTTGCTGGATGCACTAGACTATGGTTTCCCTCCACACGGCGGGATCGCTTTAGGGTTAGATCGTTTAGTCATGCTTTTAGCTGGTGAAAACAATATTCGTGAAGTGATCGCTTTCCCTAAAAACGGAAAAGCTGCCGATCCAATGACAAGTGCGCCAAGTGTTGTATCACCGTTACAACTATTTGAATTGAATATTGATGTAACTGCAATCGACGAATAAAAAATAAATGAGTTGAACATGGTTCAGGCGAAAACTAGCCGAGATCGTGTTCAGCTCTTTTTCTTTTTAAACTAGATCGACTCCGTTTATAATTTGTTTATATTTATCCTTTATACTGAATTTACAATGATTTAGCAGGAGGAAAAAATCATGGAAAGAACAAGAGTAGCTTTATTGATATCAACCAGTTTAGGACTGCTTATTTTTTCTGGTTGCCAGCAAAAAGTAAGTACTCAACAAAAAATAGAAGAGGAGTCGACGATCATGTCAAAAAAAGAAATAACAAAACCTTCAAGTAATGAAGCTGCTGAATCAAGTAAACAAACATTTCCACAAGGAACATTGCTTCAAGCAGTGAGCGATAATGATATGAAAACAGTTCAAGAGGTTCTTGCAACGGATTATAGGATCAACGAAGTAAATGAAAAAGGAGAAAGCCCGCTTTTAATTGCGACACATCAAAATTTTATTGAGATCGCCAAACAACTGATCGATGCCGGTGCTGATATCAATCAACAAGATCAAATTTCTGATAGTCCTTATCTCTATGCAGGCGCTCAGGGGAAAACGGAAATCTTGGCTTACATGCTGGAAAAAGCAACCCCTGATCAACAAAAAGTCAATCGTTTTGGCGGAAACGCGTTGATTCCAGCGGCAGAAAAAGGACATCTGGAAAATGTTAAGCTACTATTGAAAGATGGTCGTTCAAACATCGATCATCAAAATAATTATGGCTATACTGCCCTAATTGAAGCTGTTGCGTTAAGAGACGGTTCCGAAATTTATCAGCAAATCGTTCAAGTTTTAGTGGAGGCAGGAGCAGATAAAACGTTGAGAGACAATACTGGGCGTACGGCAGAGGACTACGCGAAAAGCTTAGGCTACTCAGAAATGTTGTCTATCTTAAATGCAAATTAAAATGGAAACAGAAATTTCTTTTCTTTCATTTGAATAATTATGCTTTTTTTCTGATTGCAAAGCACGTATAATGAGAGCTAACAATCAGAAAAAGAGAGGCCCTTTTCATGAAAAAATTCTTTGACAGCTTGCCGGTCCATGATTATACAACAAAACTGTCCGTATCGATCGTTTATGCGATTTTAGCATCTGTGGCGATGAACTTCTTTTATCAGCCGGGCAATATTTATTCTAGTGGGATCACCGGTTTAGCTCAAATTTTGACTACACTATCGACGCGTGTCATAGGATTTAATGTTCCTGTTTCAATCACGCTGTATGCATTGAATATCCCATTATTTTTTGTAGCATGGCTCAAAATAGGAAAGAAATTTACGATTTTTACAGTATTGACGGTTACTTTGACCTCCATATTTATGCAAATCGTCCCGCAGACGATCCTTTCTAATGATCCGATCATCTGTGCGATCTTTGGTGGAGCTGTGATGGGTTCTGGCATTGGTTTTGCACTAAAAAATGGCTTGTCTTCCGGTGGATTAGACATTTTTAGTATTACGATCCGTAAAAAAACTGGGCGCTCAGTTGGCTCGATTTCCATGTATTTCAATGGATTGATCATTTTTGTCGCTGGCTATTTGTTTGGCTGGCAGTATATGTTTTACAGTGCCTTATCGATTTTTGTCAGTGGTAAAGTGACGGATGCTGTTTATACGAAGCAAAAGAAAATGCAAGTCATGATCATCACTAAAAATCCTGATGCAGTGATCGAAGGGATCCAGCAAAAAATGAGAAGAGGTATCACGATCATCCATGAAGCAGAAGGGGCGTATCGTCATGATAAACAAACCTTGCTGTTAACAGTTGTGACACGATTTGAATTGCCGGCGCTGGAAGCAGCAATGAAAGACTCGGATCCCTCTGCTTTTGTAAGTATTTCAGATAATGTCAAAATCCTTGGACGATTTTATGAAGAGGACCTATAGAAAACGAAACGAAGAACCTAAATTTCTTTTTAAAAGAAAGTGGGTTCTTTTTTCCGTTCATTCTTTTTCGTAGGAATTACTTTCTATAGAAAAAAGAAGTTTGTGAACATTTCAAAAAAATAATCGCTTTTTCTTGAAAAGCCAAATGAAAACTGTTAAACTATGTATGTAAGATTGAGGGACGCTTTTAAGACTGTTAGATAGAATTTAACAATGAGAAAGAAGAACATCAATCCTATTTTTTTAAAGTTCATAGGTCGTTTTAAGTCTTACTTGGACGTTTTAAGACCAACGAAGGAGCGCATCATGCTGGATGAATTGAAAATGATTGAAGCTGTTGCTCCAGATTTGCTCGATGTAATGCAGGAAAGGTTTCATATTCTTCGTAATATATACTGGATGCAGCCTATTGGACGTCGAAGTCTATCGGATAGTATGGGGATCACAGAACGAGTCTTGAGAACTGAGACAGATTTTTTAAAGAACCTGCAGCTGATCGAGACTTCAAAAAGTGGAATGACATTGACTGAAAAAGGATTAGACGTTTATCAAGGGTTAGAGACAGTGATGAATCAGCTTCTTGGCATGCATCAAATCGAAAAAGAGATCAGTCAGTATTTTGGCATCAAGCGGTGTATAGTTGTTGCTGGCAATAGTGACAATCAAGAAAAAGTCTTGTATGAATTCGGTGATATCTTAACTGATGCACTTGATTTACTTTTACCTGACGGCAATAACACGATTGCAGTGATGGGCGGAACAACGATGGCTCTAACGGCTGAACATATGGGCTCTTTGGAAACAGAAAAACGTCACAATTTGTTTGTTCCAGCTAGAGGCGGAATTGGTGAAGCAATGAGTGTTCAAGCGAATTCGGTTAGTGCAGTTATGGCTAACAAAACTGGTGGTCATCATCGGGCATTATATGTCCCGGAACAATTAAGTCCTGAAACATACAAATCTTTATTACAAGAACCATCGATCCAAGAAGTATTGACATTGATCGAACAGAGCAACTGTGTCGTGCATAGTATTGGTCGTGCACTGCATATGGCGGCCAGACGCAAAATGTCAGATGATGAAATGGTCATGTTAAAGCAAAATAATGCAGTAGCAGAATCATTTGGTTACTTCTTCGATGAAGAAGGGGAAGTCGTTTATAAAATTCCCCGTATCGGACTTCAATTGAAAGATCTTCAAAGAATTCAACATGTCGTGGCGATCGCAGGCGGAAAGACAAAAGCCAAAGCAATCCGCGCTTATATGAAAAATGCACCAAAACAAACGTGGCTCATCACAGATGAAGCTGCTGCAAATGAGATTTTAAAAGGGGCAACCCTTTAAAATAAAAAAATTTTTGATTTTCATAAGGAGGAAATCTTTAATGACAGTTAAAGTAGGTATTAATGGATTTGGACGTATCGGACGCTTAGCATTCCGTCGTATCCAAGATGTAGCAGGAATCGAAGTAGTAGCAATCAACGACTTAACAGATGCTAAAATGTTGGCTCACTTGTTAAAATATGACACAACTCAAGGACGTTTCAACGGAACTGTTGAAGTTCACGAAGGTTCTTTCAACGTAAACGGTAAAGAAGTTAAAGTTCTTGCTAACCGTAACCCAGAAGAATTACCATGGGGCGAATTAGGCGTAGACATCGTTCTTGAATGTACAGGATTCTTCACTTCAAAAGAAAAAGCTGAATTACACTTAAAAGCTGGTGCTAAACGTGTTGTTATCTCTGCTCCTGGTGGAAATGACGTACCAACAATCGTTTACAACACTAACCACGATATCTTAACAGGTAAAGAAACAGTTATCTCAGGTGCTTCATGTACAACTAACTGTTTAGCTCCTATGGCGAAAGCTTTACAAGACAACTTTGGTGTTGTTGAAGGTCTTATGACTACAATCCACGCTTATACAGGTGACCAAATGACTCTTGATGGACCTCACCCAGGTGGAGACTTCCGTCGTGCACGTGCTGCAGCAGAAAACATCGTTCCTAACACAACTGGTGCTGCTAAAGCAATCGGTCTAGTTATCCCTGAATTAAACGGTAAATTAGACGGAGCTGCTCAACGTGTTCCTGTAGCTACTGGTTCATTAACTGAATTAGTAACAGTTCTTGACAAAAACGTAACTGTTGAAGAAGTAAACGAAGTAATGGCTAAAGCAGCTAACGAATCTTACGGATATACTGAAGATCAACTTGTATCTTCTGATATCGTAGGTATGACTTTCGGTTCATTATTCGATGCTACACAAACTAAAGTAATGACAGTTGGCGACAAACAATTAGTGAAAACTGTTGCTTGGTATGACAACGAAATGTCTTATACTGCACAATTAGTTCGTACTTTAGAGTACTTCGCTAACTTATAAGATCTATACTTATTATTAGTGAAATTTAAAGAACTGTGAAATAATAAGCGGGGAAGCAACGCGCTTCTCCGCTTATATTGTTTCGTTTAAAAATTTTATAGACAGGAGTACTCCATAATGGCTAAAAAAACAATCAAAGATGTTGATTTAAAAGACAAAAAAGTCCTTGTCCGTGTTGACTTCAATGTACCATTGAAAGATGGCGTGATCACTAACGACAACCGTATAGTTGCAGCTTTGCCAACAATTCAATATGTTATCGACAATGGCGGAAAAGCGATTCTTTTCTCTCACTTAGGTCGTGTAAAAACAGAAGAAGATAAAGCAGGTAAATCTTTAAAACCAGTTGCAGAACGTTTAGGTGAGCTATTAGGCAAACCAGTAACATTCGTTCCTGAAACACGCGGGACTGAATTAGAAACGGCTGTCAATAATATGAAAGACGGCGACGTTTTAGTCTTTGAAAACACTCGTTTTGAAGACATCGACGGTAAAAAAGAAAGCGGCAATGATGCTGAATTAGGTAAATATTGGGCTTCTTTAGGCGATGTATTTGTAAATGATGCATTTGGTACGGCTCACCGTGCGCACGCTTCTAACGTTGGTATTGCATCAACTGGTATCCCAACAGTTGCCGGCTTCTTAATGGAAAAAGAAATCAAATTCGTTGGTGAAGCTGTTACTGCACCAAAACGTCCATTTGTTGCGATTTTAGGCGGAGCAAAAGTTTCTGACAAGATCGGTGTTATCGAAAACTTGATCGAAAAAGCAGATAAGATCCTGATCGGCGGCGGAATGACTTATACATTCTACAAAGCTAAAGGGATGAATATCGGTAAATCTTTAGTAGAAGAAGATAAAGTAGCTTTAGCGAAAGAATTAATCGAAAAAGCAGGTGACAAATTGATCTTGCCGATCGATTCGATCACAGCAGCTGAATTCTCAAATGATGTACCAACAGAAGAGCACACTGGTGATGTTCCTGAAGGTCAAATGGGTCTTGACGTTGGTCCTGAAACAATTGCTTTATTCGCGCAAGCTTTAGATGGTGCGAAAACAGTTGTTTGGAACGGTCCTATGGGCGTATTCGAAATGAGCAACTTTGCTAAAGGAACGATCGGTGTTTGTGAAGCAATCGCTAATTTAGCTGATGCAACAACGATTATTGGTGGAGGAGACTCTGCCGCTGCAGCAATTCAATTAGGCTTTGCTGATAAATTCACGCACATCTCAACAGGTGGCGGCGCAAGCTTAGAATTATTAGAAGGTAAAGAATTACCTGGATTAGCAGCGATCAACGATAAATAAAGAGGTTATAAAAAGGCATTTAAGCTTGAGTAGTTGGACTGAACCTGCTGAACTTCAAGTATTGGAGTTTAGTAGGTGAGGGAAATTACTGAACGTTTGCCTTTTGAACACCGTTTAAACAATCTACACCATAAAATTAAAGGAAGTGTTTTTTCATGCGTAAACCAATTATCGCTGGTAACTGGAAAATGAATAAAACTTTAGCAGAAGCACAAAGCTTTGCTGAAGCAGTAAAAAATGCTGTTCCATCAAGTGATGTTGTCGATTCAGTAATCGGATCTCCTGCACTGTTCTTAGCGCCATTAGCATGGAATCTTAAAGATTCACAAGTGCAATTATCTGCGCAAAACTGCTATTGGGAAAATGCTGGTGCGTTCACTGGTGAAAATTCTCCAGCTGCAATCGCAGATCTAGGTGTTCAATATGTGATCATCGGTCACTCAGAACGTCGTGAGTATTTCCACGAAACAGATGAAGACATCAATAAAAAAGCCAAAGCAATCTTTGCAAATAACATGACACCGATCTTCTGTTGTGGTGAGTCTTTAGAAACCTATGAAGCTGGCAAAACAGCTGAATGGATCGAAGGACAAATCACTAATGGCTTAGTTGGCTTAACAAACGATCAAGTATCATCTATGGTCATTGCTTATGAACCAATCTGGGCAATCGGTACTGGTAAATCTGCAGATGCCAACATTGCGGATGAAATCTGTGGTGTTGTTCGTTCAACTGTAGAAAAATTATACGGTAAAGAAGTATCAGAAGCAGTTCGTATCCAATACGGCGGCTCTGTAAAACCAGAAAACATTGCTGAATATATGGCAAAAGAAAACGTTGACGGTGCTTTAGTCGGCGGAGCAAGTCTTGAAGCTGATTCATTCTTAGCATTGTTAGAGGCTGTTAAATAAAACAGACTTATAATTAAGATACGCAATAAATCGAAGATTCATCGAATAATTTATGAAATACGCAAAAAATGTTTGCATAGCTTAGGATTATTCACTACAATCATAATTAAGGGAGCTCGAATCCCCTTAGTATAAAACAAACTCAAAGGAGAGACAAAACATGTCAATTATTACTGATGTTTACGCACGCGAAGTCTTAGACTCACGCGGTAACCCAACAATCGAAGTAGAAGTATACACTGAAAGCGGAGCTTTTGGCCGTGGAATGGTTCCATCTGGAGCTTCAACTGGTGAATACGAAGCGGTTGAATTACGTGATGGCGACAAATCTCGTTACCTAGGTAAAGGGGTTGTTAAAGCAGTTGACAACGTTAATAACATCATCGCTGAAGCAATCATTGGCTACGATGTTCGTGACCAAATGGCAATTGATAAAGCAATGATCGAATTAGATGGAACTCCTAACAAAGGTAAATTAGGTGCTAACGCTATTCTTGGTGTTTCTATCGCTGTAGCTCGTGCTGCTGCTGATTACCTAGAAGTGCCTTTATACCACTACTTAGGCGGATTCAATACAAAAGTATTGCCAACTCCAATGATGAACATCATCAACGGCGGATCTCATGCTGATAACAGTATCGACTTCCAAGAGTTCATGATCATGCCTGTAGGCGCTCCTACATTTAAAGAAGCGTTACGTTATGGTGCTGAAGTATTCCATGCATTAGCAGGAATCTTAAAAGCTCGCGGTTTAGCTACTTCTGTAGGTGACGAAGGTGGTTTCGCTCCTAACCTTGGTTCAAATGAAGAAGGTTTCGAAGTAATCATCGAAGCGATCGAAAAAGCTGGCTATGTACCTGGTAAAGATATCGTTCTTGCTATGGATGCTGCTTCTTCTGAATTCTACGACAAAGAAAAAGGTGTTTACGTTTTAGCTGATTCAGGCGAAGGCGAAAAAACAACTGAAGAAATGATCGCATTCTACGAAGAATTATGTGCGAAATACCCAATCATCTCGATCGAAGATGGTTTAGATGAAAATGACTGGGATGGTTTCAAAAAATTAACTGTTGCTTTAGGCGACAAAGTTCAATTAGTTGGTGACGATCTATTCGTAACAAACACAACTAAATTAGCTGAAGGTATCGAAAAAGGTATCGCTAACTCAATCCTGATCAAAGTAAACCAAATCGGTACTTTAACTGAAACATTTGAAGCAATCGAAATGGCGAAAGAAGCTGGCTATACTGCAGTTGTTTCTCACCGTTCTGGTGAAACAGAAGATTCAACAATCTCTGATATCGCTGTAGCAACAAATGCTGGACAAATCAAAACTGGTTCTCTATCACGTACTGACCGTATTGCGAAATACAACCAATTATTACGTATCGAAGACCAATTAGGCGAAGTTGCAGAATACAAAGGTTTGAAATCTTTCTACAACTTAAAAAACAAATAAGACATCTTTACTAAAGAGTCTTTATAGTTATGATAAGTAAAAGCACTCTTTTCTCTGGCTAAATGGAGAAAAGAGTGTTTTTTTATGAAAATGATCATCTTCAAAAGGCGTATATTTTTTGTAAAATCTAAATATTTGTTATACTAATTGTACTAATGTAAGAAAGGAGTGAAGTTTTATGAAAACAAGAGCTGAATTAAAAACAGAAGCAAAAGCAGTTCTTCGTGGACGCTGGAAGGATAGTGTGTTGATGTCATTGGTCCCTACCTTGATTTCAATTGCAATCGGTCTTATTTTGTTTATTTTACTGGTTTTACCAGTGATCTTATTCGTCCAGAACAACCCGGATATCGTAAGCGGTACAGCAAGCTATGATGGAAATTCCGGTGGAGGCGGCGGAGGAGGACTCGTAGGTGGTTTATTGGCAGCATTATTTAGTGCTGGGATTTCATGGACGTATCTTGATTTGTTACGTGGAAAAAGACAAGAAATCCGACCATTTTCTGATGCCTTCCGTGGTTTTTCCGGTCCAGTGATTTTAGGTGTGATCTGTGTTTATCTATTAATGACGATCTTCATTTTCTTATGGTCGTTATTATTTATCATCCCAGGGATCATTAAAGGCTATGCTTATTCACAAGCTTATTTTGTCTATTATGATACGTATGAAGAGACAGGAGAACGTTCTGGCTTTTTAGAGTGTATCACACGCAGCCGTAAGCTGATGAAAGGGTATAAAGGGCAATTGTTCCTATTAGATTTAAGTTTCTTAGGCTGGCATATTTTGGCAATTCTTACAGCTGGAATTGGTTATTTATGGTTGACGCCTTATATAACAGCTACCAAAGCAGCTTTTTATGAAAACTTACCTAAATAAACTGAATAGAAGCATTTAACTTCGAATGATTTGTTTTTTCTTTAATATTTATTTGAACTGTAAGTGACTGAAATGTAGCTCGATGAGTTATGTGTCAGTCGCTTTTTTTGTAGGACCCAAATGTTCTTTGCGTTTTATTTAAACTTTGATACACTAACAAGTGAGAACAACTAAATTCATTAAATCAATAAAAGGAGTATAAAAATGAAACGAGTTTATTTAGCTAGTCCATTTTTTAATGAGGAAGAAATTGCGTATGTAGAGCAGGTAGAAAAAATTTTAGCTCAAAAAAACTTATCCGTCTTTTCACCGATGCGTCATCCTCTAGATAATGGAGCCGAAGTGGGTTCACGACAATGGTCGATCGAAACCTTTACAGATGACATCAAACATATAAAATGGGCAGAAATCGTCGTTGCAATCTATCATGGAAATTATTCTGATAGTGGAACAGCATGGGAATTAGGTTATGCTTATGCCACAGATAAACCGGTGATTTTGGTTCATATCGATCCGAATGGCTTGAGTAATTTGATGGTGCATGAAGGAGCTCATGCTTCGATCACTCTCGATGAGCTGGCAACGTATGATTTTGATTTATTACCAGCTTCATTTTACTCAGGAAAGATGCTTTAACCCCTTAAAAAACCAGTCTAAAACGAATGATCGTTTAGACTGTTTTTTTTATATCTGTGATTGTTTATAATTTGTTTATTTTTTCGATAGAGCTAGTTTAGAATCGCCCGCTAGAATAAGAGTAGGAAATAAAAATATCTTATTTTTGGAAGGAGCAAGAATCATGAATAAAAATAGCAAAAAAATAATCGCTGGGGTATCAAGTTTGGCTATATTGTTAGCAGGTTGCAGTGTGGGGACACAAGAATCCTTAGGTGTCAAAAGCAGTGATCAGCCCACAGTTGAAAAATTGAATCAAACAAAGGATAAAACCAAAGGCGACAAAATGACAAAAATTTTAGGACAAACGAACTGGCAGGGAACTAAAGTCTATGATAAAGACCATAACGATTTAACAAAAGAAAATGCGAATTTTATTGGTCTAGCAAAATATGATCGCAAAACAGGTCAATATGAATTTTTTGATGCAAACACAGGAGAAAGTCGGGGAGACCGCGGTATTTTCTTTATCACTAATGATGGAACGAAAAGAATCTTGATCTCAGAATCGATGAACTATCAAGCAGTTGTTGGTATTACAGAGCTAACGAATAAAAAATTTACGTATACACGAAAAGGCAAAGATCAGGCTGGAAATGAAGTAGATGTATTTGTAGAACATATCCCGTATAATAAAGGAAAGCTGACATTTACAGAACCAGCTAAAATACTCAACACAACGACTGGCACGATCGAGACGAAACGAAACGGTGCGGCAATTTTAGGGGAACAACTATGGAATGGCACTAAAGTTCTTGATGAAGCAGGAAATGATGTTACAGCCTACAATAAAAATTTCATTAGTTTGGCAAAATTTGATGCTGATACGAATAAGTATGAATTTTTCAATTTGGAAACTGGGATCAGTCGCGGTGATTTTGGTTACTTTGATGTATTGAACAACAATAAAATCCGGGCACATGTCTCAATCGGACAAAATAAATATGGGGCAGCACTGGAATTAACGGAATTGAACAATAAAAAATTCACCTATAAACGGACTGGAAAAGATCAAAACGGCAGTGATATCACTGTTTTTGTAGAGCATGAACCTTATACTGGAGACTATGCTCCTGAAATTAGTTTCTGATCCTTGAGTAAAGCCTAGTAAAGGTCCGGTTTATAGCGAAAAGGGAGAAAAAAATGACGATCAAAAGGCGTTTTCTCATTTCATATATTGGCGGAATAACGATTGCTTGTTTATCATTGGTATCTATTATTTGCATCGTTTTGTATGTTACGACTGGGCGTATTCCTAGCCCAGGAACGTTATACCGAACCTTTACGCAGCAGCGTTCATTAAGCCCGGAGGAAGAACTAGCGTATGTCAAACTTCGAGGGATCGCAAAAACAGAACCGGAACAATTATTGTATCCGAAAGAGGATGTAAAAAAGATGATCCAGCAGTTTGAAGGAGAATCTCTAGGCGTCGTTGTACGTCAAAATGAAGAAATCAATTACTATTCACAAGAACTGGTAGAAAAATCATTGATCGTCCATTTTCCTAAATTTGATGCCAATAATATTGAAACCAGAGGAACGATCGACAATGCTGGACGTTTGTACCGATACATGAAATTTGATTTCTACTTTAAAAATCAGGTTCCAGGAACACTATTAGTATTAAAAAAAGAAAACAACATCCTTGATTTTATGACTAAGTGGGGGATTTGGATCATCGTTTTTATCTTATTACTGTCTATTGGCGGAGTGCTGTTTTTAAACCAACTATTAAAGAAAACGATCATTCAACCTTTGGAAAATTTAGGCAGTGGTATGTCTGAGATAGGAACGGGACATTTACAAGCGCCAATGACCAAACAGCCGGAAAAGACTGCTTTGGAAGTCAAGCAATTGACAGATGATTTTGAAAAAATGCGGACGGCTTTGATCAGCTCTACGAACGAACAAGAAAAGCTTGAGATCAATCGGAAAGAGCTGGTTGCCAGTATCTCTCATGATTTAAAAACACCGATCACATCGATCATCGGTTATGTGGAAGGCTTACTTGATGGTGTAGCAGATTCACCTGAAAAACAAGACAAATATTTACGGACGATCCATACGAAAGCTATTGCTTTGAATGAGTTGATCGAAGAATTATTTCTTTATTCAAAATTAGATGCTGATGCCATAGCCTTTCATTTTGAAGCAATCAATATCAGTGAGTTCCTAAAACATTTGATCGAAGAATTTCAGTTACGGAAGCAGCAGGTTTCACTGGAGCTTATTGATCAAGCAGCTTCTTCAAGTAAGGTATACGGTGATCGCATGCAGTTAAATCGAGTCTTTACGAATTTAATTGAAAATAGTCTGAAATTCAAGCAAAATGAACGTCCTCTAACGGTGGATATCAACATTTCTGATCAAAATCAGTTCGTAGAAATTCGTGTGACAGATAATGGTCAAGGAATTGCTAAAGAGCAGCTGCCTTTCGTTTTTGATCATTTTTATCGAGGTGAGGAAGCTAGACCGACACAGACAGGCGGTAGCGGGCTAGGACTTGCGATCGTTAAACAAATCGTCGATATGCATGAAGGAAAAGTAATGATCGAAAGTGAACTGGACAAAGGGACAACAGTCAGTATTTTATTGAAGAAAGTTGATGGAGGATCGTCGAATGCCTGATAAAAAATCAAGGATATTACTAATTGAAGATGATGCAAGCATTGCAGAATTACAAAAAGATTATCTTGAAATCAATCAAATGGAAGCTGAAATCTCTAGTGATGGAAAAGTTGGCTTGACCAGAGCACTGAATGAGCCTTTTGACTTGATCGTCGTAGATATCATGCTGCCATCGATGGATGGATTTGAAATTTGCAGAAGGATCAGAGAAAAAAAGAATATTCCCTTGATGATCGTTTCTGCTAAAAAAGAGGATATCGACAAAATCAGAGGATTAGGTCTAGGTGCGGACGATTATCTTACCAAACCATTTAGTCCAAGCGAATTAGTAGCCAGAGTACAGGCGCATATCAAACGTTACCAACTACTAACAGGTTCAGATTCAGCGAATGAAACGATTGAAAGCAACCAAATCGTAATTGATAAAAGTGCCCGTAGAGTCCATGTTTTAGGGAAAGAGGTCATTTTTACAACGAAAGAATTTGATTTATTACTTTTCTTCATGACACATCCGAATCGGGTTTGGATGAAAGAACAGCTTTTTCGTCAGGTTTGGGCTATGGATGATCTGGACAGCGATATATATACTGTGGTAGTACATGTTGGACGTATCAGAGAAAAATTGAAGAAAGCGAATTTATCAGAAATACCGATAGAAACTATTTGGGGCAGCGGTTATCGCTTCAATACATGATCGATAGAAAGGAAGTTTAAATGAGAAAAAATTACGTACTGGCTGGTTTGGTTGTATGCGTTCTGACCGTCCTTGTCGGTTGTAAGCCGGATCAAAGGAAAGAGACACAAAGATCAACTACGATAGAAAAGAAAGCCATATTCAACTCGACGGAAAAAGAACCAGCATCATCCAGTCAGACGGAAACAAATGAGCAGATTGTCAATAAGTTGAGCTTTGAAGACACGTCTTATAATTATGATGTCGTGACGGGAGCAACACAAACAACATTCGGCTCAAATCCTAACCCTATCTATACTTATGAAGAGAAGCTGAAAAAAATGTTTTGGTCAAATCAGCCGCCGTTGGGATTATTGGAAGGAAATTACTTCACGAATGAAGGTTACTTTGATGTCGGAAATAAAGGAATTGTTGAAATTGTCACAGATGATGCAAATACGATCGTAAATGTAGAATTCAATGAATATGGGGCTGAGAACTATTATGAATCAAAATACGCGGGAGCAAACAAACGATTGTCCGACTATGCATTTTTTCAGGCACAAAATCCAAGAACAGACGAAACGTTAGTTACAGTAGTGAATGGTATTACGTTTGTTGAAAAGCAAATGCGTGAAGAAAATCGAGTCGATGGTCATTTTAATACAGTCAAAGGCTCATCTACAAGTGCTAGAGAAGGGCTAATGGTGATCGCTGCTGAGTTGGCGGACCAAATTCGTCAGCCGTCGGACACAAAATATATTGGTTATGCAGAAGATTTTGGTGATGGGCTGATCGGCAGACTTCAATTGACTGTAACAGAAGGGAAAATCGATTCAGCGCGTTATGATGAATATTTTGCAGATCAGCCGCAAGCAATCAAATCTGAGCAATTGAAAAAGTACTATCGTCAATCAAAGTATTATTCATTGACTTATAATGAAGACACAGCGAATGATTTTACCGAGTTTTCTGATCGCCTCACAAAAGCGATCGTTGATCAGCAGTCATTGGTGATCACTGAAGGAGAAATCACAAAGCATCCATCCTTTGCTTCTTATGAAAAATTGATCCAGCATATTTCTCTTTGAGAATCTGAGATGAGGAATGATTTCGACACACTTTTGCCATATTTTGTCTTTATACTAAGTAAAAACAAGATAGGAGAGTGTCGAAATGGGCTATTGTTCAACTTACTTTAATGGCAGCCGCGGGATGATGCGGGGAAATATATTAGGAATGGGCTTTATTTGGTGGTTAGTGATCGCTGTGCTGATTGTTGCGGTGATTTACTTTTTGAAGAATCAAAGGGGTCAAAGTCATGAGGCTATGATCAAAAATACTTCAAATTCAGCCCCTGCTAGTGCTCATTCATCTGCTCTTGATCTATTAGATGAAGAGTTTGTAAAAGGAACGATCTCAGAAGAAGAATACCTGCACAAAAAAGAGTTACTAAAACAATAACAATAAATCAACGTGTTATATAAAAAGTTTGAAAGTCAAATCCCCATTTTGGGGGATATCTTGACTTTCGAACTTTTTTTATGGTAGCTTAAATTGTTACTTGATTTTAAATCAGAATAAATGGTGTGTATACTTAGCTTAAAATAATGTTTCGTTCACTTTTTTTTAATAATAATGCCATGTTATTCTTTTTTTTCGTTAAGTAATAGATTATACTATAAGAATGAGCAATTATTGTGGGGAAGAAAAACATTTGTCGATCAAGTTCATCAAAAACGACATTTATTTTTTCATTTAGAGAATAAGCTCACAGTTTTTATCGTTTGAGGAGGTCTTTATGGAGAAAAAAGAATCAAAAAGGACAGGGTTGTTATTAATTGCACTATTTTTAGGGTATACGATGGTCTATATCGATAAAATGTCAGTAGGGTATTCTTTGATCCCGATTTCAGAAGAATTTGGACTTGAGCCTGCGGCGAAAGGAATGATCATGAGCGCCTTTTTCCTGGGCTATGCGTTAATGCAAATCCCAATGGGACTAGTAATCAATAAGGCTGGTTCAAGAATTGTTTTGATCGGTTCTGTATTGGGGATGGGCTTGTTTTCTTTACTATTTGGTTTTGGGACATCCTTGATCATGTTTATGTCTCTTCGCTTTTTAACAGGATTTCTTGCGCATTCCGGTTACGCCTCTTCGGCAAGTAAGGAAGTTACGGTGAATTTTGCACCCGAAAAGCGGACCTTTGCACAAGGGATACTGCTGTCTTCTGCTGGAGTCGCCGGGTTCATTGGTCCGTTAGTTTTATCACCGATCATTACCAAAGCTGGTTGGAAAAATGCTTACCTGATTTTGACTGTAGTCGCTGTTTTGATTGCGATATTCCTTATTTTGGTGATCCCAAGAAAAGAGAAAATAGAAGAACAGGAAATCGCTGTTGCTACTAAGACAGATAAGCTATCGATTTGGCAAATCTGGTCGGATATCCGTGTTTGGATCATATTCTTCAGTGCGTTTTTCCTTAATTGTATTTTATATGGATTGTCAAATTGGTTGCCGAGCTTTTTAACGGGAGAGCGTGGATTGGATCTAAATGGTGCAGCGATCGTTAGCAGTGTGGGTGGTCTATTTATGTTGATCGGCTCTATTGGCGGCAGCTATATCGTCGGTCGTTTCTTTCAGAATATGGAAAAAACGGTCGTAGCTGTTACAGCTGTTTTAGGAACTTTAGCCACCTTTTCATCATACTTCATCGGAAATCTTGTGTTATTGTCATTAGTTATGGGATTAGCTAATTTCTTTTTGATCATTTCCTTTGTTTCGATGATGAGTATTCCTTTAAAAATATTTGAAGGAGCAAAATTTGCCCCGAGTTATAGTACACTTGCTACAGGAGGAATTCTTGGCGGGTTTGTTGCGCCGACATTGATCGGTCAATTAGTAGAATTATCTGGAGGGCAATATATTTCGACTTTTTATTTCTTTTTAGTAGCAGGATTATTGACTGCAGTTACGATTTTATTTGTGAAGCAAAAATAAATACTATGATAGATACACTCTGAAGGAGGAAGCAGAATGACAAATATCCAAGAGAAAATGCCGCAGGCAGAAATGGTGAAATGGAGAAGACATTTACATCGTCACCCCGAGTTATCCTTTCACGAAGTTGAGACAGCTAAATACATTCAATCGGTCTTAGCTGAATTTCCTAATTTGGAAGTCAGCTCGTTGACAGAAAATAGTGTGATCGCAATTTTAAAAGGTAGCAAGCCAGGCAAGACGATCGCATTAAGAGCGGATATCGATGCATTACCTATTGTTGAGGAGGCAGATGTTGAATTTCCATCTGAAAATCCTGGTGTGATGCATGCTTGCGGGCACGATACACATACAGCGATGCTTTTAGGCGCGGTGAAAACACTGACAGAGATGCAGGATAAAATTGCTGGGACTGTGAAATTCATTTTTCAACCGGCAGAAGAAGAACCACCAGGTGGCGCGAAGCTATTAGTTGAAGCAGGAGTAATGGATGATGTGGATCTAGTGTTTGGTCTGCATATTGCTCCAAACATTCCTGTGGGCATGATCGGTACAAGAAAAGGAGCTGCTAGTGCCGCTTCTGATGTCTTTACATTGAAGATTCAAGGAAAAGGATCACATGGTTCGACACCAGAACTTTCAGTTGATCCGATCATGATCGGTGTTGAAATCATCAATAATTTGAACAATATTGTTTCACGTAACATCAGTCCGTTTTCAAATGCAGTGATTTCGATCGGTGAATTCAATGCGGGTAAAACAGCAAATGTCATTCCGGATACTGCACAGATTCAAGGAACGGTTCGTACGAATGACAAAGAAATTCGCCAATATGTCAAACAACGGATCGAAGCGATCATCGATCATGTTTGTAAGATGTACGATGCAACGTATGATCTGGATTATCTTTTAGGGTACAGTGAGGTCAACAATGATAGTGCTGCAACAGATTTAGTGCTGGCAGCGGCAGAAAAAGTTGTTGGAAAGGCGCAAATGTTTGAAGCGCCTAAAATGATGGGCGGTGAAGATTTTTCTGCTTATACAGATGTCAAGCCAGGATCTTTCTTTATTCTAGGTGGAGGAACAGCAGCTGAAGGCTGCGGCTATATGAATCACCATCCAAAATTTAAAATCATGGAAGAATGCTTCAAAACAGGTGCAGCAATGCATACTCAAATCATCTTAGATATTTTAGGTCAATAATAAATCGAGAGAATCGGGATAACATTCGGTTTATTTTAAACACTAAATCGAAAAAAAGCGAGAAGCAAGTAGTTTTGTCTTAAATCTTAGAGCAGACTTCTTTTTCTCGCTCTTTTTTTGGAACTTTTTCAAAAAAAACGGCAAAATTGAAAGAGTCGGCTATTAGTGATAAAAAAGGATAGGTAGTGAAAAATCATGGGGTTGTGGCTCATTCTATTTTTGATTTTTGTCTTGCTGTTAATTATAATAAGCAAGAGTAAAGAGAAAGAACATAAACGTTCTATCAATACGAGTATTCAAAAAAAGGCTCAAAAAATATCTTTGGATGAAAAACTTGAGCTGGAGAAAAAAGATTATCTAAGTCGTATTGCAGGGTGTCTGAAGAAAGTTGAACAAAGAAAAACTCAAGAACTATTATCAGTGATGAATCAACTCCGTCAAGAAAAGGACAAAGACGATTTTGAAGACTGAATACTAAAGTAAAAATCTGATCAATGAAAGGTTGGAGAAGAAATGACTGAAAAGAAACCGAGGATTTTTGGGATGTCCTTTGCGAGTGTTTACCCGCTTTATGTACAAAAAGCAGAGAAAAAAGGACGGACGAAAGCAGAAGTTGATGAAATTATTTTTTGGTTGACAGGCTATGATGAAAAAGAGCTGCAAGGTCAAATAGATTCAATGAATGATTTTGAAACATTTTTCGAAGAAGCACCGCAGCTGAATCCAAATGTATCTCTGATCAAAGGGGTTATTTGCGGGTATCGAGTGGAAGACATTGAAGATGAATTGATGCAAAAAATCCGTTATCTGGATAAATTAGTAGACGAATTAGCAAAAGGAAAAGCAATGGAAAAGATTTTGAGGAAATAGACATAGCTAGTAAAATAAACATCCATGTAACGCGGTTTGATGCGTTACATGGATATTTATTTTTTTATTCCTCGTAGCCATTTGGATGATTTAAATGCCAAGACCAAGCACTCTCAATAATTGAATCTAAGTCAGTATGAAGAGGAGTCCAGCCTAAGACATCTTTGATTTTTTTACTGGAAGCAATCAATGAATGTGGATCACCTTCTCGGCGTTCGCCATACTTGATTGGAATCATCTTTTCTGTCTGCTCTTCAATTTTATGAATGATTTCCAGTGTAGAAAAACCAACAGAACTACCCACATTAAAAATCGTACTTTCATTTCCCTCAAGCAAATAAGTCATTGCTGATAAGTGTGCATCTGCTAAATCGACCACATGGACATAATCTCTGACTGTTGTTCCATCGTTCGTGTCATAATCGTTTCCGAAAATCGTGATGGCCTCTCTTTTGCCCATCGGGACTTCTAAGACAATAGGGATCAAATGTGTTTCTGGACGATGGTCTTCCCCAATCAGCCCGGTTAGGTCCGCTCCAGCAACATTGAAATATCTTAAGACAACATAGTTTATACCATATGCTGTATGACACCATTGAATTATTTTTTCCATCATATATTTGCTTTCCCCATAAGGATTTTTTGGTGTGATCTCAGAATTTTCCGTAATCACAGATTCGGAAGTATCACCATAAACAGCTGCTGTTGAAGAGAAGATGATTGTTTTCACTGCGAATTCGTTCATAACTTCTAAAAGTGTAATAAGACCAGACACATTGTTGTTGAAATAAAGTAAAGGATCCTTCATTGATTCTTCAACAGAAGAATTTGCTGCAAAATGAAACACAACATCAAATGAATATTCAGCAAACAATTTTTTAAGTAAGGATTTGTCTCTTACATCACCATGAATAAATATCGCTGGCTTTGTGACTGCTTTTTCGTGACCTGTTTGAAGATTATCTAAAACTACGATTTGATTCTCTGTATCCGCTAACTGCTTAACCACGTGGGAACCAATATAACCGGCACCACCGACGACTAAAATATTCATTCTTTTCCTCCTTGATAAAACATAGATTGATTACAAGTGTTATCTCAAGTATAGGGAAACTATTTCTGCAGGTCATGTACAATGTCTTGGATTATAAAAATATTAAGAATTCTAATATGGTAAAATGAAACTATCTTCAATAAAGAAAATAAAATGAATTATGAGGAAATCAAATGAGTCAGTTGTTGGTATTACAAGCAGAACATGAGGAAATAAAGAATACGGCAGATGCAATCAAGTATTGCTATCAAAAAATTATTATTGATCAAGAGTGTCGAGAACGATATTTAGAGGATCTGAGTCGTCTATTCGAGGAAGAAACACCGAAACATTTTTTGAATACATTTAAACAATTACGCGCTTTTTCATATGGTCGGAGCAATTGGTGCTGGCTGGAGATCAGCGAAGACGATCTTCAGCAGTTATCATTTAAACATGCCGTATTCTTTTGGGGTGGATTGACCTGCCATCCTAATGGGTATATCAGAGAATTTGCTTTGTCAAAATTGATTGAAGAGAGCGAAGAAGTACCGCTTCGTTTTTTATTAGTGATGTTGAATGACCATCTTAAGATCTTGCGGGAACGAGCGTCCAAAAAGATCACTGAAAAGAATCGATTCATTTCAGAACAAGAATTGATTTTTTGTTTACCGTTGATCGATCAGCTGAAGCAGCTGACATATGAAGAAAATAGGATCATCTATAATCAACTGCAGAAATCAGTTTTAGAACGCCCGCAGCTATTATTGAACGGGCAACGAAATTTCGATAATGATTGCGCCAGAACAGCTTTTAAATGGAGCTTTTTACTAGAGGAGAACGATCGAAAACAAACGATGAGAAATGGGTTAGTCAGTAAAGATCGAGTTATTTTAGTCTGGACATTTCGAGAAATTCAAAAAGAAAGGATATGGGAGGAACAATACCTAGACGAACTATTGAACCATCACAGTATGATCATTCGTAAGTTAGCTTGTGAATGGTGCTATAATAATCGCTTGAAGGATCGACGCATGATAGCGAGACTTTTAGATCGAACAACCGCAATCAAAGAATTGGCATTAGCATACGTGAGGAAGCATTTCCCAGAAATCGACTGCAGAGCTTATTATCTTACGAAAATGGACACCCAGTTAAACAGTGCGGTCCATGGCTTGGCCCTTTTACAAGATTGCAGAGATCAAGAGCAGATGTTGTCTTTACGCCATGCTAAGCAAAAGAAAATTAGGTTGTCAGTGTTGAACTGGTCCAACTGTTTACCATTAGAAGAACAGTTGTCTTTAGCTGTCGACTATGTCTCTGATTCTTCTAGAGAAGTACGTAAAAAAGCAATAGAGCGACTGATCCAAAATTATTCGCTGGCAATCAAAGAGCAACTGTTGCCGATGTTTCAAGAAAGAAAAGAGCTATCTACGCAATTGTCGATCATTAAAATCTTAGCAGCTGAAAATAGAAGGGATTATTTCTTCGATTTAATGCTACTTTACAAAGAGGCTGCTGATCAGCAAGTAAAAAATCAAATTGAAAAACAACTGAAAGACTGGTGTACAGGCTGGAACCAACGTTTCTTTTTTCGATTCAGTTTAAAAGACAAAGTTGAACTGGCTTATTTGCTAAATAAGAATCATATGCACTATTCAGAAAATCTAGTGACGCTCGTTTTAGCTGTTATTAAGTCTAAGTAAATGAAAAAGGAGAATGAAAATGACTATTTTTAACTTATTTAAAAAAAAGCAAAAGGTTACGCCGCCAAACGCATTTAATTATCCTAGAAATGAAGATGGAATAAAGCAGGTGATCGCTTGGCTCAAAACAGCTTCAAATGTGATCCTTGATATAAATGAGGATGGACATATCAGTGTTGGTAGTATGCCGGACGGGAAAACATTTTTATATGCGTACACAGATGTCAGTCAACATGTTCCGGCCTATAAAAAAAATGATCGCTTTATCACTTTGGATTTTGACGGTATCGTTAAGCTTTTTGAGGAGAATCTAGGAATTGATTTTTTATGGATTAATCCAAACACAGATAGCGTACAGTTGAATCGATCTGTTTTTTCTTCTCATCATGTCATTAAACAAGATACTAAGATTCATATTGGTTTACCTGCTGAACGACCTGAGGCAATCATTGATTTTTTAGTTGCTTATGCCAAAAATGATACTTCGATCAGTGCTATTTATTTGGGATTGATGAATAGACAAGATGAATTTAGCTACGCTGTTTTTATTGATAGTGAAAGAGCAAAAGAGATTGTACCTGAAATCGGTCCGAAAATTGGAGAAATTTGTTTGTCTAGCAAAGCCCTCTATCCAGTAGATTTTATCTACGATAACTTTTTAAATGAAGAACAGTACCAAATCTATGAAAAAGGAACCGCTAATCAATGAAAGTACACAATCATAACTTGAATATTCACTATACATTGCCTGATATCTACTGGACACGTCTTCAACTCCTTTATGCAGAAATGCCGCAGTGGAAAGGATACTATGAGGGGATTCCAACTTGGTTTGCCAATGATGAAAATGAAGAGATCATTGAGGTGTCTGTAGAACCAAGCGGGCTGCAATTTTATGCTAGATTATCCGATGATGACTGGAATGCTTGATTTACGCTGTTTAAAGAACAAGCAACAGCTATACTAGGGTTTGAAGTTGGAGAACCAGAAGATGGATTTGATTTTTTTATGATTTGAAGAGATAAAGTGCAAACGAGGCTAAATAAAAAAGGAGCTAGTGCTAAGTAATAAGCAGAGGAATCATTTATTTTCTCGATAAAAAAGTGATGTTCAATTGCTGGCTTATGTCTTAAAAGGAGTCTTTTTTATGTTAGCCTCGTTATTTGCTGATTAATATAGTGTATTGAAACGAAGTTTTTAGGAGAGAAGATGATAGCTATTAAAGACTATTCTTTTTCTTTTTTTGATCATAAAGAAATTTTATTTCTTTTTTTATACAAAAATATTGAAAAAAAAGTTCTTTAGCTGTATGATAGGTTTGTCGATGAGAGGAATAAGCATTGATTGACAGAACATGAATGTATAGCGAAAACTGGAAAACGAAAGTAATGAAGGGAGAAAACAGAGAATTAGAGAGAGGCACTTGTTCATGTTTTACAGAAAAGGTTATATTTCTTCGTACGACAGGAAATGATTAGTGGTTGTGCAATTATGTTTTTTTATGATTTTTTGTAAGGGCTTTATGTAAGGGTTTTATAAATAAAATGAGTGTAAATTAGGAGATGAGTTTAGTGAAAAAGTTTACTGAGTTTATTGAAGTTCATTTAGCTGGACCGATGGCTAAGCTGGCAAATCAACGTCATTTACGTGCGATAAGAGATGGAATCATTGCTACATTACCTTTGATCATTATCGGATCGTTCTTCTTGATCATTGCCTTTCCGCCACTACCGGCCAGTTGGGGTGTAACACAGTTTTTAACTGCTAATGCCGCAACGATTCTGTTACCGTATCGAATGACGATGTATATCATGACGTTGTATGCTACCTTTGGTATTGGTGCAAGTTTATCTAAGACTTATAATTTGGATGTGATATCCGGCGGGATCTTATCTACGATTGCATTTTTATTGACATTTGTTCCAGTTAATATTCCAGCTGAGGCGCTGGATGCGGCAGGAACTGCTGGTTTTGTATTGCCAATGGCTAATTTAGGCGGCGGCGGTATGTTTGTCGGGATCATTACATCGATCTTAGCTGTAGAAATTTATCGTTTAACAGATAAATCAAAATTTAAAATCACGATGCCGGAACAAGTACCTCCAGCAGTTGCCAGATCATTTGAAACATTGACACCGACCTTGATCGTAATTTTAGGAATTTCTACATTGACTTACTTTATCGGCTTTGACTGGCATTCAACGATTTCAAAGATTGTAAGCCCTTTAGTGAGTGCTGCTGACAGCTTACCTAGTGTGTTACTTTTGATTTTCTTGATCACTTTTTTCTGGTCTTTTGGGATTCATGGCGTATCGATCGTTGGTTCCTTGGCTAGACCATTGTGGCTACAGTTATTAGATGGCAATACTGCTGCGATGGCTGCTGGAAAAGAGCTGCCAAGTATTGCAGCTGAACCTTTTTACCAATGGTTCATTTGGATCGGCGGTTCTGGCTGTACAATTGGGTTAGCCTTATTACTTGCTTTTAAGACAAAATCGCAATTTGCTTCAAAATTGGGTAAAGCTACTTTAGCACCAGCGATTTTCAATATCAATGAGCCGTTGATTTTTGGAACACCGATCGTTTTGAATCCTATTTTGATCATTCCATTTATCTTAACACCGATGGTCACAGCAACGATTGCTTGGTTTGCTACACAGCTAGGCTTAGTGAATCGCGTGATTTTCACTGCACCATGGACGCTGCCTGGTCCGATCGGTGCATACTTGGCGACAGGCGGTGACTGGCGGGCAGCTGTATTGAATGTTATTTTGATCGTTATTTCTGTGGTGATTTATTACCCATTTGTGATGATCTATGATAACAATGAACTTGAAAAAGAGCATGCTTTGGGAGAAACAAATTAAGATAGATATACTGGAAATAGACTTAGGTGGATTTCCAGTTTCTTATTTTAGTTGGTTTTAGAAGAGAGGAAATTAGAATGACAAAGATCATATTTTTAACAGCAAGTGTTGTTTTTATTATCGTTGGTTTATTCCTGACTCATTATTTAAAGAAGAAAAATTGGCTACCGAATCGTTGGTTGACTGGCTGTCTCGTTTTTTTGATCGCCTTGGTTCCTAGTTTACTGTTTCCGAATATGTCAGATGGACTTCGGCAAATCATTTATGGTGTAAGCGGGATATTGGCAGTAGTTTTTTTTGAAAGCAGTCGACTAATAGCAGAACAAAAGAGAGTTACTTACGAAATGGAGCAAAAATAATGAGAAAACTTGGCTTATCGATTTATCCAAATCATAGCAGCGTAGAAGAAATCAAAAGCTATTTATCATTAGCAGCAACGTATAATTTCAAACGGGTGTTTACTTGTTTATTATCTGTTGATGAAGGGAAAGAAAAAATTGTTGCAGCATTTAAAGAAACGATTTTTTATGCTAAAGATCTAGGCATGGAAGTTATTGCAGATGTTAGTCCAAAAGTATTCAATGAACTTGGGATCAGTTATAATGACTTATCTTTTTTTAAAGAACTTGGAGCAGATGGGATTCGTTTAGATATGGGCTTCACTGGAAGCGAAGAATCGATTATGAGTTTTAATCCGCAAGATCTATCGATCGAATTGAATATTAGCTCAGGCACGCGTTATGTAGAAAATATTTTAAGCTATCAAGCAAATGCAGATAAGTTATTAGGTTGCCATAATTTTTATCCTCATCGTTATACTGGTTTAAGTTATGAGCATTTTTTGGAAACAACAAAGGTTTATAAAGAACAAGGCATCCGAACTGCTGCTTTTATCAATTCTCCTACCGCCAAAGTGGGTCCTTGGCCAGTTGAGGAGGGGTTATGTACTTTGGAGCTGCATCGAAACTGGCCGATCACAACACAAGCTAAACATTTGTGGGCAACAGAGTTGATCGATGATGTAATTATTGCTAATGCCTTTGCTTCAGAAGCCGAATTAAAAGCATTGAGTGAGCTTGATCCCTATCGTTTAACGTTTGATTGTGAGATCGATAATAGAACACCTGAGACGGAAAGAAATATTATATTGAACGAGTTCCATTTTAATCGCGGAGATGTTTCCGACTATGTTATTCGTTCGACACAGAGTCGTGTGAAGTACAAAGGTCATGATTTTACGCCGTTTCACACGGTGGATATGCAAACTGGTGATATCATCATAGAGACATCGTTGTATGCGCACTATGCAGGCGAACTGCAATTAGCGTTATTACCTATGGAAAATTCGGGTAAATCAAACGTTGTTGGCAAAGTGACCACTGCTGATCAAGTTCTGCTGCCGTATATTAGACCTTGGCAGAAATTTGCTTTTCACGAAGTCACGAGTCACTAAAGCAATGGAGACATTTAAAACTAAAAACAGTATAATAGAGGTGTAAAGAATGGTATATGCAGTTGGTTTGATGTCAGGAACTTCTTTAGACGGAATCGATGCAGCCTTAGTTGACATTAGCGGCAAAGATGAAGAGACGATGGTCGAGCTTCTAGCATTCTCCACATTGCCGTTTGAAAGAACTACATTGAAAAGAATTCGGGAGGCCCTATCGTTAGAGTCTTCTGATGTTGAAAAGATCTGCTCACTGAATGTTGAATTAGGAGAACGATTTGCACAAGCGACTCTATTGGTGTGTGAAAAAGCAGGAATCTCAAGTGAAGAGCTAGAATTTATCGGCAGTCATGGACAAACCTTGTTTCACATTCCATTTGAGAGAGATGATTTTGTTGCATCTACCTTGCAAATCGGAGATCCCGCTGTTATTTGTGAGCGAACAAAGACGACAGTCGTTTCAAACTTTAGAGAAAGAGATATGGCAGTTGGCGGACAAGGAGCACCGATCGTTCCGTATTCAGAATATGTATTGTACCAAAAAAGAGGCACCACAAGACTTTTACAAAATATTGGCGGGATCGGAAATGTTACCGTACTGCCAGAATCTGGGAAATTGACGGATATGATTGCATTTGATACAGGACCTGGGAATGTGATCATGAATGAATTATGCGTCCACTTTTTCGGTCAAGAGTACGACAACGATGGTTTTTATGCAAAACAAGGAGCAGTAAATCAAGCTTTATTAGATGAATTGATGGCACATCCTTATATTCAAAAGGCATATCCAAAAACAACTGGACGGGAAGACTTTGGTAAACAGTTCACTATGGCTTTGATCGAGAAATGGCCATTAGATCCAGTAGATTTGATAGCAACGGCAACGATGTTCACTGCACAGTCGATCACTGAAGCGGTTCGACCTTTCATAAAGGGTAAAACAGAGCTTATTATCGGGGGCGGGGGAAGTTATAATCCCACACTGGTTACGATGATCAAAGAAGAATTACCGGAAGCTAGCGTATTGATCCAAGAAGAGATCGGTTTTTCTTCTGAAGCCAAAGAGGCTGTTGCAATGGCTATTTTAGCAAATCAAACACTGCAGCATAGAAGCGGAAATGTCCCAAATGCGACTGGAGCAAAACGAGCAGTACCATTGGGAAGTATAACTTATTATTGAATGCAGGGGCGAATTTCTATGATTCGCCCTAATGTACATAAAAAGGAGAGCAGTAAATGAGTGGTGAAAATATTCAAGGTAGAATTATCAGTCTGTTGGATGTGCTGCCAAAATCTGAACAAAAAATAGGAAACGCGATTTTAGAAGATCCTGCAAAAGTGATCGATATGACAGCGGCAGAATTAGCCAACTATGCAGGGACGAGTCCAGCAACCGTTATTCGTTTTTGTAAGAAAATCGATGTGTCTAGTTTTACTCAGTTGAAAGTTCGTTTATCTGCTGAAATCGAAACACCTGTGTATGAAGGGTATTCAGATATCACAGCAAATGAATCGGTCGATGAAATCAAGACAAAATTATTGGGAAATGCCTATCAATCGATGCAGGAAACAGTCGCGTTATTAAATGAAGAACGAGTAGAAACGATCGTCGATCTGTTAGTCGCTGCACCGATCATTTATGTTTTTGGCATAGGGGCTTCTTATTTAGTGGCGGAAAACATTGCTCAAAAATGGAATCGGATCGGTAAAACGGTCGTTTGTGTACAAGACTCTCATGTTTTAGTGACGATTCTAGTTTCAGCTCCAAAAGATGCAGTCTTTTTCTGTGTTTCTCATTCGGGGGAAACGAAGGAAGTGCTGCGCTTAGTTGATGTAGCGAAAAAACATCAGCTGAAAACGATCGGGCTCTCTCAATTTGGCAACAACACGTTGACCAACAAGGTGGCCTATTCACTTCAGACGGTACGTTCAAACGAAGCCGTCCTTAGAAGTGCGGCAACAACCTCGTTACATGATCAATTTATTGTTGTAGATGTGTTGTTCTATGCTTATGCTTCTCGTAATTTTGACCGAACGTTGGAGATGATCCAAGAGTCAAAAGCCGAAGTACGAACTTATGAAAAATAAAAAAGCAGCAGAATCGATCGTTTCGTGATTCTGCTGCTTTTTTATTTCTTATTTAAAATAGACACAAACACACTCAGGTGCATAAACATCTTTTTGGATCATTTCTAGAAGTCCAGTTTCTTCATCACGACGATAAAGAGTTAAATTGTCCGTATTTTGATTTGCTGCCACAACAAATTTACCAGAAGGATCTAAGTCAAAATCTCTTGGAATTTCACCTTCTGTTGAAATTAGCTGAATACGGTCGATCTTTTGACCATCTTCTGAAGTAGCAAAAACAGCAATCGAATCATGTCCACGGTTTGACGCATAAACAAAACGTCCATCAGCAGAAATACGAATCGCAGCACCGCCGTTAAATTCGTTAAACCCTTCAGGCAAAGTAGATACTTTTTGTACTTGTTCAAATGAACCGTCTGCTGCATTGTAGGCTAAAACAGTCACTGTACTGTCCAATTCACCAAAAAGATAAGCGATTTGATTCGTTGGATGGAAAACCAAGTGACGAGGACCAGTGCCGGGTTCTGCAATGTATTGTGCAACTTCTGATAATTTACCTTCAGCACTAACGTCATACGTATAGACACGATCTGTTCCTAGATCACAAACAGCCAAGCGGCCATCTGGCGTTAAATCCGTATAATGTACGTGAGCATTGTCTTGATTTTCATGCGGGCCAGTAGGTTCATCATGGATGATCTTATCCGCATCTTCCAAGCTGCCGTCAGCTAAAATACGATAAACGTGAATGATTCCTTGATGATAATTGGCACCGAAAACCAATTGCTTTTCTTCATCAACTGAAACGTAACATGGGGGAGCACCAGCTTCCGTTACTTTGTTGATCAAGTCAAAATGATCGTCTTTTGCTTTGTAGGCTGCCATGCCGCCTTCTCCATCAACAGATGTCACGTTGAAAAGAGCACCCTTTTGATCTATGGTTAAGTAAGTAGGACTAGTTTCTTCTACTAATAAAGAAGCTTCCGAAAGTTTTGCTTGATCTGTATCAAGTGCAATTTGATAGATCCCTTTACTTACTCGACGAGTATATGTTCCTAATAAAATCTGTTCCAGCATGAAATTCCCTCCATTTTTACTGCTGTCTAGTAAAGCTACAGCAAATCATTTTTTCTATTTTAGTATAACATAAGTATTGCTTTATTTATAAAAACTTTACAAATCCAATGTTCGCATTTTCACTTGTTTTGTGCTATTATGTTTTAAGACTGTATGGACAGTCATTTTTAATTTAGAGAGGTGACATGCATGTACGATAATACAAATAACAATGGTGCAGTCCGCTGTTCATTCTGTGGTAAAACACAAGAAGAAGTGAAGAAAATCGTTGCTGGACCAGGTGTCTATATTTGTAATGAATGTATCGACTTATGTAAAGAGATTATTGATGAAGAATTTTACGATGAAGCCGTACGTGAACTAACAGATGTCCCAAAACCTCAAGAAATTTTGGATGTCTTAAACGAATATGTTATTGGACAAGATCAGGCAAAGCGCTCATTGGCAGTAGCTGTCTATAATCACTATAAACGTGTAAATCAATCAGAAAAGTCAAGCTCTGAGGATGTCGAACTACAAAAGAGCAATATTTGTTTAATTGGCCCAACAGGTTCTGGGAAAACATTTTTGGCTCAAACATTAGCTAAAACATTGAATGTACCATTTGCGATTGCTGACGCGACGAGTTTAACAGAAGCAGGTTATGTAGGGGAAGATGTAGAGAATATTCTCTTGAAGTTATTACAATCTGCTGATTTCAATGTAGAGCGTGCAGAAAAAGGAATCATCTACATCGATGAAATCGATAAAATCGCTCGTAAGAGTGAGAATGTTTCGATCACACGTGATGTTTCTGGTGAAGGCGTTCAACAAGCCTTACTTAAAATTTTGGAAGGAACTGTTGCAAGTGTGCCGCCTCAAGGTGGACGTAAACACCCGCATCAAGAATTTATCCAAATCGATACAACGAATGTACTATTCATTGTTGGCGGAGCTTTTGACGGTATCGAAGGAATCGTAAAAAATCGTTTAGGTGAAAAAACGATCGGTTTTGGTACAAATAATAGTAAAGTCAATGAAGATGAAAGTATCATGCAGCAAATCATTCCAGAGGATTTATTGAAATTTGGTTTGATCCCTGAATTTATTGGACGTTTACCAGTAACTGCGGCATTAGAAAAATTAACAACAGATGACTTGGTTCGTATTTTAACTGAGCCTAAGAATGCATTAGTGAAACAATACCAAAAATTATTATCATTAGATGATACAGAATTGGAATTTGAAGAGGATGCTCTTCGTGCGATCGCTAATAAAGCAATTGAACGAAACACTGGTGCCCGTGGACTTCGTTCGATCATTGAAGAGATTATGATGGATGTCATGTTTGACGTGCCTTCAGATGATACGATCGAAAAAGTGATCATTACAGAAATGGCAGCAGACGGGACCGGAAAACCTGCGATCATCTACGATAAAACAGATAAAAAAGCAGGCTAATCATTTACAAGACAAACCATTGATTGTTATGTACATGATGAGACGGAAGTTCAGCTTATTCGGATAGACACGGAGCTGAACTTCCGTTTTAGTCTTTTATGTTAGGAGGTCAATACATGCAAGTTCATAATGCTGAAATTATTATTAGCGCAGTTTCACCAAAACAATATCCAGAAACAGAATTGCCGGAGATTGCTCTAGCTGGCCGTTCAAATGTTGGCAAATCTTCATTCATCAATACGTTGATCAATCGAAAGAATTTAGCCAGAACTTCCGGTAAACCGGGGAAAACACAAACGCTTAATTTTTATTTGATTGAAGATGCATTGCATTTTGTCGATGTTCCCGGATACGGCTATGCGAAAGTTTCAAAGACTGAGCGGGCCAAATGGGGTGAGATGATCGAGACGTATATGACAACAAGGAAACAATTAAAAGCTGTTGTTTCACTAGTCGATCTACGTCACGCACCGACGCAGGAAGATATTCAAATGTATGAATTTTTAAAATACTATGAAATTCCAGTGATTGTGGTTGCAACTAAAAAAGACAAGATTCCTCGTGGAAAATGGAACAAACACGAAAGTATCATCAAGAAAGCATTGAATTTCGATAAGTCTGACGACTTCATTCTTTTTTCTTCCCAAACGAAAGAAGGCAAGGAAGAAGCTTGGCAGGCGATTGAAAAATATTTATAAAAAAAGCTTTGACTTCTCGAAAGAGTTGTCAAAGCTTTCTTTTTATTGCTCTTTTTTCTGTTCTTCTTTTTGCTCAGCTTTAGCTGCTTGCTTTTCTAGTTCTTCTTTAGGCATTTCGACTTTTTTAGGATCTACCGCAAAAGCGTCGAATAATTTATCTAAATCGTCTTTTCGTTCGAATTTTAAACCCATCGTTGCTTCTCTCCGTTCCATTGATTAGTGATATGTAATAAAGTTACTTGTCCCTATTTTAGCACCCTTTTAGAGATTTGAATAGTTTTCTTTTTCAGAGTCAAAAAGGAATCTAAAAATGTTTTTATTTTGTTCCAGCAAACTTGCATTCGGCGTTAAAACAGGGTATAGTTTTTGCGGATAGAGAAAAGAGGGAAGAAATGGCAAAAAATATTTTTGTTGGAACGGTGCGTTTTTACCAACGTTTTATTTCACCAGGACTACCAGCCAGCTGCCGTTATCATCCAACTTGTTCCCAATATATGATCGATGCGATTCAAACACACGGAACGATCAAGGGTGTGACGATGGGGACAGCCAGATTTTTACGTTGCCACCCGTTGACTAAAGGCGGTATCGACTATGTCCCATTAAAATTTAGTTTAAAAAGAAATCCGGATCAGGAATATCATGGTCCGTATAATTATAGAAGGAATAAGAAAAAAAGATAAGGATGGGTGTTTAGGATGGCGATTTTGACATTTGACTTTGGCGGATCAGCAGTAAAACATGGTGTATGGAATGGTCAGGAGATCATCGATAAAGGAAAGTTTACTACACCGAAAACATGGGAAGAAATGAAAGCGTCTTTATTAACTGTTTTTACATAGACAAAGACTACGGTTGAAGGCGTTGCGTTGAGTGCACCAGGTGTAGTGGATGTAGAAAAACAGATGATCAACGGAATATCTGCGATACCGTACATTCATGGCTTCAATATTTTTAAAGAATTGGAAGCGCTATTCAAACTACCTGTAGCGATCGAAAATGATGCCAACTGTGCAGGAATGGCGGAAATTTATGAGGGCGCTGCGAAGGGAAAACAGGAAGTTGCTTTCGTTGTGATCGGGACAGGGATCGGTGGTGCGATTTTCCATAAAGGTCAGATCGCCAAAGGAGCGCATCTTTATGGCGGTGAGTTTGGACTGATGTACTTAGATCAGGGAAAAACATTCAGTCACTTAGGAACAGCAGTTCAGATGGCTTGGCGTTACTGTAAACGAAAAGGTGTAGCGAAAGAAACTTTTTCGGGTGAAGAAGTATTTGCGTTTGCAAAAGCAGGAGATGAGTTGGCGATCGAAGAGGTCAATAACTTTTATGAGTATTTAACACAAGGGTTGTTTAGTATTCAATTTTCACTTGATCCGGAAATGATCGTTCTAGGTGGCGGTGTTTCAGCTAAAGAGGGATTGCTGGATGAAATCGACCGTCGAATGAAGAAAAAACTTGCTCAGTTTGGTTTGAATGATTTTGTTCCGCATATCGTGACTTGTCAATACAATAATGACGCAAACTTGATTGGAGCAGCGGCAAATTTCCAAACGATGCATCAAAAAAATGAAAATCAATAGACGTTGATCACTCAAAAAGGGCAAAGCAGATTTCTCGTTTTGCCTTTTTTTGATGGACGTATTGTCAAATCAGTTAAGACTAAAACAAGAAGTTTTTTCCAATAATTTGAATTATAGAAATTTTCTGAAAATTCATTGACATTTCTTTCGTTTTTGATTATATTTGTATACATACTCTTTAATAATTATATATGCACGGAGAATTATTCAGAGGAAATACAGACTCAAGTCGTACGAGTGTTGTTTTTTTCAATGATAAAAACGCGCGTTCAACTTTTAAACTCAAGGGGGAAACAAGATGAAAAAATTTAGTTTTTTATTTGCCAGTCTATTTTTACTAGCAGCATGTGGACCAGCAGCTGGCGGAGGCTCAAGCGGCGGTGGAAATAAGGTTGAAGGCGATACGATCAAAATCGGGATGAATATGGAGCTGTCTGGCGATGTTTCAGCATACGGGAATGCTGAAAAAGAAGGTATCAAGCTTGCAGTTGAAGAAATCAACGAATCAGGCGGTGTACTTGGTAAAAAATTAGAATTGATCGAAAAGGACAACAAGTCTGAAAATGGTGAAGCAACATCAGTTGCAGCCAACCTAACTGCAAAAGATAAAGTAGTAGCTGTTGTGGGACCAGCGACTTCTGGTGCGACAAAAGCAACGATTCCGAATATGACAAAAGCAGCAGTGCCAGTCATTACTCCATCAGGAACAGATGACAGTATCACAGTTGCAAATGACAAGGTGCAGGAGTATATCTTTAGAGCCTGCTTCCAAGATACATTCCAAGGGGTCATCTTAGCAAAATTTGCTCAAGATAATTTGGATGCCAAAAATGTTGTGATCATTGGGGACAATTCAAGTGATTATGCGATTGGATTGACCAAATCCTTCAAAGATACGTACAAAGGAAAAATCGCTAAAGAAGAAACATTCACTGCAGGTGACAAAGACTTCCAAGCAATCTTGACGAAGATCAAAGATCTTGATTACGATGCGATTTATATCCCAGGTTACTATGCAGAAGCGGGCTTGATCATCAAGCAAGCGCGTGAAATGGGCATCGATAAACCGATCCTAGGTGCAGATGGTTTTGGTGATGAAAAATTAGTTGAGATCGCCGGAGCTAAAAATGTTTCTGATGTGTATTACACAGGACACTTCTCAGAGAAAGCACCTGCAACGGATAAAGTAGAACCATTCGTAAAAGCGTTCAAAGAAAAATACAGCAAACAGCCATCTGCGTTCAATGCATTAGGCTATGATTCAGTTTACATGTTGAAACAAGCAATGGAAGACAAAGATTCTGCTGATTCAAAAGATATTACAGAAGGCTTGGCTTCATTAAAAGATTTCGTTGGGGTAACTGGTAAAATGTCGATGGATAAAGACCACAATCCAGAAAAATCAGTTGTTGTATTAGGATTGACAGAAGGAAAAGAAACGTCTGCTGAAGCAGTAAATCCTTAGTAAAATATCAATAGCAAATTTAAAGAGGGTGAGACAAGTTTTTACGTTTTGTCCATCCTCTTTTTTCTTTAAACAAACAATTATTCTAAAACATTGGAAGTGAAAACTATGGAAGTCGTGATCCAGCAATTAGTAAATGGGCTTTTTCTAGGCAGTATCTATGCTCTATTAGCGTTAGGGTATACAATGGTTTACGGTATTATAAAATTGATCAACTTTGCCCATGGAGAAATCTATATGTTGGGCGGTTTTATGGGGTATTTCTTTATCAACAAATTAAACTTAGGCTTTTTCCCAGCATTGATATTATCAATGGCTGGTGCTGCTGTGATCGGTGTCGTGATTGAATTTTTAGCTTATCGTCCTTTGAGAAAATCAACAAGGATCGCAGCCTTGATCACAGCGATCGGTGTTTCCTTTTTACTGCAAAACGGGATGATCTATTGGTTAGGCCCAGAAAAAAAATCATTTCCTCAAGCGATCGAATTTAAAAACTATCAACTAGGCTTTATTCAGATTTCAAACATTCAAGTACTTATTTTAGTGATTGCTTTAGTCTTGATGATTGCCTTGCAGTTGATCGTCAAAAAGACAAAAATGGGGAAAGCAATGCGGGCAGTTTCTGTTGATGCAGACGCCGCACAATTAATGGGAATCAATGTCAATCGTACGATTTCATTCACATTTGCTTTAGGCTCAGCGCTAGCAGCTGCAGCTGGTATGCTGATCGGTTTATATTATAATTCGATCGATCCGATGATGGGAGTCGTACCAGGACTTAAATCATTTGTTGCAGCTGTTTTAGGTGGTATTGGTATTATTCCAGGAGCGGCTTTAGGCGGATTTGTGATCGGTCTATTAGAAACGATTACCATTGCACTTGGTTTTTCTGATTACAAAGATGCAGTTGTGTATGCATTATTGATTATTATTTTACTGATTCGTCCTGCTGGTATTTTAGGCAAGAACATCAAAGAGAAAGTGTAGGTGAGCGTGCATGAAAAAGAACTTAAAATATAATCTTATCTGGCTTTTAATTGCCGCTGGTGCGTATGCTTTTATTTATGTGTTGTACATCACGGGTGTGATTACACCGTTTACGGAGTATACTTTAATTACGATCGGGATCAATATTATGTTGGCGTTAGGATTGAACTTGATCATCGGTTTTTCTGGACAGTTTTCCTTAGGTCATGCGGGGTTCATGGCGATCGGTGCGTATAGTGCTGCGATCATGACAGTGAAATATCCGACGATGGGTGGTTTTTTCAGCGGTATTTTAGTAGGGATCGTGCTTTCCGGGATCGTTGCTTTACTTGTTGGGATTCCTACATTGAGATTAAAAGGAGACTACTTAGCGATCGCAACACTGGGGATTTCTGAGATCATCCGAATCATTATTATCAACATGAAAGAGTTGACGAATGGTCCAGCGGGGATCTTTGGGATTCCTCCAATGGTCAGCTGGCCGATGGTGTTTGGCTTTGTTGTAGTTGTGACATTAGTTGTTGTCAACTTCATCCACAGTGGTCCAGGACGTGCGACAATGGCGATCAGAGAAGATGAGATCGCTGCTGAATCCATGGGGGTCAATACGACAAAATATAAAGTGGCAGCTTTCATCATTGGTGCTATTACAGCAAGCGTTGCGGGTGCTATTTATTCAAGCTATGTTCAAACGATTGCGCCAAAAGATTTCGGTTTTATGAAATCGATCGATATTTTGATTATTGTTGTATTCGGTGGCATCGGTAGTGTGACGGGTACTTTTATTTCAGCGATCGTTTTAGGGATCTTGAATATGTTCTTACAAGACGCCGGTGCATTAAGAATGATCATTTACGCATTAGCTTTGATTATCATCATGATTTTTAAACCAGGCGGACTCTTAGGAACGTGGGAATTCTCTGTTAAAAAATTATTCAAACAAAAGGAGGAGAAATCACATGCCTCTACTGAACGTTAGTAATTTAACGAAAAATTTTGGCGGTCTTGCAGCAGTATCAAATGTAAATTTGACCTTAGAAAGTAACGAATTAATTGGTCTGATTGGGCCAAATGGCGCAGGTAAAACAACGTTGTTTAATCTTTTGACAGGTGTTTATGAACCTAGTGAAGGAACGGTCACTCTTGATGTACTTGGAAAAGAACATCGATTGAATGGGATGAAACCATATAAAATCGCTGATATGGGATTGAGTAGAACGTTTCAAAATATTCGTCTTTTCAAAGATTTAACAGTAATGGATAATGTGCTGATCGCAATGAATAGTAAAAATAAAGAAGGGATTCTATCCAGTATTTTACGTTTACCGACTTTCTATAAAAAAGAAGAAGCGATGGCGGATAAAGTACACGAGCTGCTGGCTATTTTCGGTTTGGAAGACAAAGTCGATACATTGGCAAAAAATTTACCTTATGGCGAACAGCGACGCTTAGAAATCGTTCGTGCATTGGCTACGCAGCCAAAGGTATTGTTTTTGGATGAACCGGCTGCAGGAATGAATCCGCAAGAAACTGCTGACCTAACTGAACTGATCAGGAAAATCCAAAAAGAATTTCAGATCACGATCGTCCTGATCGAGCATGATATGAGTTTGGTCATGGAAGTTTGTCAAAGAATCTATGTGCTGGAGTATGGAAGAATCATTGCTGAAGGGGATCCAGAAGCAATCAAAAATGATCCTCGAGTGATCGAAGCTTATCTTGGAGGTGAACTATAATGTTAACTGTTGAAAATCTATCCGTGCATTATGGTGTGATCCAAGCGGTACGCGATGTAAATTTTAAAGTAGAAGAAGGGGAAATCGTTTCGTTGATCGGAGCGAACGGCGCAGGTAAGACCACGATTTTAAGAACTATTTCAGGCTTGAATCGTCCATCAAGCGGAACGATCACATTTGTTGGGCAAGAAATCCAAAAAGTAGTTCCTCAAAAAATCGTCGCATCTGGCCTTTGTCAAGTGCCGGAAGGTCGGCATGTCTTCTCAGGACTAACTGTTCAGGAAAATTTGGAAATGGGTGCTTTTCTTAGAAAAGATAAGCAATTGAAAGAAGATTATGAGATGATTTTTGAAAGGTTTCCTATTTTGAAAGAACGTAAAAATCAAGATGCCTCTACCTTATCGGGTGGGGAACAGCAAATGCTGGCGATGGGCAGAGCATTGATGTCTAAGCCAAAATTATTATTATTAGATGAACCTTCCATGGGGCTGGCACCCATTTTTATTCAGGAGATATTCAATATTATTCAGGAAATCAATAAACAAGGAACGACCGTTCTGCTGATCGAACAAAATGCAAAAATGGCGCTGTCAATTGCTGATAGAGGCTATGTATTGGAAACGGGAGAAGTAGTGTTGAGTGGACCAGGTAAAGAGCTATTAGAAAGTGAAGAAGTCAAAAAAGCATATTTGGGAGGGTAAAAACATGAGCGTTAGTGATTTTATGACCAAAACATTAATTGTAGCACAGCCGGAAATGAAGATTTTTGATGCGGTCGATCTAATGAAAAAAAACAATATCCATCGTTTACCAGTTGTTGAAAAAGAACGGATCGTAGGGCTGATCACAGAAGGAACTATTCAATCTGCGATGCCGTCTAAAGCAACGAGTTTAAGTGTTTACGAAGTAAACTATCTACTGAACAAAACAACAGTTGCTGATGTGATGGTAAAGGAAGTTCAGACGATCAAACCAGAAGCTTCTTTGGAAGATGGTATCTATCAAATGCGTCAAAACAATATTGGTGTTTTACCAGTAGTTGATGCAAATGAACAGCTAGTTGGAATCATTACAAATAATGATATCTTTGATGCTTTCTTAAAAATCACTGGCTACAATGATGGCGGGACAAGAATTCAGCTTCGAATCCCTGAAGATCATAAAGGGATCTTAGCAGATATCACTAAATTATTGGCGGAAAACGATTTTAGTATATTAACAGTTGTGGTCAACCGAAAAGAATTAGAAACGATCATTGAGCTTCAGATAGAAAGCCGTGAAACAACTAAAATTGAACAAATCCTAAAGACCGCTGGCTATGACGTTTTTGAAGCAGTTTTAGTATCGAAAAAGACATAAAAAAGTAGTAAAGTCAAGTGATGGTAACGTTTTTTTTCTAAGAAAACCGTTTGACTATTGCAAATGCATATGATAATTTTAATAGTGAAGACTTTTGTATTTTTGAAGAAATGGTGTGTGTGGTTGCACTATTTCTGATACATATGATCTTCTATGACCTTAAAAATAAGGTGTTGTTGAAGGTATAATTGTTGCAGTTTTACTGCAATTGATTATAAATATATAAGATAAGGAGGAATGAAAATGAAAAAAGTTATCGGATTTGTCGTTGCTTTAGTGATCGTATTGGGTTTTGCAACTCCTGCGTTGGCTGATGGTGCAATTTCAGCAGTTGAACAACCAATACTTAATGAATTGAATGCTGGCGCTACAATCGGCGGTAAGAAATTTGCTTTTGGTGCAGCTGAGATCAATGCAGCAGAAAACCACTTGAAACGTGTTGATTTGACACAAGCTCAAGCAGATGAAGCAATCAAAAACATTCAAGCTGCGCGTGCGCTAGTCGAAGGTGTTTCTGTAGATGCTTCTGGTGCAAATACACTTGGAGATGCGCTTAGATTATTACCAGCAAACGTGATTTCTCAGTTGCAGAGCTATGTTGTTGCGGCTGGAAATGCAGTAGGTGTGAAAATCACTTTTGGTGCTGGCGGAAGCTATTCAGCAGTGACTATCACTGACACTAAAGGAGCACCTGTATATAGCACTGGAACACCAGTAAAAAATACAGGCTCAAATTACGTACTTAGCGGTATTACTTTTGGTTCACTAATCGTTGCTGCAGCAGGTGCAGTATTTGTGAGCAGAAAGAATAAACTAGCTTAATATGAAAAAATTAAAAAGAGTAGGGGCATTTATTTATGTGCCTCTTCTCTTTATGTTTTTTGGCTATTTAACCATATATATCATTGGTGCACCTGTCATTAATTTTGCTTCTTCTGCTGTCGAATTGATTTCGTTGAATGATGCCCCTTCTTTTGAACAAAAAGGAAACAACCTGTTTGCCGAAAGAAGTCAAGAAAAAAAACAAGCATCAAACAACCAGTCGACAGATTCTGCACAGACCGAAACAGGAAAAGCAACTGACCAAACAGGAACGACTCAAGCCTCTGGAACAGAAGCTTTAGCATCCACGACCGTCGTCTATCCGACAGGCGGAGATCAGTTTGGAGAAGTTGTTATTGATAAAGTTGGGATTAATGAACCACTATATTATGGAGATAGTGAAGAAATTTTGCGTTTAGGCGCAGGTCAATATATTGGCAGTATGATTCCAGGAGATTTAGGAACAACATTGATCGGCGGGCATAATATGCCTTCTTTCGGGAAAATCTATTATTTAGAGCCAGGAGATGAAGTCAAGGTTCATACTCATTATGGGGATTATACATATCAAGTAACGGAAGTCAAAATTGCGAATTATAAAGATCCATCAATTAATACGAAGCTAGGTGACCGTACGAAACGTTCACTGATTTTATACACCTGCTATCCATTGGATGCGATTGGCTTAACACCAGAACGTGTATTTGTTTCTGCAGATTATGTGTCTGGACCGATTATTGATGAAAAATCATAAAAAAGGAGAAACAGTGAAATGAGAAATCGGGGTCATCTGTTGAAGGTGCTTTCGCGCTTTTTTATTGCGTTTTTGTCATCTGTTTTCTTATTTGCTTTTTTGATTTTACTTGCATTGAGATTGACTCTTTTTAGTGAAAACTATATTACAAAACAGGCCTCTCATGCGGATTATTATACCAAACTAGCAGGGGAGATCAATCGACAGATTGAAAATAGTGCATTAGGAAGCAACATCCCAGAAGGTGTGCTGAATCAAACCGTCAGTAAATCATTTGTTCAAAAAGATGTGGATGCATATTTCAAGGCAATGTATCACACAGGAAGCAAGTATTCCATTTCTAATGAAAAGCAAATTCAGGCTTCTGTTTCTGAGGCAATTACGTCGTACATGAAAGAGAAGAATATAGAGATAACGCCAGAATCAGAAAAAGCGGTCAATGACTTAGGAGATAATGCTGTTACGATATATAAAGGCTATATCGAATTGCCCTTTTTAGTTTCTTATGGACGAAAAGTAATGAATTATAAATCAAAAATAGTCATTTTTATGGTCATCTGTGGCGTTCTATGGGGATTGCTGAGTCTTTCTCTTTATTCATCACTGCGAGGCTATTTTCATCGTTTATTGAGATATTGGTCGTATATCACCATCGGCAGCGGATTGATGATGGTTGTTGTGCCTGCTGCTATTTTGATACAAGGATTTCTGAAAAAATTAGGGATCCAATCAAAAGCGATGTATGATTTTATACAAACCTATTTATCAAGCTTTTTATGGCTGTTTATCATTATTGGGATTGTGTCGATCATAGCGGGTATTGTCTTTGCACTACTGAGTGAAATCAAACGAAAACAGTTATTTAGTACCTAAATGTAAAATATCTGGCATCTACTTTAAATGGTAGGTGCTTTTTTTTGTATAACGTGATAACATAGAGGCTTGGAGGGATGAGAATGTCTAAAAAGAATAAAGATATTGAAGTACGAATAGAAGAGAGTCAAAAAAAGATCAATGGTGAACAGTTGACTATCAATACTTTAATGATCGGCAAAAAAGAAATTGGTCAAGTTGTTACACAAGCTGAAAAAAAATTCGCAGTATTGATCGACGGACGAAATGAAGCGACAGTCAAAACGCTGGATGAAGCGATCGAATACGTGATTCGTCAATGGAATTTGAACGACTAAAATAAATAACAACTTTTTTTCGAAAAGTGCTTGCAATTTACTCAGAAATTTTGTATTATAACTAAGTCAGGTTTTTTACTAAAACCTTTTGGAGGAATAGCGAAGTGGCTAAACGCGACGGACTGTAAATCCGTTCCTTAGGGTTCAGTGGTTCGAATCCACTTTCCTCCATTTTATTTTTGGGGTATCGCCAAGCGGTAAGGCAACAGACTTTGACTCTGTCATGCGTTGGTTCGAATCCAGCTACCCCAGTCTTAGCAAAACAACTCATTGGAGTTGTTTTTTTATTTACGAAGGACAGAGGCTTTTGTTCTCTTTTTCAAAAATATATGATAAAGTGAAAGAAACATATGAGGAGTGAGATCAATGAACATCAAAGAGAAAATAACTGAAACAGCTGAAAGATTATATGATTTAGCAAACGAAGGAAAATACGATGTGAAGGTAAATCTTTTTTCAAAAAAGAAAAATGGAGAGAAAGCTTCTGGCGTGAAAGTCATCTCTTCCAGAGATACAGCACATACTAAAAAATGGCGTGCTAAAAACCGCTAGAAACACGAGATGAGATAAAGGTTGCTTAGATTCGATCGATTATAGTAACGAACGAGCAACATGCTTTTGTATCGCTTGTTCGCTGTGAAATGGCCGAGTAACCTGATTTTTGGTCATATTTATTAAAAGTTAGTGTCTGAAACAAAACTAAAAAAGTTTTGTTTCAGACACTTTTTTTATGCTATTTATCGATTTCGATCCCTAGAACGGTCAGGTGTCCGTTTCCAACCAATTTAATAACAAGTCTGGCCAAATGATTTGGCGACATGTCTGTGTTACTTGTAATCCACCAATGGAGCGTTCCTGTAAAAATCGATGTCATGTATTCAATAATGAAATCGATTGGAACTTCGATCTCGTTTTCGGTGATTTTTAGCTTGGAGAAAATATCTGCATATTTATCATAAATGATCTCAGCTAATTTCTTTCGCAGCAATTCATTAGAACTACCATCCATGATCGTTAAGAAAAAGTTTTTATTTTTTTGGATATTGATATAAATATGTGTGAGAAGAAATTCAATTTGTTTGACTTTGATTCGATTTTTTACAATGATTTGTTCCGTATCGATGACAGAAGTAAAGGCATTGACGGCAAAATCAAAAATTTGTTCATAAAGATCCTGTTTATCTTTAAAATGAGCATAAAAAGTCGCGCGATTGATCATCGCTTCATCTGCAATGTCTTGGATCGTGATACAATCATATCCTTTTTCCTCAACTAAATGAAAGAAAGCTTCGATGATCATTTTGTGTGTTCGCTTTACCCGCAGGTCTGTTTTCTTCGACATATAAAAATTCCTTTCAAAATAATCAACAGATTTGATAAGTTTGTTGCTTATCTCACAAATTTGGGTGTTTTGCTTGTTGCAAATAAATTAGAATCTTTCTAAAATATACATAAGTATTATATCAGACACCTTGTAGGATAATCAACAAAGTGTTGGGAAATAAAAAGGTATGGACAATAAGGAGATAAAACAAATGACAATAAGAGCAGGAATAGATGTCGGTTCGACAACTGTGAAATTGGTAATTATCGATGAAGAAAATCATACCAAATTCGCAAAATATGAACGACATTACTCAGATGTGAAAGCAGCCACAGAAAAAGTTTTGATAGAAGCAATGAATGTTCTTGGTGAAAAAACACCTCTTACGATGACCATTACGGGTTCCGGAGGAATGGGTCTCGCAGATGTCCTAAACATTTCTTTTGTTCAAGAAGTGATCGCCTGTACAAGAACAGTAGAAGAAATTATTCCCGAAACCGATGTTGCGATTGAACTAGGCGGAGAAGATGCAAAGATTACCTTTTTCGATGGTGCGTTAGAGCAACGGATGAATGGCAGCTGTGCTGGTGGGACGGGAGCTTTTATCGATCAAATGGCCGTCTTATTAAAAACAGATGCAAACGGGGTCAATGAACTGGCGAAAAACTATGAAACGATTTACCCGATCGCTTCAAGATGCGGAGTATTTGCTAAAACTGATGTTCAGCCCTTGATCAATGAAGGTGCAGCAAAAGAAGATATTGCTGCGAGTATTTTTCAAGCAGTTGTCAATCAAACGATTGCAGGGTTAGCTGCAGGAAGAAAAATCAAAGGAAAGATCGCCTTTTTAGGTGGACCGCTTTTCTTTATGTCAGAGCTTAGAAAACGATTTATTGAAACGTTGGATGTTCAGCCGGAAGATGTCATATTCCCGGAAAACCCTCAGTTATTTGTTGCGATGGGAGCAGCTATTTATTCTGAAGGTGCGAATTCGACTACCTTAGAAGAGCTGATCCAGCGCTTGACTCAGGGAGATCAGGAACAATTGAAGCCAACCGATACCTTGGAACCGTTATTCCAAAATGAAGAGGAGTTAAAGGTTTTTAGAGCCCGCCACGATCAGGCTAAAGCACAAGAAAAGCCTTTATCTGAACATCAAGGTGTCGCATTTTTAGGGATCGATGCAGGGTCTACAACAACTAAAGTCACGTTGATCGATGAAGATGGTAATTTATTGTTCTCATTCTATGGAAATAACCAAGGACAGCCTTTAGAAACAACGATGGAAGTTTTGAAAGACTTGTATCAGCAAATGCCAAAGGATGTCTTTATCGGTAAGGCAGCAGTGACAGGTTATGGCGAGCATTTGATCAAAAATGCTTTGAAGGTCGATATCGGTGAAGTAGAAACGATGGCGCATTATAAAGCGGCGGATCATTTTCAACCGGGTGTAGATTTTATTTTAGACATTGGCGGTCAGGATATGAAAGCAATGACGATCAAAGATGGCGTTTTATCCTCGATTCAACTGAATGAAGCTTGTTCATCGGGGTGTGGTTCATTTATCGAAACGTTTGCTAAATCGTTGAATTATGATGTGAAAGATTTCGCCATTGAAGCGTTGAGTTCAAAAGCACCGGTGGATTTGGGTTCACGTTGTACCGTATTCATGAATTCTAAAGTAAAACAAGTTCAAAAAGAAGGAGCTTCCGTTGGAGATATTTCAGCAGGACTATCCTATTCAGTTATAAAAAATGCGATCTACAAAGTAATCAAGGTCCGTCGACCAGAGGAATTAGGAAAGAAAATCGTTTGTCAGGGTGGTACTTTTTATAATGAAGCTGTTTTACGGGCATTTGAAATGATCAGTGAGCGTGAAGTGGTCCGTCCGTCTATTGCTGGGTTGATGGGCGCTTATGGTGCTGCATTGATCGCTTTGGAAAACTATGAATTAGGGCAAGAGACAACGACTCTTACTTTAGAAGAATTGGACACATTTACTGCAGAGAAAGAATTTACTCACTGTGGTCTTTGTGAGAACAACTGCATGATGACTGTAACTATTTTTTCAGACGGTCGTCAGTTTGTAACGGGGAATCGTTGTGAAAGAGGCGCTAGGATCAAAGTCAAAAGAGAAGACCGGAAAGTCAATATGATCGACTACAAATACCGTAAGCTCTTTAAATACCGTCCATTAAAAGAAAAGGATGCGAAATATGGCCGGATCGGGATTCCTCGTGTATTGAATATGTATGAAAATTATCCGCTATGGCATACGTTCTTTACTGATTTGGGCTTTAGGGTAGAATTATCCCCTCGTTCAAATAAAGAGCTATATGAACAAGGGATGGAAACCATTCCTAGCGATACTGCTTGTTACCCAGCAAAAATTACTCATGGACATATTCAAGCGTTGATCGATGCAGAGATCCCGATGATTTTTTATCCGGGTGTTGTGTTTGAACGTCAAGAATCGGCAGAAGCGGACAATCATTTCAACTGTCCGATCGTTCAAAGCTATCCAGATGTGATCCGAAACAATGTTGATGATATTAGAGATGGCAAGGTCGACTACCGTAATCCATATATCAATTTGGCTGATGAAGCGTCTGTTGCTAAAGTGCTGAGTGATACTTTTGCCGATCTAGGGATTTCGTTGGATCAGGTGACTGATGCTTTACGTCATGGTTATGAAGAGTTGGATGCTTTTAAAGAAGCGATTCGCAATAAAGGGGAAGAAACCCTTGTGATGCTGAACCAAAAAGGTGAAAAAGGAATCGTTCTATCTGGTAGACCTTATCATTTAGACCCAGAAATCAATCATGGGATCGCAGATGTGATCACACAAGAAGGATTTCATGTACTGACGGAAGATAGCATTTCTCATTTAGGTGATGTAGGCAATTTACGTGTCGTCAATCAGTGGGTCTATCATTCTCGTCTATATGCTGCTGCTCGTGTCGTTGCTAAGTCTAAAAATCTAGAACTTGTTCAGTTGAATTCATTTGGCTGCGGGCTGGATGCAGTGACAACGGATCAAGTAGAAGAAATCATGGAACAATATGGCAAAATCTATACAGTCTTGAAAATCGATGAAGGATCAAACCTGGGGGCGATCCGAATTCGTTTACGTTCACTCAAAGCTGCAGTTGGTGAAAGAGAAAAAATGAATTTTGAGCCAAAATTGCAACATGAAGAACCGGAAAAAATCGTATTTACAAAAGAAATGAAACGAACGCATACATTACTTTTACCAATGTTAAGTCCGATCCACCAATCAGGACTAGTTGATGAAGCGCTAAAAGCATCAGGGTATAATGTGGTTTGTTTGCCCGCTGATGACCGTGAAGCAGTCAATGTTGGATTGAAATATGTAAACAATGACGCTTGTTATCCTGCGATCATTTCAATTGGGCAGCTTGTTGAAGCACTTGAGAGCGGTGAATATGATTTAGATCATGTGAGTGTGATGATGACACAAACCGGTGGAGGATGCCGAGCAACGAATTATATCCCACTGCTTAGAAAAGCATTGAATGATGCTGGATTCCCGCAAGTACCTGTTGTTTCTGTTTCAATGGGCAATAAAGGGGTAGAATCGACCCCAGGCTTCAAATTTACTTTACCTATGTTGAAGCGTCTGGCAGTCGCTTTCTTATATGGTGATTTATTTGAACGAGTTGTTTATCGGACCCGCCCTTACGAGACTGAAACAGGCATGATCGATGCACTTCATGAAAAATGGTTGAAGCAAGTAGAAAAAAATGTTCGCAATGGTTCTTTAACTTTATTTAACCGTAATATGAAAAAAATCATCAAAGAATTTGATGAAATCCCGCTGCTGGATATTCAAAAGCCAAAAGTAGGTGTAGTAGGGGAAATCCTAGTCAAATATTCTCCAACGGCAAATAATGATATCGTCCGTTTGTTGGAAGCAGAAGGTGCTGAAGCAGTTGTTCCGGATATCGTTGGTTTCATGAACTATTCTTTATACAACCAAATTTTTAAATACGAAAATCTTGGGATGTCGAAGCAAAGCAAAAATTTAGCAAAATTTGCGATCCGAATGATTGAATATGTTGAAAAACCGATGGACAAAGCATTGAGAAATTCGAAGCGTTTTGATGGAATCAGCTCTATTCATGAGCTGGCTGAAGATGCTGGGAAAATTTTATCGATTGGAAACCATACAGGAGAAGGCTGGTTCTTGACTGGGGAAATGATCGAGCTTTTGAAATCAGATGTAAACAATATAGTCTGTATGCAGCCATTTGGTTGTCTGCCGAATCATGTGGTAGGTAAAGGGGTTACGAAAGAATTAAGACGGCAGTATCCTAAAGCGAATATTGCACCAATCGATTATGATCCAGGAGTATCTTTAGTCAATCAATTAAATCGTATTCGTTTAATGATGGCTACTGCACACAAAATGATGGATGAAGAAAAAATCCATTCCTAGCAAAAAGATAGTAAAGAGAGCGGAGCAAAACTAAAGTCAGTTTTGTTTTGCTCTCTTTAATTCTTAATATAAGGTAGCTGTAAGTTAGGTTCCCTATCAATTTTGAAAAAAATGCTAAAAAAGAAATAGTTTTGCCTTTTTTTGCCTGTATTGACCGATAGTTATAAGCAGCCAAAAGATTTCTTTCTTTTCGCAACGAATGAAACGGAAGAAGCATACCAAATTGCCTGATAAAACCTCAAGATACCTTGATTTTAGAACTTTTAGTTGTTTCTAAGGTATATACCAGTTATAATAGAAAGGAAGAGAATAACGAGGAGGAAATCAGATGGTGTCGAGTTTACCAGTTTATATACAAATCCATGATAAAATCAAAAATGACATAGAACACGGAGTTTGGAAGATTGGGGACAGGCTTCCATCAGAACGTGAACTTGCCACGCAATTTGGCGTGAGCAGAATGACCTTGAGACAAGCGATTCAAACGTTGGCAGATGAAGGGATCTTAGAAAGGAAAATCGGTTCAGGGACCTATGTAGCCCGAAAAAAAGTACAGGAAAAAATGACTGGAACAACCAGTTTTACTGATATCATGCTTTCGCAAAACCGAGTACCTTCCAGCCGCACCGTTTCTTATTACGTAGCCAAGCCAAGTTCTAGCGAAATGGAAAAACTGAATCTGACAGAAAATGAGCAAATCGTTCGTATGGAGCGGATTCGTTTTGCTGATGACCTGCCTATTTGCTTTGAAGTCGCCAGTGTCCCATACTCTCTAGTAGATCGTTACAGCAAAACAGAGATCACGAATTCCTTTTATAAAACATTAGAGGAAAAAGGCGGCAATAAAATCGGTCATGCAAATCAAACGATCTCTGCTATGCTGGCCTCTGAACAAATTGCCGACTACTTAAAAATCAAGCGCGGCGACGCTATTTTACGCTTGCGTCAGATTTCTTACTTTGAAGATGGTACGCCATTTGAATATGTTCGTACACAATATGTTGGTAACCGTTTTGAATTTTATTTAGAAAAATAAGCGAGATAGGAATCGTTGATCTTTCAAAAAGAAAGTATCAGAGATTTCTATCCCGCTTTTTATTTTGTTAAATCCATTTTTTCATTGATCCAGTATATCAATATACCACCGATCGACATCGACAAAAGTTCACCTAAAGCGACAGTCAGCCAAGTATAGAAAAAAGGTAACTGGTAGAAAAAGGCAAGCTGACCAGCAACAGTGAACATCGATAAAGAACAAAGTAAGGCGGTAATGATCATTTTTTTGCGCAGATTTTTAACACGTCGTGTCAGATAATAGGAGAGCTGTAAAATCAATAGTGTGGATACACTCCCGATCGCAACATCCACTAATCCTAAAGGCGACGCGAGATTAGCGATAGCAACACCTAAAGTGACTGCCCAGATGTAACGTTTATTAAATAGAGGCAAGTAATTAAACAGTTCAGAAAACCTAAGCTGAACTACTCCGAAGCTAAAAGGTGCTAGAAAAACGGTCACAGCAACATAAAGTGCTGTCACTAATGCCATTTTTGCGATAGAAACGGCAGACCATGGCTTAGTCTGGGTGTTTGACTGATTCATATGTATTCTCCTTTGTAAAACAGGCAGGCCCGTTTTAGTAATAACTATGACCAAAGGAAGTGACAGGATATTCTGCCAACTGAAGTGTCATAGTGTGAATCTTTTCACTGTTATTCATGTTACCGAATCTAGGGATATTTGTAAATAGATAACGCATTGAAATAGATGATCTATTTATTTGACAAGCCAACCACCGTCGATCGTCATCACCGTTCCGTGAATATAATCTGCTTGATGGCTAGCTAAGAATAGACTCAATGAAGCAACTTCCTCAGGTTTGGCCCAGCGTCCAGCAGGCGTTTCGCTAGCAACCCATTCAGCCATTTGACCATCACCTGCAAAGTCTGCTGCATTCATTGGTGTTTTAATCGCACCTGGAGCAATCGCATTTGTACGGATTCCTTTTTTGACATAGTCATAGTCCAATTGTTTTGTATAACCGATGATGGCATGTTTGGAAGCTGTATATGCTGCGCCGCCTCCGCCAGCGACCATCCCAGCAATAGATGCCATATTGATGATAACGCCACGCTGTTGCTCGATCATCTGAGGCAATATGAGGTTAGTAACAAGAAACATGCCTTTTAGGTTGATGTCTAACACGCGATCCCACATTTCCTCCGTCGTATCCAGACTAGGCGTATAATCGTCAAGGATACCAGCTGTATTTAGCAGAATATCGATAGAACCAAAGCATTCATTCGCATATTTGACTGCAGCAAGAATCTCATCCTTTTGTGTAACATCGCCAATATAGCTGATAAAGGCACCTGTTGCTTTGGCACTCTTTTTTTCGGTTTCAGTTAATCCTGTTGGATCAAGATCAAAGCCTAGGACATTTGCACCTTGAGCGGTAAATGCTACAGCTTGCGCTTGACCGATCCCGGAAGCAGCCCCTGTCACAAAAATAGTTTTTCCTGTATATTCGTCGAAGTGCATGATTCATCCTCTTTTCTACTCAGTATAAAAAGCTAGGCAACTTCTCTAAAGTTTCCTAGCATAGTCATCATATTTATTCTGCTGTTACGATCTTCCAATCATCAGCCAATACATCACAAGGTGTCGGTGAAAACATACTGTATCCCTCGTCAGATGTTTTGATCAAAAAATAGGGAGTGACCTGGAGAAATGAACCATCAGAGGTACCGATTTCATCCCTCAGCTCAATATATAATTCAAACCCGCTCCAACCTGTTCTGACCGCTTTTGCGCCTTTTTTAATCTGTGGTAATACTTCTTCAAATGTCATCTGTTTCCTCCGTTTTCGTAATAGGTATTTCGTGGTAAGAACAGTCACCTCTGACAAAGGTGACTTGGCCATTCACCTGTTCAGTGATTTCTGCTTCAAACTGTTCTATTTTTGCTTCATCTATTAGACAAATCACTTCAACTTTTTCTGCGTAGAGTGTTTCTTTTAGTGTGTAAAGGCTATGCTCCATAAAGTTTTGAACTTTGCCTAGATTAGGATAGCTGATCTGTAGACGTATTTCTTGCTGTAGTTTCCCCTCAACTAATCCAATATCAGTCAGCGCCTGAGAAACTGCGTGACTATAAGCGCGAATCAAGCCGCCAGTGCCAAGTTTCGTTCCGCCAAAGTAACGAGTAACGACAGCAACTACATTGATCAATTCCTTTTTCTTTAAGACTTCAAGCATCGGAACGCCAGCTGTTCCGCTAGGTTCGCCATCATCACTGCTTCTTTGGATATCACTATTATCACCGATTATGAATGCGCTGCAATTATGGTTCGCCTTCCAATGCTCTTTTTTCTTTTCGGCAATAAATGCTTTCGCCTCTTCTTCGGAGTAAACTCGCTTAAGCGCGCAAATAAAGCGCGATTTTTTGATCTCGATTTCACTTTCGCCATCAGAGTGAATGGTAAAATAACGTTCAAGCATTTTCTCATTCCTTTACTTAAATAGTATCCTAAGTATAAAAAAAATAAGAAAGAGAAGCAACCATCTATAAAAAAAGGTGAAAATAAATGAGCTTCGTTTGCTTCTGAAGGTATTTATGAGATAATAATGAAAAGAATACTGGAAGATAAAGGAGTGGAAAATTTGGCAAAAGAGCGGCAGAAGAAATACGACAGCGTTACCCATTATTTAATGAACAACGGCGGATCTCAGGTTACTTTAACGTTTACTCAATTTGATGAGTTGCTATTTCCTCATTCTGGTCTTCCTAAAACAGCTCGAACAGAAATTGATTGGTGGGCCAATGACCACAAACATCCTGAAAAAGGTGCATATGGCTGGCTGAATGCGGGATATCAGGTGGTGCAGGTAAACATTTTAAAGGAGTATGTTGTTTTTAATAAACTACTAAAGTCCAACTGGCTTTTTGAATAATAGTGTGTGATCGTGTATAAGTAGTAAGCGTTGACAAAATAGCTGGTTTTACTATAATAGATGTAAAGAATCGAGTAGATTGTGTTATATTAACAGAGACAAGAAGGGATGAATGAAGATGGCTAAAAAAACAATTATGTTGGTTTGTTCAGCAGGAATGAGTACAAGCCTACTTGTAACGAAAATGCAAAAAGCAGCAGATGCTCAAGGATTAGAAGCAGATATTTTCGCTGTATCCGCATCTGAAGCAGACAATAATTTAGAAAGTAAACCAGTGGATGTTCTACTGTTAGGACCTCAAGTCCGTTTTATGAAAGGTGATTTTGAAAAACGTCTTGAACCAAAAGGCATTCCGCTAGATATCATCAATATGGCGGATTACGGCATGATGAACGGAGAAAAGGTATTACAACAAGCATTGAATTTGATTGAAAATAAATAGGTTAAACTAGAGTCAGAAAAAAATTATTTCTCTAGATTTTAAGATCTTAAGCATAACTCTTTGAGCTATGTTTAAGATCTTTTTTTTTGAAAAATAATAATGAAAAAATGCGTATTTTACTAGGGGAGGTAGAATATGCAAGAATTATGGGGAAGAAAAGTTTTACTCAAAGAAATCAAGCAGCTAACCAATCACTATCAATGTTTGCCAACGATGAAAGAACGGACGAGTAGATCGATCCAATGTTTACGTTGCGGACAACTTCATGAAAAACAAACGGTAAAGCTTTTTAATGGCGTTTATTTTTGCCCTGCGTGCATTCAATTGGGACGTGTGGATACGGGACAGTGTTTTTATCATCTTCCCGAACCTGAACTGATACCAAGAAGTGTTGATTTTTCTTGGGAGGGTGAACTTACTAAAGGGCAACAGGAAGTTTCTGATAGCTTACTGACTTCTGCAGATAAAGGAGAATCTAAAATGGTTTGGGCTGTCACAGGTGCAGGGAAGACCGAAATGCTGTTTAATACGATCCATGATTGTTTGGGTAAAGGAAAACGAGTGGCGATCGCTTCGCCGCGAGTGGATGTTTGTTTGGAACTATTTCCTAGAATACAAGCTGTTTTCCCTAATGAAGAGATGATCCTACTTCACGGAAAAATGGAAGAAGACTATCGATATACTAAGCTTTTAGTATGTACGACGCATCAATTATTACGATTTTTTCAAGCATTCGATTTACTGATCATTGATGAAGTGGATGCTTTTCCTTTTGTTGGCAATCCGTTATTACAGTATGGTGTAGCACAAGCAATCAAAAAAGATAGTTCGCTTATTTATTTAACAGCCACCCCAACCCAAGAATTAATGAAAAAGACGAGCCAAAATCAGCTTAAATTAAGTATTTTACCGGCACGTTATCATCGCAGATGTCTGCCTGTACCTAAAATAAAATGGAGCAATCACTGGCAAAAGAAAATTACACATGGAAAAGCCCCCAAAGGATTGATCACGTTGATTCGCCAGCTGCTGGTTGACAATGACCTATTGATTTTTTGTCCCAGCATTGTACAGATGGAGCAATTAGAAAAAATTCTGAATGGGATTTTTTCAGATATACCACTAACATGCGTTCATTCTCAAGATACAGACAGGATCAAAAAGGTATTGAATATGAGACAAAAAGCGTATCGTATTCTGATCACATCTACGATTTTAGAAAGGGGCGTAACTTTTGATGGAGTTTCTGTCATTGTATTGGGTGCAAATCATCCAGTATTTACTGTGGCTGCTCTGGTTCAGATTGCTGGGCGTGTTGACCGGAAAATGATCTACACTGCTGGAGAAGTTTGGTTTTTACATGATAGCTGTACGCAAACGATCAAGGAAGCTGTTCAACAAATCAAAAAAATGAATAGAATTGGAAGAGAGCGGGGGTTGATCGATGAATTGTAATTATTGTCGTCAACATATCACTAGAAATTTAACATTGGCCGAAATTTTTTTGCCTAAGCGGATAATCACTGAGCAGTTATGCTCACAATGCAGTAAAAAATTCCGACGTTTAACTCAAAAAGACAGTTGCAAAGGCTGTCAAAAACAACAGACCAAAGAATTATGTACAGACTGCATTAAATGGCAAAAGTTATTTCCAAATTATGAGTTTCACCATGAAGCCCTCTTTTCCTACGATCAAGCAATGCAAGAGTGGATGGAAGAATACAAATTTAAAGGAAATTATCAACTTCGTCATAGCTTTGCTTTAGATATAAAAGCCTATTTCAAAAGAAAATCTAATATGATTGTGGTTGCTGTGCCTGTATCAAAAAAACGTATGGCTTCAAGAGGCTTCAATCAAGTTGCTGGTTTGTTAGATGCCGCAGGAATCGCACATGAACCATACCTAGTGCGCTTTTCAAATGGTTTATCTCAAGTTCAAAAAAATAGGCAAGAGCGTATGAGCTTAGAGCAGCCTTTCAAATTGACTGAAATAGCTGAACAGAATATCAATAACAAGGAGATCCTTCTTGTTGATGATATCTATACAACAGGTCGGACGATTTTCCATGCCGCAGAAGTCATTTTAGAAAAGAGACCCGCAAAACTGCATACGTTTTCTCTTGCGAGGTGACAGTAAAATTAAAATCAAAAATCGACCGCAATTTTGTTGGCAAAAGAAGGATAGTTCGTTATAATAGAATTAAGAAGAAGGATAACAGAGTGGTCCTTTTATTCCTTCTTTAGTGTCAGATGAAAGGGGTAATTGTTATGTTTAGATACAATGTGCGTGGAGAAAACATCGAAGTTACTGAAGCTATCCGAGACTATGTAGAGAAAAAAGTAGGGAAATTGGAACGCTACTTCAGTGATTCACCTGAAGCAACTGTTCATGTAAACTTAAAAGTATATACAGAAAAAACTGCAAAAGTTGAGGTTACGATCCCTCTACCTTATTTAGTTTTACGTGCCGAAGAAACATCACCAGATTTATATGCAAGTGTTGATTTGGTTGTAGATAAATTAGAACGGCAAATCCGTAAGTTCAAAACAAAAATCAATCGTAAATCTCGTGAAACAGGAATAAACACTGCAAAAGCAGCGATTTTCCTTAATGGTGAAGAAACACAAGAAGAAGCACCAGAACTAGATATTGTTCGGACAAAACGTCTTTCATTGAAACCGATGGATAGCGAAGAAGCTGTTTTACAAATGAACATGCTAGGACATAACTTTTTCATCTTTGAAGATTCAGAAACAAACGGAACAAGCATAGTTTACCGTCGTAAAGATGGCAAGTATGGCTTGATCGAAACAGACTGATCGATTAGAGTAACGTTGATCGATGATAATTTTGAGATATTGAAGAGACTGAAGCAAGACGGCAGACGTTTTGCCGCAGTCTCTTTGCTCATTTTAGTACTATTTACATAATAAAAATGCTATAATAAATCGTTAATATTGATAGAAGTTATTTCCTTTCTGGTCAACTAATGATAAAATGGAAAGGATGATTGTGCATTTGGTGCAAAAATAAATAGAGTTTATTGAAAGGAACACTTAAAAACATGGCAAATTTTTTGAAAAAGATGATCGAAAATGATAAAAAAGAATTGAAGCGCTTGGAAGGCATTGCGGCTAAAATAGAAAGCTTTGCATCTTCCACTGAAGCATTGAGTGATGAAGAATTAAAAGCAAAAACTGATGAATTCAAAGCACGTTACCAAAAAGGTGAAACGTTGGATCAGTTGTTGCCAGAAGCTTTTGCTGTTGTTCGTGAAGCAGCTAAACGTGTATTAGGTTTATATCCATACCCTGTTCAGCTAATGGGTGGGATCGTATTGCATGATGGAAATATCCCTGAGATGAGAACAGGTGAAGGGAAAACCTTGACTGCGACAATGCCGGTTTACTTGAATGCTTTAACTGGTGAAGGCGTACACGTTGTAACTGTCAATGAATACTTGGCAACACGTGACTCAGACGAGATGGGTGAGCTTTACAATTTCTTAGGTCTGACAGTAGGTCTAAACATCAATTCAAAAACATCAGAAGAAAAACGTGATGCTTATAACTGTGACATCACTTACAGTACGAATAATGAATTAGGCTTTGACTATTTACGTGATAACATGGTCGTATATCGCAATCAAATGGTACAACGTCCGTTAAACTATGCAATCGTGGATGAAGTGGATTCAATTTTGATCGATGAAGCACGTACACCATTGATCATTTCAGGACAAGCAGAAAAATCGACTGCCCTATATACTCGTACGGACAATTTTGTAAAACGTCTGAAAGAAGAAGAAGATTATAAAATCGATGTACAGTCTAAAACAATAGGTTTAACAGAAGCAGGGATTGAAAAAGCAGAAGAAAACTTTGGCTTAGACAACTTATATGACATTGAAAATACAGCTTTGACTCACCATATGGATCAAGCTTTACGTGCCAATTACATCATGTTGCGTGACATTGATTATGTGGTACAGGAAGGTAAAGTTCTGATCGTTGACCAATTCACAGGACGTATCATGGATGGTCGTCGTTATTCTGATGGTCTGCACCAAGCGATCGAAGCCAAAGAAGGCGTAGAGATCGAAGATGAAACAAAAACAATGGCAACAATCACATTCCAAAACTATTTCCGTATGTACAAAAAACTTGCGGGGATGACAGGGACAGCGAAAACGGAAGAAGAAGAGTTCCGTGAAATCTATAATATCCAAGTATTCCAAATTCCAACAAACCGTCCGATCATCCGTGACGACCGTGCTGATTTACTTTACCCAACATTGGATAGTAAATTTAAAGCAGTCGTTCAAGATATCAAAGAACGTTACCACAATGGTCAGCCAGTATTGGTTGGTACAGTTGCGGTCGAAACATCCGAATTACTATCAGAATTGCTGAATAAAGAAAAAGTACCGCATGAAGTTCTGAATGCGAAAAATCACTTCAAAGAAGCAGAGATCATTATGAATGCTGGTCAAAAAGGCGCAGTAACGATCGCAACCAATATGGCCGGACGTGGAACAGATATCAAGCTTGGCTTAGGTGTCGTTGAACTTGGCGGTTTAGCTGTTATTGGTACAGAACGCCACGAATCACGTCGTATCGATAATCAATTGCGTGGACGTGCAGGTCGTCAAGGAGATCCTGGGGTTTCACAATTTTACTTATCTCTTGAAGATGATTTGATGAAACGTTTCGGTTCTGAACGGATCAAAGCGTTCTTAGATCGAATGAATATTGAAGAATCTGATGCTGTGATCCAAAGTAAAATGTTAAGTAAGCAAGTAGAATCAGCGCAAAAACGTGTAGAAGGAAACAACTATGATACACGTAAAAATGTTTTACAATACGACGACGTTATGCGTGAACAGCGTGAAGTTATTTATGCTCAGCGTTTAGAAGTGATCATGGAAGAAAATGAATTGACTGAAACATTATTGAACATGGTGAAACGTACAATTTCACGTGTTGTAGAAAGTCATACACAGCTTGAAAAAGAAAATTGGAACTTAGAAGGAATCGTTGACTTTGCTTCTTCAACACTTGTCCATGAAGATTCTATTTCAAAAGCAGACATTGAAGGAAAATCACCAGAAGAAATCAAAGAATATTTGATGAAACGTGCTCAGGAAGTTTACGATACGAAAGCTGAACAATTAAACGGCACGGAACAACTGCTTGAATTCCAAAAAGTCGTTATTTTAAGAGTCGTAGATACAAAATGGACAGATCATATCGATGCAATGGATCAATTACGTCAATCTGTTGGGTTACGTGCGTATGGACAAAATAATCCATTAGTTGAGTATCAAACAGAAGGTTATAACATGTTTGAAGAAATGATCGGTGCGATCGAATACGAAGTGACTCGTCTATTTATGAAATCAGAAATTCGTCAAAATGTTCAACGTGAACAAGTAGCACAAGGCGAAGCTAGTCATCAAGGTGACGGTGAAGAACCGCAAAGCAATACAAGTGCGAAGAAAAAACCAGTACATGTTGATGAAAAAATTGGAAGAAACGATCCATGTCCTTGCGGCAGCGGTAAAAAATACAAAAATTGCCACGGCAAAGATATGTAATAATCAATGAAGGTGAGGTGGCCCCTCACCTTCATTAATTATGTTAATGAGCATAATCGAAAGGAAGAAATGATCATGGAAAATGCTGAAATTCGAACACTTTTAGATGAAATGAACCAATCAATCACAAGCTTCAGGGGGTCTCTTTGACTTAGATCAGTTGGAAGAAGATATTGCAGAAGCTGAAAATAGAATGGCAGAACCTGGATTTTGGGATGACACAGAAACAGCTCAGCAGTTAATCAATGAAACAAATATCCATAAAGAAAAATTCCAGCAATTTCATCAATTTGCAGATGAACTGGAAGAACTAGAATTGATGAGCGAGATGCAGCAGGAAGAATTCGATGCTGAGACTCAGACAGAATTAGAAGAACGGTTACTGGCGTTGAAAGAAAAGCTCAGTATTTATGAACTTTCTCTTTTATTAAACGAACCTTATGATAAAAATAATGTCATTATGGAATTGCATCCGGGAGCCGGTGGTACAGAGTCGCAGGATTGGGGAAGCATGTTACTTAGGATGTACACTCGATGGGCGGAAAGTCATGGTTTCCAAGTCGAAACTCTTGATTATCAAGCTGGAGATGAAGCAGGTATCAAAAGTGTGACGCTTTTGATCAAAGGATATAATGCTTATGGCTATTTGAAATCCGAGAAGGGCGTCCATCGTTTAGTTCGAATTTCTCCTTTTGATTCTGCTAAACGCCGCCATACTTCATTTTGTTCTGTTGATATTATGCCTGAATTAGATGAGAATGTTGAAATTGATATCAATTCGGATGACTTGAAAATCGATACCTATCGTGCGAGTGGAGCTGGAGGGCAGCATATCAATAAAACAGAGTCAGCTGTTCGAATCACTCATATTCCTACTGGCACAGTCGTTGCCAGCCAAGCTCAGCGTTCGCAATTAAAAAACCGGGAACAAGCAATGGGCATGTTGAAAGCAAAGCTTTATCAACTGGAAATGGATAAAAAAGCACAGGAAGCTGCTGCTTTACGTGGAGAGCAATTAGAAATCGGTTGGGGTTCACAAATCCGTTCGTATGTTTTTCATCCTTATTCAATGGTCAAAGACCACCGAACCAATTTCGAAACAGGAAATGTACAGGCTGTAATGGATGGAGATTTAGATGGCTTTATCGATGCTTATTTAAAACATCAATTAAATTGAGCAGTTTACATAAATGAAACAAAATTGTAAACTCTTGAAAGAGCCTTGAAACAAAGACATGTTATAATGATTGATAGTCTAGAAAACAGAGATGGAGAGAATACGCCATGATTGAAATGAAAGATGTAATGAAGAAATATTCGAATGGTACAACAGCTATCCGTAATATTTCAATAGAAATTAACCAAGGTGAATTCGTTTATGTGGTTGGTCCTTCAGGTGCAGGTAAATCAACATTTATCAAATTGATGTACCGCGAAGAAAAAGCAACAAAAGGGCGCTTGAAAGTTGCCGGCCATGATTTAATGAAAATAAAAAATGCGGAAGTCCCATACCTTAGAAGAGAAATCGGGATTGTCTTTCAGGATTATAAACTATTGACGAAAAAAACAGTTTATGAAAATGTAGCCTATGCAATGCAGGTTATTGGCCGTAAGCCAAGAGATATCAAAAAACGAGTAATGGAAGTTCTTGATTTAGTTGGACTAAAACATAAAGTTCGTGTTTTCCCAAGTGAATTATCTGGTGGGGAACAACAGCGTGTATCAATTGCTCGAGCAATTGTAAATACGCCTAAAGTTCTAATTGCAGATGAACCGACAGGAAACCTTGACCCTGAAAATTCATGGGAGATCATGAAATTATTGGATCGGATCAATGCACAAGGGACAACAGTCGTAATGGCGACACATAATAGTACGATTGTAAACACGATTCGTCATCGCGTTATTGCCATTGAAAATGGTCGTATTATTCGAGACCAAGCGGAAGGAGAGTATGGCTACGATGATTAGAACGTTCTTTACTCACGTCCTAGAAAGTATTAAAAGTTTAAAACGTAACGGCTGGATGACGATTGCTTCTGCCAGTGCAGTTACGATTACTTTAGTTCTTGTTGGGATTTTTATGGCAGTGATCTTCAATGCGACCAAGTTAGCAAAAGATATCGAAGAAAACGTAACAGTTTCAGTTTTTGTTGATATTGGTACGACACCAGAAGAAATGCAAAAATTAGAAAAAGAATTAAATAAAATCGATAATGTTGAAACGATTTCTTATTCAAATAAAGATCAACAATTGAAAAAAATCCAACAACAAATGGGTGAAGCATGGAACCTATTTGAAGGGGACAGCAATCCATTATATGATGTTTACTACGTAAGTGCGAAAGAGCCATCAGATACGAAGAAAATTTCGCAAAAAGCAGCAAAACTGCCAAATGTCTTTAAAGCAGATTACGGTGGCGTATCATCTGATAAGATCTTCAGTATTGCCGGCAAGGTTAGAACATGGGGATTAGGTGCAGCAATACTACTATTGTTTGTCGCTGTGTTCTTGATTTCTAACACGATTCGTATTACGATTCTTTCTCGTCAAAGAGAAATCCAAATCATGCGATTAGTTGGTGCAAAAAACGGATATATCCGCTGGCCATTCTTTATTGAAGGGGCTTGGATCGGATTGATCGGGGCAATCATCCCGATTCTGTTATTAACATTTGGATATCAACAATTTTACAATTTATTCAACCCTCAACTATTGCGCTCAAATTATTCACTATTAAAACCAGAATCATTTGTTTGGCAATTAGATTTATTGATGGTCGTGATCGGGATGACGATTGGTTCATTAGGTTCGATCATTTCAATGAGACGTTTCTTAAAAATTTAATAGAAAAAAAGCAGACGAATTTTGTCTGCTTTTTCTTTACTTATTTTCATAAGTTCGTTATGCTTTACAAGGGGGATCAATGGGTTTGCGGATTGGGGGAATAGATGAAGTTTTTATATGAAAATTTATTTGTTATTATTTTTATTGCGAATATGCTTTTATCTTTGATTATTGTATTTCGTGAAAGAAAACAAACAGCACAAACATGGTCTTGGCTGTTAGTGTTGATGTTTATTCCTGTGTTAGGTTTTATTTTATATATATTCTTAGGTCGAGGAATCTCCAAAGATAAGATCTTTGATATGAAAATGCAGCCTAAAATCGGGATGAACGCTGAAATAGAATCGGAAAAACAATCATTGTTGAGAGGGCTGTTTCCGCATCCGGCAACAGGTGATGTCGATCCAAAGCAGTTGATCTATATGCTGACAGTATTTGAAAGTTCATTGTATACAACAAATAATGAACTTCTTCTTTATACGGATGGACGGGAAAAGTTTGACGGCTTAATTAAAGATATTCGAGAAGCAGAGCATCACATCCACATGGAATATTATATTTATCGAGGAGATAATTTAGGGAAAGAACTGCGGCAGGAATTAGTTGATGCGCTGAAACGAGGCGTTAAAGTCAGGTTACTATTGGATGCCTGGGGATCAACTCAAGTAAATATGAAATTTTTTGAAGAGTTGCGCCATTTAGGAGGAGAAGTTGCCTTTTTCTTTCCATTATTTGTCCCTTATTTAAATCCTAGAATCAATTACCGGAATCATAGAAAAATCGTTGTGATCGATGGAAAAATTGGTTATACTGGCGGCTTTAATGTTGGTGATGAATATTTAGGCAATGTAAAGAAATTCGGTTATTGGCGTGACAATCATTTGAGAATTCACGGTGAAGCTGTTTACAGTTTGCAAAATCGCTTTTTAATGGATTGGAACTCACAGCATAGAAAAGAATTAAGCTATGATTCAGCATTTTTTCCGCCAATTCATTCTGAAGGAAAAAAAGCAGCTCAGATCGTAACAAGCGGGCCGGATTCAGAGCATGAACAAATCAAAATGACTTATTTAAAAATGATTTCGATTGCCAAAAAAGAGATTCTGATCCAGACACCGTACTATATTCCAGATGCTTCGATTCATGAAGCACTGAAGCTGGCATTGCTATCCGGTGTGAAAGTACGTATCCAGATCCCTAATAAGCCAGATCATATGTTGGTGTATTGGGCAACGTATTCATTTTCTGCAGAACTATTGGAATATGGGGCAATTATTGAAACGTATGAACATGGGTTTATTCATGCGAAGACAATGATCATCGATGGCGGTATTGTTTCTGTAGGCTCGGCTAATATCGATGTACGCTCTTTTCGTTTAGATTTTGAAGTAAATACAATTATTTATGATCAATCTTTTGCAGAAGAAGTTCGATCAGCATTTTACGAAGATTCTAAAGTATCGGAATTGTTAACAGAGGAGAAATATCGTAATCGAGGGGTCATTGTTAAGCTCAAAGAAGGGTTAGCACGCTTGATTTCGCCATTATTATAAGAATCTATTGAAGAGACTGACAGAGCACTTATTGAGTTGCTATGTACAGTCTTTTTTATGTGAAGTGTTATTTAATTCTTGAAATAAGTTAATTTGGAAACTTATAATTTTCAAGTTAAAAAGTTAATGTTAAAATAAATTGATGAATTGAGTTTGGAGGAATATAAGCTAAATGAAAAAGAAAATGCTATTATTTTTTAGTTTAATTGGATTAGTTACATTATCAGGATGCGCAAAATGGATCGACCGAGGAGAATCGATCACAGCTGTTGGCTCATCGGCACTGCAGCCTCTAGTAGAAACTGCTGCGGAAGAATTCCAAAGCCAAAACCCAGGTCGCTTTATCAATGTTCAGGGTGGAGGAAGCGGAACGGGATTGAGCCAAGTTCAATCAGGAGCAGTTGATATCGGGAATTCCGATTTATTTGCTGAAGAAAAGAATGGGATCGATGCTGCTAAACTAACAGATCATCGAGTAGCCGTAGTTGGTATTACTCCGATTGTTAACAAAAATGTTGGTGTATCAGATATTTCATTAGAAAATCTGAGAAAGATATTTTTAGGAGAAATCAAAAACTGGAAAGAAGTTGGCGGAAAAGACCTTCCGATCGTTATGCTTAATAGAGCCGCTGGAAGTGGAACAAGAGCAACGTTCGAAAAGTGGGTGCTTGATGGTAAAACAGCGATTCAGGCACAAGAGCAAGACTCAAGCGGTATGGTTCGCTCAATCGTTGCAGATACACCTGGAGCGATCAGTTATACTGCATTTTCATACGTGAATGATGAAGTAAGCACGTTAAGCATCGACGGTGTGAAGCCGACAGATGAAAATGTAACAACGAATCAGTGGATTGTTTGGTCCTATGAACATATGTATACATTGGGTGAGCCTAAAGAGCTAACAAAAGAATTTTTGGCCTTTATGCTATCAGACGAAGTACAAGAAAAAATCATTGGTCCATTAGGATATATTCCAGTTTCCAGAATGGAAGTTGAACGTGATTGGCAAGGTAATTTAGTTAAATAAGTGACCTTTACACAAAATTTACAAACTTAACACAAGCTTTACATGTTATTAAACGCAAATTTATGTTGAAAAGATACACTTGTTTTGTTATGGAAAATGTTTTGAAAAGCGCTGAAGAAGCTGACTGAAAAAAGAGCTGGATATGAGAGGAATTATTATTGTCTAATGATCTTTGAAGACGGAGCAAGGTTATTCAGATTTTGGTCTTTTTAGCTATAAAGGATGGTCTTTAGGAAAAAGATAAAAGTGACGCATTTGATTTTGTCTAGTTTTCTGTCAGAGTGGGCCAAGCTCATCACGCTTTTAAAATAAGGAGGAATTTTCTTGGAAGATGTGCAGAAAAAATTGTTAACTAAATCAAAACGTGCCAAGATGGAACAACGAGGAAAGTTCATTAGCTTCCTTTGCATCGCTTTGATTGTTTTAGTAGTATTATCGATCTTTTATTTTGTGGCGAGTAAAGGCTTGGCAACCTTCTTTACAAATAAAATCGGTGTTTCAGACTTTCTATTTGGAAAGAATTGGAATCCTAGTGAGACAGGAACAGATGGAAAGCCAATGGTTGGCGCTTTGCCAATGATCACGGGGTCATTTATCGTTACATTTTTGTCTGCAATCATTGCGACGCCGTTTGCAATTGGAGCAGCGGTTTTCATGACAGAAATTTCTCCTAAAAAAGGTTCGAAAATTTTACAGCCTGTAATTGAATTATTAGTTGGGATTCCCTCTGTTGTCTATGGTTTTATTGGACTATCAGTGATCGTACCGTTTATTCGTTCAATTTTTGGTGGGACCGGCTTCGGGATTTTAGCCGGTACATTTGTACTTTTTGTTATGATCCTACCAACAGTTACAACAATGACGGTCGATGCATTGAAATCAGTACCGCGTCATTATCGTGAAGCTTCACTAGCTCTAGGTGCCACACGTTGGCAAACGATTTATAAAGTTGTGTTACGTGCTGCTGTGCCTGGGATTTTGACCGCTGTTGTTTTTGGGATGGCACGTGCATTTGGTGAAGCACTGGCAATTCAAATGGTCATCGGAAATGCGGCTATCATGCCATCAAGTTTAACGACACCAGCATCAACTTTGACAAGTATCTTAACAATGGGGATTGGAAATACGATCATGGGCACAGTCGAAAACAATGTCTTATGGTCATTAGCATTGATCTTATTACTGATGTCACTGTTCTTCAATATTATTATCCGAATCATTGGTAGGAAAGGAGCCTTGAAATAATGAATGCAAAAAAAGCAGATAAATTTGCAACAGGTGTCCTGTATTTTATTTCAGGCGTGATCGTTTTGATTTTGGCAGCGCTGCTCCTGTATATTTTAGTCCGAGGAATTCCTCATATCTCGTGGGACTTTCTGACAAAACCTTCTAAAGCCTATCAGGCTGGCGGGGGTATTGGTATCCAGCTTTTTAACTCTCTTTATTTATTATTGATCACAATGTTGATCAGCTTTCCGATTTCTTTAGGCGCAGGCATCTATTTGTCTGAGTATGCTAAGAAAAACTGGGTAACAGATGTCATTCGGACATCTATTGAAATCTTAAGTTCATTACCTTCAGTTGTAGTTGGTTTATTTGGTTTCTTGATTTTTGTTGTGCAAATGGGATATGGATTTTCAATTATTTCAGGTGCCCTAGCTCTAACATTCTTTAATTTACCGCTCTTAACTAGAAACGTTGAAGAATCATTAAAAGCAGTGCACTATACACAGCGTGAGGCTGGGTTGTCTTTAGGTCTATCTCGTTGGGAAACCGTTACTAAGGTGGTTGTTCCAGAGGCTTTACCTGGGATTTTGACTGGAGTGATCTTAAGCTCTGGAAGGATTTTTGGTGAAGCGGCAGCATTGATCTATACAGCGGGTCAAAGTGCACCAGCACTTGATTTCACAAACTGGAACCCATTAAGCGTATCTAGCCCAATCAGTATTTTCCGACAAGCTGAAACGCTAGCTGTTCATATTTGGAAAATCAACACAGAAGGAACAATGCCTGATGGTGCGGCTGTTTCTGCTGGAGCTTCTGCAGTCTTGATTTTAGTTGTTTTATTATTCAACTTCGGAGCTCGTTTTATTGGAAACAGATTGTATAAGAAAATGACATCAGCCTAAGGTTAGGGGAATCAGAATGAAAGAATATAATTTGAATGAAACCAATATTATCAAGGTGCCGGAGCCGGTCGCTTTACATACAGATGACCTACATGTCTGGTATGGAGATAATGAAGCGATCAAAGGTGTCGACTTAGCCTTTGAAAAAAATAAAATCACTGCACTTATCGGACCTTCCGGTTGCGGAAAATCAACTTACCTGCGTTCGTTGAATCGAATGAATGACGGGATCGCTAATACAAGAGTAACAGGAAACATTATGTACAAAGGTGTGAATGTCAATACCAAAGAAGTGGATGTCTATGAAATGCGTAAACGGATCGGTATGGTATTTCAACGACCAAATCCATTCAGTAAATCGATTTATGAAAATATCACATTTGCTTTAAAACAACACGGTGAAAAAAATAAGAAAAAATTGGACGAAATTGTTGAAACCAGTTTAAAGCAAGCTGCTCTTTGGGATCAAGTCAAAGATAATCTTGATAAGAGTGCATTGGCATTATCCGGCGGACAACAGCAGCGTTTGTGTATTGCCAGAGCAATCGCGATGAAACCGGATATTTTATTGCTGGATGAGCCGGCAAGTGCTTTAGATCCAATCTCAACTGGTAAAGTTGAAGAAACTTTAGTCAATTTGAAAGATGATTATACGATTATTATCGTGACACATAATATGCAACAGGCTGCCCGTATCAGTGATTACACTGCCTTTTTCTATCTTGGTAAAGTGATCGAGTACGATGAAACCAGAAAAATCTTTACACGACCAAAAATTCAAGCCACAGAAGATTATGTTTCTGGACATTTTGGTTAGGAGGAACAAGATGACAAAAGAGATTATTTCATCAAAGGATCTACATCTATATTATGGTAAAAAAGAAGCACTCAAAGGGATCGATCTAAGTATCAATCAGGGTGAAATCACTGCAATGATCGGTCCTTCCGGCTGTGGTAAATCGACGTATCTTCGTTCATTGAACCGAATGAATGATTTGATTCCAGGGGTGACGATCACTGGAAGTGTGGTTTATAAAGGAAAAGATATTTATGGACCAAAGACAGATACGGTTGATTTACGTAAAGAAATCGGGATGGTCTTCCAACAGCCGAATCCTTTTCCATTTTCGGTTTATGAGAATGTTATTTACGGGCTGCGTTTAAAAGGTGAAAAGGATAAGCAGGTATTGGATGAAGCGGTTGAAACCAGTTTAAAAGCCGCTGCAGTATGGGACGATGTGAAAGATAAACTGCATAAAAGTGCGTTGTCCTTATCTGGTGGACAGCAACAACGGGTTTGTATTGCTCGCGTTTTAGCGGTAGATCCGGAAATTATTTTATTGGATGAACCGACGAGTGCGCTCGATCCTGTCTCAAGCGGGAAGATCGAAAATATGTTGTTGACCTTAAAAGAGAAATATACGATGATCATGGTGACACACAATATGTCACAAGCTTCTCGAATTTCTGATAAAACTGCTTTCTTTTTACAAGGGGAATTGATAGAATTTAATGACACAAAGAAAATATTCTTAAATCCAAAGGAACAACAAACAGAAGACTATATTTCTGGGAAATTTGGATAAAAAAGGAGGAAACCACATGTTGCGTAGTCAGTTTGAAGAAGAATTATTAAATCTGCATAATCAGTTTTATGAAATGGGAATGATGGTGAGTAATGTTGTACATAAATCGGTACGTTCTTACATCAACCATGATAAAAAAATCGCTAATGAAGTCATCGATTATGATGTTGAAATCAATGATATGGAAGTAAAGCTTGAAAAGAAAAGTTTTGAAATGATCGCGTTACAACAACCAGTAACTACAGACTTGAGAATGATCATCACGGTCATGAAAGCCAGCTCTGACCTTGAAAGAATGGCAGATCATGCGGTGTCTATCGCTAAGTCAACGATTCGTCTAAAAGGGGAAACGCGTATTCCTGAAATCGAAAAAGAAATCTCAGACATGTCCGATTATGTTAAAAAAATGGTCGATAATGTGTTGATCGCATACGTGAAAACAGATCAAAAAGATGCTCGAATGATCGCTAAAATGGATACTCGAGTAAATGAATATTTTGATAGTATCTACAGCCACTGTATTGAAGCAATGCAGTCTAATCCGGAAACAGTAGTGAGTGGAACGGACTATCTTCATGTAGCGACTTATTTAGAACGTATCGGTGATTATGTAACAAACATTTGTGAATGGATCGTTTATCTGGCGACTGGGAAAATCACTGAACTAAATAGTAATCACGATGAATAAGTTATGACAAACAACAGAAAAAAATTTATTTGAATAAAAACAAAAGTATCTCAGCTAAAATGACATAGTTGAGATACTTTTTTCTAAAAAAATAATTTGAACAAAATTTCAACAAGTGTTTACATTTGTTCTTTCGTCGTGTATGATACAACTATATTGGAAAGCGCTAACCATTATAATCAATTTTTTCGAGGTGAGATAATTTGGAAGAAACGAGTAAAGTTGTTGGTAAACAAGATCAGTTGACCTTGACTGAACAAAGAAAACAATGGTTCAAAGAATTTATGAAACCGTTTTTGGTCGTTGTTGTCATTTACATTACGATGTATATGATCCGAAATAATTTTAAAGCAGCACAACCGTTGTTAAAAAGTCAGTTAGGGCTGACTACAACAGATCTAGGTTATATTGGTTTTGTCTTTTCCATCGTTTATGGTTTTGGTAAATTTATCGTTGGTTATATCGTCGATGGAAAAAATACAAAGAAAATCTTATCTATATTGCTGCTATTATCATCGATCACCGTTTTGTGTATGGGAATTCTTTTTACAATGAATAATGTCCCAATGGGCTGGATCGTTGTTTTGTGGTCGTTGAACGGACTTTTCCAGTGTGTAGGCGGACCAAGTTGTGCTTCTGTCATCACGCAATGGACAACTAGAAGCAATCGTGGCAGATACATTGGCTTATGGAATGCTTCACATAATATTGGTGGCGGTTTTGCAGGGATTTTTGCTGTATGGTGTGCTCAAACCTTTTTTAAGGGTCAGGTTGCAGGGATGTTTATCATTCCAGCATTAGTTGCAGCAGTCATTGCGATCGTAACATTCTTTATCGGTAAAAACAGACCAGAAGATCTTGGCTGGAATTCAAGCGAAGAAATCTTTGGTGAACCAGTGGAAGAAGCGAATGTAGATGCTGAGAACTTAACGAAATGGCAGATTTTCAAGAAATATCTTTTAACGAATCCATACATTTGGGTGCTGTGTGTGGCCAATGTATTTGTTTATATTGTTCGTATTGGTATCGATAACTGGGCACCACTATATGTAACAGAGCATCTGAATTTTTCTCAAGAAGCTGCAGCTCAAACTATTTTCTACTTTGAAATGGGTGCTTTGATCGGCTGTCTTGGCTGGGGCTACATCTCAGATTTATTAAAAGGTAGACCTGCTTTAGTTGCAACGATCAGTACTATTTTGTTACCGATCGGAATCATTGCGTATCAGATCGGTACGACAGAAGTAGTGATCAATAGTGCATTATTTATTCTAGGTATGATGATCTTTGGCCCACAGTTGTTGATCAACCTTTCGATGTTGGGCTTCGTACCTAAAAAGGCGACAGTTGTATCTGGCGGATTGCTTGGCGCATTTGCCTACTTGTTTGGTGATTCGATGGCAAAAATTTTATTGGCTAAGATCTCGGATCCATCCAAAAATGGAGTAAACTTCTTTGGACATGTTCTGCATGGCTGGAATGATACGTTTATCATATTTTACATTTCAATCGTGATCATCGCAGTTCTTTTAGGGATCGTTGCATTTGCAGAAGAAAGAAAAAGAAAACAAGTAAACGTATAAAGGTGGAATAAATGAATGAATGTACAAATCACAAATTTTAGAGATTTAGGCGGTATCATAAATAAAAACGGGAAAAAAGTAAAACGAAGAAAATTATTGCGTTCGGGTCATCTGGTGAATTTAGATCAAGCAACACAAGACTTACTTGTTGATACGTTCAATTTGACAAGGATCATCGATTTCAGACGAGATTTTGAAATCAGTGAGTCGCCAGATACACCGATCGAAGATGTTGAGTATATCAATTTAGATTTATTAGGTAAAATGAACGCTAAAAGTTCGAGTTTGGCAGATTTTGCTAAATTGAAATCGATCGACGCTGTTGATCAGCATATGTTAGGGGTTTATGAAGATCTGATTTTAAACCCGGGAGCGCAGGAAGGCTTTACCGAATTTATGGACTATATTTTAGCGAATAAAACAGGAGCAACGATTTTCCATTGTTTTGCTGGTAAAGATCGGACAGGATATGCCTCTGCATTATTATTATTACTTTTAGATGTAGAAAAAGAAGAAATCTACAAAGACTTTTTGATCACCAACACAGAAAGAAAGCAAGCAAATGATCAGCTGATCCAACAGTTTAGAGAACAAGGCTTTGACGAAGAACAGTTGGCATCGCTAGCAACAGCGCTGTATGTCAAAGAAGAATATCTGGATCACGCATTCAATTTGATTGAGAAAAACTTTGGTACAGCTGAAAAATATGCGGCAGAATGTCTAAATATCGATCAAGAAAAACTAAATGAATTAAGAGCGATGTATTTGACAGATTAAGTAGGTATTTGTTTTCCCAGTTTGTTCTTGATATAATAAAACAAATAAAAAAGAACGGACAATGGGTATGGATAAAGAAAAACAACAGCTAAGTATCGAAGTTGCAAGGCTTTACTATCAATCTTCGCTTAGTCAGCAGGAGATTGCAGAAAAATTGAATGTATCGCGTCCCACGATTTCAAGGTTATTGAATTACGCGAAGGAAAAAGGATATGTTCAAATCACGATTTTTGATCCTTTTTCAGATTTATTTGAGATTGAACAAAAACTAAAAGAGAAATATCATCTAACTGATGTTCAGGTCGCATTCTCTCCAGATCCAGAATATAACTCTATTTCTGAATATTTAACTTCTTATGCTGCAGAGTATTTAGAAGGGATCATCAAAAGTGGAGATATTATTGGCATCAGTTGGGGAACAACGATGCACAAGACAGTATCTAAGATGAATCATTTAGATATCAAAGGTGTTGAGGTTGTCCAATTAAAAGGTGGTATCGCCTATTTTGATGTCAATAACTATGCATTTGAGACATTGACATTATTTGCAGAAAAGCTGAATACCAAAGCAAAGACCTTTCCTTTACCAGTTATTTTAGATAGTAAGATAGCGAAAGATTTAGTTGTCGAAGATCGACACATCAGTAAGGTCATCAACTTAGGAAAGCAGGCGAATATTGCTGTATTTACAGTTGGAACAGTTCAAAGTGAATCGCTCCATTTTCGTTTAGGTTACTTTACTGAATCTGAAGAAAAAGCGTTGAAGGAAAATGCTGTAGGGGATATTTGCTCTAGATTTTTTGATGAAAATGGTAAGATTAGCGATGAAGAGATCGATAGCAGAACGATCGGTATCGAACTTGAAGAGCTGAAGAAAAAGGAAAAATCGATTTTGATTGCTGGCGGCGATCGAAAAGTCAAAGCGATCCATGGGGCATTAGTTGGCGGATATGCAAATGTTCTTTTGATCGATAAATTCACGGCTCTGAAATTATTGAATTATTAAGTGAGATAGGTGAGTAGAAGTATTTTTTCTACTCTTTTATAAATTTTATGTATGAACGAAATTTCGCTATTTAGGAACGGAATTTCTAAGAAGGAGAAGACGATGAACGTAAACAAAATGATCGACCACACATTATTGAAACCTGAGGCAAATGAAGCAGCCTTACGTACTATTATTGAAGAAGCAAAGAAATATGAATTTGCTTCTGTCTGTGTTAATCCATATTGGGTGGCGTTAGCAAGTAAAGAATTAGCTGAAACATCAGTTGAGGTATGTACAGTGATTGGATTTCCATTGGGTGCGAATACGACTAGTGTCAAAGTTTTTGAAACAGAGGATGCAATCAAAAACGGTGCGACAGAAGTTGATATGGTGATCAATGTAGGTGCATTGAAATCAGGTGATGAAGAGACAGTTTTGAAAGATATTCAAGGTGTTGTTGAAGCAGCTAAAGGAAGAGCACTTGTTAAAGTTATCTTAGAAACATGCCTTTTGACTGATAGAGAAATCGTTACTGCTTCGAACTTGTCAGTTCAGGCAGGCGCTGATTTTGTCAAGACTTCTACTGGTTTTTCAACAGGCGGAGCAACAGTAAAAGATATTGCCTTAATGCGTAAAACTGTAGGACCTGATATTGGAGTCAAAGCTTCCGGCGGAGTTAGAACAGCTGAAGATACAAAAGCTATGATCCATGCTGGCGCGTCAAGAATCGGTGCTAGCTCCAGTGTTGCAATCGTTGATGCAACAAGCGAAAATACAACAGACGGATATTAAGATAAGAAAATAAATATGAAAGTGAGGCAGCCAACTATGAGAATGGTAGATATTATTGAAAAGAAAAGAAATGGCAAAGAACTGAGTAAGCAAGAAATCGAGTTTTTTGTTAATGGCTATACGAATGGTACGATTCCTGATTATCAGGCAAGTGCTTTTATGATGGCAATCTATTTCCAGGACATGTCAGACGAAGAACGGGCCAATTTGACCTTGGCGATGGTCGCTTCAGGTGATGTGATCGATTTATCGAATATTGATGGAATCAAAGTAGATAAGCATTCCACTGGTGGTGTTGGCGACACAACAACTTTGGTCTTAGCACCATTAGTCGCTGCTTTAGATATTCCTTTTGCTAAAATGTCAGGTCGCGGGCTGGGACATACAGGTGGTACGATCGATAAATTAGAAGCCTTCACTGGTTTTCATGTGGAATTGACTGATGAAGAATTTACTGAAATGGTCAATCGTGATAAGATTTCTGTGATCGGACAATCTGGAAATCTGACACCTGCAGACAAAAAGCTATATGCTCTAAGAGATGTTACAGCAACAGTTAGTTCAATCCCTTTGATCGCCAGTTCAATCATGAGTAAAAAAATCGCTGCAGGAGCAGATGCAATCGTTTTGGATGTAAAGACTGGCGCAGGTGCTTTCATGAAGACAGAAGAAGAAGCGGCAGAACTTGCCTCAGCAATGGTTCGTATCGGGAATCTCGTTGGACGAAATACAATGGCGATCATTTCAGATATGTCACAACCTTTAGGCAATGCGATCGGCAATTCACTAGAAGTTAAAGAAGCGATTGATACACTTGAAGGCCATGGCCCAGAGGATTTAACAGAACTAGTATTGACCTTAGGTAGTCAGATGGTCGTGCTTGCCGGCAAAACAGATTCCTTAGCAGAAGCAAGAGAAATGCTGAAAGGAGTCATCGAAGATGGCTCAGCACTTACTAAATTCAAACAATTCATTAAAAACCAAGGCGGAGATCCTAATTGGATCGAAAATCCAGAGTTATTACCGCAAGCGGAGTACGAAATAGAAGTTCTCTCTGATACAGAAGGTTTTGTTTCTGAAATCGTGGCGGACAATATTGGAGTTGCAGCAATGAAGCTAGGTGCCGGGAGAGAAACAAAAGAGGATGATATTGATTTAGCTGTTGGATTGGTTTTACGTAAAAAAGTAGGAGATCCAGTTAAAAAAGGAGAATCTTTAGTTACTATTTTCGCCAATCAAAAAGAGGTCAGGGATGTTGAAATGATGATCAAAGAAAATATCCGCATCGGTAATAACATTCCAGAAAGTAAATTGATTTATAGAGAGATCCATTCCTAGTCTATAGGGGATCAAATAAAACGCGCATGTTTATAAAAAGAAAGTCTGAATCAATACAACATTGATTCAGGCTTTCTTTTATGCCTATCGGTCAATTTCTACCTATAATATACTTATAAGTAAGGCACGTATAAATAATAGAAAGAAATGGTTGCACTTGAGGACTATCGAAAATTCATTCTTAAGTCCTATGACAAATAATTAAAAAGAGGGCATAATAGGTACATAAGGAAAACACCCTTGGGTGAAAAATTTGCTAAGGAGGCAATTTCCATGAAAGAAAGAGAAAGAGTATTAGACTTAGTTAAAAAAGGCATCCTGTCTTCTGAAGAAGCTTTAGTCTTATTAGAAAATATGGCAACTGAAAAAGATGAGAAACAAATCAAAAAAGCTGCCGATCAAGTAAACGTAACTGGTGCAACTGTCGATTCAAAAGAAAATGATAAAGTCGTAGATTTAGTAGATAAGTTGGAACAAAATGCAGAAGAAAGCATCGAACCTGAAGTTTCAGATGAAGATGTAGAAGCAAAAGAAGCGGAAGATCGTGAACGTTTAGAAAAAATTCTTGATGATCTTGCAACAGAAGCTAATCGTGCTTCTGTAGAATTAGACGAAATCAACGCTGAAATCGCTGGTGTGAAAGAGGAAATCAAAGAAGCGCAAGAAAAATTGATGGAATTGAATACTAAGGAAGAGCTTAGCGAATTAACAAATGAAGATTTAGAATTAAGAACGTCATTAGAAACTGAGATCAAAGAACTTGAAGATTCATTAGATGAAAGAAACCAAGAAAAAATTAGATTAGAAGCAGAATTAAAGAATATTCGCAAAGAACAATGGTCAGAAACAAAAGACCGTGTTGCTTCTAAATTTGATATTCCGGATGATTGGAAAGAGCAAGCCACAGACACGATCAATCAAGTTGGCGAAAAAATGAGTGAAGCAGGCTCCCAATTAGGATCATTTCTTAAAAAGACATTCACTTCTTTTAGTGAAACGATGAATGACAACGTGGAATGGAAAGACGTGAGCTTCAAAGTTCCAGGTGTCGCAACGACAAAATTTGAACATGAATTCAATTATCCATCACCACTTGCAAGCTTGATCGATGTCAAAGTAGCTAATGGAAATATCGTTTTCAAAACTTGGGATCAACCAGATGTCAAAGTAGAAGGAAAAATCAAATTATATGGCAAAATGGATGCAGAAACACCATTAGAAGCATTCCTAGAAAGAAGCCAAATCGATGTAGATGATGAAGTCATTTCCTTCCAAATCCCGAATAAACGTGTTCGTGCAGACTTAGTTTTCTACTTACCAGAACGCACCTTTGATCACGTATCGATCAAATTATTGAATGGGAACGTTCTTGTTGAATCGTTGAAAGCAAAAGATGTTTATGCCAAATCAACAAATGGCTCGATCACATTCAACAAAATTGATGCGACAATGCTTGAAATCGAAGGGGTAAACGGAGATATCAAGGTCTTAGATGGAGAAATCCTAGACAATATCATCGAAACAGTTAACGGAACAGTAACAATTGCTGCAACTCCGCAAACGGTGGGTGTTTCATTGATCAACGGAGATGTGCGCATTACTGCAAAAGAAAACACATTAAGAAAAGTTGAAGCAAGCTCTGTCAACGGAAACGTAAAAATTGCTTTACCAAAAGAACTTGGTATCGAAGGAACGGTCAAAACAAGCTTAGGCAGCATCAATAGCCGATTAAGTGAATATGACGTTATTCGTGAGAAAAAAGAAAGAACCAATCAATTGTTACAATTCAGACGCTTAAACGATGAAAATATGGCACAAATCAATGCTTCTACAACAACAGGAAATATTTATTTAAAAGATACAGATAAATAAATAGTAGAATCATTGACCAGTGTGAGTAATCCATAGGTTTGGGTAATGGTTGAGATGATAAGCCAAAAGAACTTAGCTGCTTCTCGACCATTATTCAAATAAAAAGAAAAAAAGGATGATTCTTCATCCATTCTATTGTAAAATCATAAAGATGAGAGGTGAAAATAATGAAAAGACCATTGACGAAATCTTCTAATAACGTAGTATTAACAGGAAGCTTGGCGGGGATTGCAGAATGGATCGGTGTAGATCCAACGATCGTTCGTGTGATTTATGTGATTCTTGCGATATTCTCGGCAGGATTCCCTGGCTTTTTACTTTATATTGCATTAGCTGTCTTACTTCCTTCTGGAAGACGCAATAATCAAGGCGGATATGGGCATCAAAACCCTTATAATCGTAATACTCGTAATCCAAATCCATATGCAAACGGACAAAAACCAAGAAAAAATGCTGAAAAAGTGGATGATGATGACTGGAGTGACTTCTAATGACATATTTTCAACGTTTAGTTGTTAACACGTTGACCTTTGTGTCACTCTCAGTGATGTTTCCTAATATGATTTTTGTAAGAAGCATTGGTATGGCAATCGTAGCCGCATTCGTACTTTCTGTTTTGAATATGCTCGTAAAACCAGTTCTGACGATTTTATCATTGCCGTTTACACTGCTCACCTTTGGGTTATTCAGTTTTGTTGTAAATGCAGCGATGTTAAAAATGACCTCTTCTTTTGTAGGAGAAATGAACTTTGGTTTTTCAAGTTTTGGTGCAGCGATTTTAATGGCGGTAATCATGTCATTAGTCAATGCAATCGTTAGTGAACGCAACTTAGATAAATATAGTAGAAAAGGATAAAACTCAGACGACTTTCGTTTGGTTTTATCCTTTTTTATATAAATGGATCATCCAAATCAACGAATCGGCACTCTTCGTGCTGATTGATGTAGCTATATAAAATATTGATAAAATCAACTTGGTCTTTTGAAAATCGTTTGAAGTGTGTCGGTTTTGATTTAGGCAGTATTTTTTGAGCTAGTTCTGCCGCAGTATATTTATGGAAAGTTTGTTTTGTATAAATCCGACTATTGATGACCAAGCCTTGATAGATCAAATAATATTTTATTTTTGAATCATAAGGCAGCCAAAGCAGCTGCCAGTCTGTTTGGCTGGCAAGGATCAGCTTTTTGTTTTGGTTGAAAAAGTGAGTAAGAAACTGCCATTCTTCACGCAGTTTTCCAGCGCGTTCAAATGAGAAATTTTCAGAAGCTAAAAGCATGTTTGTTTCCAGTCTCTTTTGTGGTTGTTCGCCGCTCAAAGTAAAGGCTTCAAATAGCTCTTTAATGATCACGTCTCTATCTAAAGTAATCGTTGACTGATCTGAAAAAGTTTGATGCCAGTAATTATTTTTATTTAATCCGTATAGTTCTTCTAAAATTTGTTTCACCTGATCAAGCTTTCTGTGGATAGAGAAAGGACCAAAGCAATTTTTTTCTGTTGGAGCAGGTAAGATATTGAGTTTGATCTCCTTATCTTCTATATTGATCTCAAAATATTTATATTTTTCGAATGTGTTCATTTGACGGTTATAAATGGGGCGATGGGTTTGAATCAGTTCGCATTCTAATAAGAGAGCATCAAGTTCAGTTGGAACATCGATCGTATAAAAGCTTGTCAATTGTTGGATCATCCGCAATGTTTTTTTAGAATGCTGTTTATTTTTGATAAAGTAACTGCTGACTCGTTCACGTAATTTTTTTGCTTTGCCAACATAGATGATGTCTCCATGTTTATCTTGCATTAAATAGACACCAGGTGTAAGTGGCAATTCCTTTGCCTGATTCTTCAAAGTATCGTTCATACTGGCTCACATCCCATATTTTTTTGGCTGATGGATGGTATACAAGTTAAGTATACAAATTAATCGTTGATAGTCAATGAGCAGTTCTAAGCTGCTTTATGGTGTAAAACAAATAGGGACAATCTTGTTAATGGCTAGTAACTTCCTGCTTGAAATGATAAAATGAAACGAGTAGAGAACAAGAAGGGATGACGAATATGGAAGAAGTTGTAAAAATTCATCAACTGGTAGAAAAGCTTTCTTTAGAAGTCGTTTATGGCGATGAAGAAAGTTTAAATAGAGAGATCACAACAGGAGATATTTCACGTCCTGGTTTAGAATTGACTGGTTATTTTAATTATTATCCCCATAATCGCTTACAGTTATTCGGCAGTAAAGAAATCACCTTTGCTGAGCGGATGATACCGGAAGAACGCTTAATGGTCATGCGTCGTTTATGTGAGAAAGATACGCCGGCATTCATTATTTCCAGAGGATTAGAAGCTCCGGAGGAAATGGTGCAGGCAGCGAAAGAAAAAGGATTAGCTGTATTACGTTCACCGATTTCAACTTCACGATTATTAGGCGAGATTTCCAGCTATCTGGATGGGCGCTTGGCTGTGAGAAGCAGCATCCATGGTGTATTAGTCGATGTGTATGGTTTAGGTGTATTGATCCAAGGCGATAGCGGTATTGGTAAGAGCGAAACGGCCTTAGAATTGATTAAACGAGGTCATCGCTTGATCGCAGATGATCGGGTCGACGTTTATCAGCAGGATGAGCTGACAGTGATCGGTGAGCCGCCAAAAATACTGCAGCATCTGATCGAGATCCGCGGTATTGGGATCATTGATGTAATGAACTTATTCGGTGCCAGTGCTGTTCGTGGCTTTATGCAGGTTCAACTGGTCGTGTATCTTGAAGCGTGGGAGAAGGATAAAAAATATGATCGCTTAGGTTCAGATGATGCAATGATCGAGATCGCTAATGTAGATGTACCGCAGATTCGTATCCCTGTAAAAACAGGTCGAAATGTTGCGATCATCATTGAAGTAGCTGCGATGAATTTCCGTGCGAAAACAATGGGATATGATGCGACAAAAGCATTTGAAGAACGATTGACACGCTTGATTGAAGAAAATTCAGGAAACGTTTAACGGATAAAAATATTCGGATTTTAGAAATAGATTAGCTTCACAGGCCAGCTCTTCGGGAAAAAGATAAGATAAGTGTGTGTCAAAAAGCATTACAAACTTATTTTCCTATTTTTCAGTCAGAGCTATACGGGCCTGTTCAGCTTTTAATTCTATCTAGCTTCAAGAGCTAACCTCTCGGGAAAAAGATAAAAAAGTGAGTGAGACAAAGAACGCCGCAATCATTTTTTCCTATTTTCCATTCGAGGTATAAAGAGCTCTTTCAGCTTTTAATTCTATCTAGCTTCACAGGCTAGCTCTTCGGAAAAAAGATAAAATAAGTGTGTGCCAAAGAGCGTCACAAGCTTATTTTCCTATTTTTCAGTCAGAGCTGACCAGCCTGTTCAGCTTTTAATTCTATCTAGCTTCAAGAGCTAACCTCTCGGGAAAAAGATAAAAAAGTGAGTGAGGCAAAGAACGCCGCAATCATTTTTTCCTATTTTCCATTCGAGGTATAAAGAGCTCTTTCAGCTTTTAATTCTATCTAGCTTCACAGGCTAGCTCTTCGGAAAAAAGATAAAATAAATGTGTGTCAAAGAGCGCCACAAATTTATTTTCCTATTTTTCAGTCAGAGCTGACCAGCCTGTTCAGCTTTTAATTTAAGGAGGCAGCCAAATGTTAGGTCAGGTAAATCCAGTTGCATTCAATCTTTTTGGAATAGCAGTTTACTGGTATGCAATCATTATTGTATCAGGAATAGTACTAGCTGTTTGGCTAAGTAGTAGAGAAGCAGTTCGTGTCGGTTTAAAAGAAGATGATGTGATCGATTTTATGTTGTGGGGCTTACCGAGTGCAATTGTCGGTGCTCGTTTGTACTATGTTATTTTTCAATGGCAGGATTATGTAGATAATCCGATAGAAATCATTTTGACTAGAAATGGTGGTTTAGCAATTTACGGTGGCTTGATCGGAGGAGGTCTGGCGTTATTCTTCTTTGCAAGACATCGGTTCATCTCAACATGGACATTTTTGGATATCGCAGCACCTAGTGTGATTTTAGCTCAGGCTATCGGACGTTGGGGAAATTTCATGAATCATGAAGCATATGGCCCAGCAACAACACGCAGCTTTTTGGAAGGACTGCATTTGCCTAAATTTATCATCGACAATATGAATATTGACGGTACCTATCATCAGCCGACATTCTTGTATGAGTCTGTTTGGAATGTTTTAGGTTTTATTGTTCTAGTTCTTTTGAGAAGAAAGAAAAATTTCTTGAAAGAAGGAGAAGTATTTTTAGGATACATCATCTGGTATTCATTCGGTCGCTTCTTTATTGAAGGTATGCGGACAGATAGTCTATATGCATTTGGCAGTATCAGAGTTTCCCAATTAGTGTCACTTGTGCTGTTTTTCGGTGCGATCGGTTTAATGATTTTCCGTCGTAAAAAAGGTGCGATCAAGTTTTATGACAGAGAAAAAGGAACGATAAAAAAAGCAGAATAGAACTGCCTATTATGTCTGTGCTATGGTAAAATATAGATTGGGTATGAAAGTAATAAAAGTAGTAAATTTAGTAAGTTATTATAAATAAAAGCTGATGAAATTTAGTTCGGCTTTTCTGTAAAGGAGATTTTCACCAATGAAACAAAAAGTTGCTGTCTTAGGTCCCGGTTCATGGGGAACAGCATTGGCACAAGTTTTAGCAGAGGATGGCCATGAGGTTCGCATTTGGGGCAATAATAAAGCACAAATTGATGAAATCAATAGGCATCATACCAATCAACACTATCTTCCAGATCTAGTGATTCCAGAATCTATTCAAGGAACGCTATCATTGGAAGAATGTATCGACAACGTAGATGCTGTTTTATTCGTGGTTCCAACTAAAGCAATTCGCTCTGTTGCACAGGAATTTACAGCGAAATGTAAAAATCAACCATTGATCATTCATGCTAGTAAAGGATTGGAGCAAGGCAGCCATAAACGAATTTCAGAGGTATTGATGGAAGAGATACCAGCTGAAAAGCGCCGTGGTGTTGTTGTTTTATCTGGACCAAGTCATGCAGAAGAAGTTGCTGTACACGATATCACGACAATTACTGCTGCATGTGAAGATTTAGAACAGGCTTGCTATGTTCAGCAATTATTCATGAACGACTATTTTAGAATTTATACAAATGATGATGTGATCGGTGTCGAAACAGGTGCTGCACTAAAGAATATCATTGCTTTAGGAGCGGGAGCGATCCATGGATTAGGCTTCGGTGATAATGCAAAAGCTGCGATCATGACTCGTGGTTTGGCAGAAATCAGCCGTTTGGGTGTGGCGATGGGAGCGAACCCGTTGACGTTTATCGGCTTGAGCGGTGTGGGTGATTTGATCGTGACATGTACAAGTGTTCACTCTCGTAACTGGCGAGCAGGAAATCTGCTTGGAAAAGGTCATAGTTTAGATGAAGTTCTTGAAAACATGGGCATGATCGTTGAAGGAGTTTCGACAACGAAAGCGGCTTATGAACTGTCACAACAATTAAATGTTGAAATGCCGATAACAGCGGCCATTTATAGTGTACTTTATGAAGGTAAAGACGTGAAACAAGCAGCAAAAGAGATCATGTTGCGTGATGGTAAAACAGAAAATGAGTTTTTTGTATAAATAGGAGGAAAGATAAAATGAAAGTAAGAAAAGCGGTTATCCCGGCAGCTGGGCTGGGTACAAGATTTTTACCAGCGACCAAAGCTATGGCAAAAGAGATGTTGCCAATCGTTGATAAGCCAACGATTCAATTTATTGTGGAAGAAGCATTGGCTTCTGGTATCGAAGATATCTTGATCGTTACAGGCAAGGCAAAACGTCCAATCGAGGACCACTTTGATGCAAACTTTGAATTAGAGAGCAATCTTCGTGAGAAAAATAAAACAGAATTATTAAAATTAGTAGAAGAAACGACGGATGTCAATCTTCATTTTATTCGCCAATCTCATCCAAAAGGATTAGGTCATGCGGTATTACAAGCAAAGGCTTTTGTTGGAAATGAACCATTTGTTGTCATGTTGGGCGATGACATTATGGAAGATAAGATTCCTCTATCTAAGCAATTGATGAACGATTATGATTCGACTCATGCATCAACGATAGCAGTGATGAAAGTACCTCATGAAGAAACATCAAAATATGGTATTATCAATCCGGAAGCAGAAGTTTCAAGTGGTTTATATAACGTTAACAGCTTCGTTGAAAAACCAACGCCAGAAGAAGCGCCGAGTGATTTAGCGATTATTGGACGTTACTTGCTAACACCAGAGATTTTCCATGTTCTTGAAACGCAAGAACCTGGCGCAGGTGGAGAAATTCAACTAACAGATGCAATCGATACGTTAAATAAAACACAGCGTGTATTCGCACGTGAATTCACAGGCAAACGTTATGATGTGGGAGATAAATTTGGTTTTATGAAAACCAGTATCGAGTATGGTCTAGTTCACCCAGAAGTGAAGGATAATCTTCGTAATTATATTATTGAGCTAGGTGAAGAGCTTTCGAAAGAACAAGCATCAAAAGAGAAATAGAGTAAATTAATATTATGATGAAAGACAGGACGATTGTTCTGTCTTTTTTATTATTTTACGAAAAATCACAAAGGAAGATAGAGAGTTTTAGGTTAAATTGTTATAATTGAAGAAGTAAAGCAACTGAATAATTTGAGAAAAATGCTAGTTGATGTTATTCTAAAAGTGTATAACAATTGCAGAGAGGAGCAGAAATATGACAGGTGGAGAGGTAGCAGCAGTTATCGCAGCAGTAGCATTTGCTGTATTAGTGGTCTTTATTATTTTAGTACTGATAAAAATCGGAAAAACTGTAGAAAAGGTTTCAACAACAGTTGATGAAGCAAATAAAACAATCGAAATCGTAACGAAAGATGTGGATATTTTATCTAGGCAAGTAGAGGGACTTTTAGTAAAAAGTAATGAGCTGATCGAAGATGTCAACAAGAAAGTTGCAACGATCGATCCATTATTTGCAGCAGTGGCAGAATTGAGTGAAAGTGTATCTGATTTGAATTACTCTAGTAGAAATTTACTGGGGAAAGTAGGCTCCGTAGGCAAAACAACGGCGAAAGCTGGCGTAGTAAGTAAAGTAGGCGGAGCGGCATTCAAAGCATTTCGCCCGAAAAAGAAAACAAAAATTGAACCAACAAAATAAAAAAATAATGGAGGAATAACTATGGCAAAAAAAGGTGGATTTTTCTTAGGAGCAATCATCGGTGGAACTGCAGCAGCAGTGGCAGCACTATTATTAGCACCGAAATCTGGTAAAGAATTACGTGAGGACTTGGCAAATCAAGCAGATGATTTAAAAGACAAAGCAACAGATTACACAGACTATGCTGCTCAAAAAGGGGCTGAGCTTTCTTCGATTGCGAAAGAAAAAGCAAGTGCTTTAGGAGAACAAGCAGGTGATCTAGCTGGCAATGTCAAAGATAAAACAAAAGGTTCTTTCGATAAAGCACAAGGAGTATCAGATAACGTTTTAGAATCATTCAAAAAACAAACTGGAGAGCTATCTGATCGTTTTAAAAAGACAGCAAAAGATGTGAATGATTCAGTGGATGAATTAGGTGATATCGCTGAAGATGCTTCAGATGATATTTTTATCGATGTGAAAGAATCAGCGAAAAAAGCAAAAGAAACGGTGTCAGAAGGTGTATCTGAAGCGAAAGAAGTCACAAAAGATGTTCCTGAAAAAGTAGAGGAAGCAAAACAAGATACGAAAAAAATTGCCAAAGAAACGGCTGACAATATTAAATCATAAGAAAATAGAATGGGATCGAAGCGTAACAGTGGCTTTTATTTCCATCGTTTATTAAATTTTAGAGTGCGAAACAAGACTATTTTTAGTTTTGTTTCGCACTCTTTTTACTAATCGATGATTTGTAATTCTTTTGTTGTTTTTGTGAAGGCTTCACAGCCTGTTTTAGTCACATGAAGACAATCTTCGATCCGTACGCCGACTTTGCCTGGGATGTAAATACCAGGTTCAATAGAAAAACACATGCCTTCTTCAATTACTAAATCATTCCCTGTAACTAGAGAAGGGTATTCATGAACGGTTGTTCCAATTCCATGTCCTAGTCGATGATTAAAATATTCTCCATAACCGTAACCGCTGATCACGCCCCGAGCGACATCGTCTAATTCACCAGCTGTCACACCAGGTTTTACAGCATCCATAGCTTTTAACTGGGCTTCTAAAACAATGGAATAAATTTCCTTTTGGAAATCTGTTGGTTCCCTATAAGCGACCGTTCTGGTTACATCACTACAATAGCCATTATAAACAACACCTAAATCAAACAAAACAAGATCCTGTTTTGCAACAGCTGTATTTCCAGGGTTTCCATGTGGGCTTGCAGCATTTTTTCCAGTTAAGACTAACGTATCAAAACTCATAGAACGGATACCCTGACGTTTTAATTGATATTCAATTTCAGCAAGGATCTCCTGTTCTTTAGCACCTTCGGCAATTGCTTTGAATCCAATTTCTAATGCTACATCGGCCCAATTTCCAGCTTCCATAAGTTTGTTCACTTCAGCAGGTGTTTTTAAAAGCTGTAGTTTTTCGATGACGGGAGTGACGCTGATTGAAAAATCACTTGAAGGAAATGCTTGGTTTAAACGTTCAAAACGAGAAACACTCAACGCTTCTTTTTCTGTTGCTATTTTAAGTGGATTGCCATTTTTCTTGATCAGCTGAGTGATTTTTTCCCATGGATCCTCGCTATCTAGGTAGCCATAGACTGGTTCACTCCAAGAACTATTTTCAGCATCCTCAACTTCTAATGCTGGGGTGAATAAGAATGATCCGCTATTCAATGAAATAAATAAAGCTAAAACTCTTTCGTGAGGGTCACTGTGATAGCCGGAAAAATATGCAATGTGGCCAGGATCACTGATATAGGTCAGATCGATCTGTTCTTTTTCCATCCATTTTTTTAAGTCATTGATTTTTTCTTGATTCATAACTCTCCTTCTTTCTACAAAACTGATAATAAGAAAATTGTATCTTTATCATACCACGAAAACACGTAAAGCGCTTTTTGAAATATATAGTAAATTTTCATGAAAATGAGATTAAAACGGTTGCAAAAACAAAAAAAGTCTGCTATTCTTAGTGAGAAATGTAAACAGCGTTTTCAGAAAATAGAAAAATTATAATTATTTAGGAGAATAATCATGGAAAAACAAACAATTACGATTTATGATGTTGCTCGTGAAGCAAATGTATCTATGGCAACCGTATCGCGTGTAGTGAATGGTAATCCGAATGTGAAACCAGCTACTCGGAAAAAAGTCTTGGAAGTTATCGACCGTTTAGACTATCGTCCTAATGCAGTTGCTCGTGGTTTAGCAAGTAAAAAGACGACAACTGTTGGCGTTATTATTCCAGATGTGAGTAATATCTTTTTTGCTTCGTTAGCACGAGGAATCGATGACGTAGCGACGATGTACAAGTACAACATTATTTTAGCAAATTCTGACGGCAACGATCAAAAAGAAGTCAATGTATTGAATAATCTTTTAGCGAAACAAGTCGACGGAATCATTTTTATGGGACATCATATCACAGATGAGATCCGTGGAGAATTTTCACGTTCTAAAACACCAGTTGTTTTGGCAGGTTCGATCGATCCTGATGAGCAAGTTGGTAGTGTGAATATCGATTATACAGAAGCGACCAAAGATGCGACAACGATGTTGGCAAAAAATGGCAACAAAAAAATCGCATTTGTCAGTGGTGCACTGATCGATCCAATCAACGGACAAAACCGTATGAAAGGATACAAACAAGCTTTAGCAGATAATGGGTTAACGTATAGTGAAGGGCTTATTTTTGAATCTGAATATAAATTTAAAGATGGAATCGCCTTAGCTGAGCGCGTTCGCAATAGCGGCGCAACTGCTGCTTATGTGACAGATGATGAATTAGCGATCGGTTTATTAGATGGTATGATCGATGCTGGGATCAAAGTACCAGAAGATTTTGAAATCATCACAAGCAATAATTCACTACTGACAGAAGTATCTCGTCCGCGTCTTTCAAGCGTGACACAGCCTTTATATGATATCGGTGCGGTTTCTATGCGTCTATTGACAAAATTGATGAATAAAGAAGAAATCGAAGATAAAACTGTTATCTTACCTTACGGTATGGATCAAAAAGGATCGACTAAATAATAGAATTTATCTGATAAAAATACCGCCAACTGAGCAATCAGTTGGCGGTATTTTTTAATTATTATCCTTTTTGTCATCCTCTTTTTTATCGTCTTCTTTTTTCTCGGAAGAAGAAGGCGTTGTGTTATTCGAGTTTGAAGATGATGGTGTTGTTGTTCTAGAATTATTAGAACCTGATGTAGCATAACGTCCCCAGTAAGCACTATAATTAGCATCTGAGCCGCCATAACCAAATTTATATTGGCTTTTTGGCGCGCCGTCTTTGGCATAAAGAGAGACTGTATTTGGTCCGGGAGCAGTATAAGTACCACCATTATAAGTGAATGTTCCAGGTTTTTCACCAGTAAAACTAGAGACCGTCGATTTAATGACATCGTCTGAAAGGGTGAATTTTTGCCCTACTCCGAATAAATCTGGCCTAACAGAATAAACAGCATTGATTAGGTTAGCAAGATAATTACTATTTTGATCCCCGCTATTTGGGCTCATTGCTGTAGGAATATCATAGCCTGTCCAAGAACCTAGTGTGATCGTTGGCGTAGAAACGACTAGCCAAGAATCTTTGTAAAGATCAGTGGTTCCTGTTTTACCGATCCAGTCAACATTTGCTAGATCAGGATTAAGTCCGGAAACAACAGGTTTAAATGGTGTAGTGATTTTTGAATCAAGGACAGAGCGCATCATGTCATTCATGATGGATGCCGTTGCTGGAGAATAGACCTGAACAGGTTCATTCTTATGTTCATAAATAACTTTACCGTTATTGTCAGTGATTTTTTCGATCATATAGCCTTTTTGGTACTGTCCTTTGTTTGCTAAGGTTTGGAATCCATTTGTTTGAGTAAGTACGGTTGCTTCCACAGCTCCTAATGGTGCAGACTCATAAGCCCAAGCTTCAGATGCAGGATAATTCATCTTGCTTAGATAATGATTATAAGAAAAATTATCATCACCCATTTGTTGTTTCATCGCTTCATTTAGGTGATAGACTGGAATGTTGTATGACCATTCTAGTGAATATCGAACAGTATCAAAAGTATTTGTGCCGGAATTTGTAGCATTCGTCAATTCGCGACCATCGCTGTAAGAAGTGGGATAGTTAGCTAAACGGCTCTCAGAACCGATCATTCCCTGGTCGATTGCCGGACCGTAAACTGAAATCGGCTTGATCGTCGAACCAACTTGTCGAACAGTGTCCAGCGCATGATTACTTTGACTGACATTATAATCACGACCAGCAACAAAGCCGATGATCTTACCAGTTTGGTTATCCATCAGTACATTTCCTGTCTCAACAAGACCAGCGCCGTAACCGTCGTCAAGCATATATCCATAGGCAGCAACAGCATTTTGCATCGTATCATAAACCGTTTGATCAATAGTCGATTGAATCGTGTAGCCGCGATTTTGGATTTCTCTGCGTGCTTGCTCTTCATATTGAGAGAGACCTATTTCATCTAAGTCTTCTTTTTTGACACCCGCTTTTTCGATATTGATGTCCATGATCGCTTCAACGGCTTTGTCTAAAACGGCATAATACAGATAGCCTTCTGTATTTTGATTCGCTGCTTGTTGTGGCTGGAAGTCTTGTTTCAGGTCATAACTTTTAGCTGCTTCGTATTCTTCTTTAGTGATCGCTTTTTCTCGATACATGCTGAACAATACAAAATCTTTTCGTTTCATACCATAGGAAAGATTTTCATCATCTTTAAGCTCACCTGTGTTTGTGTAAGGCGTGTAGATGATCGGGCTTTGCGGAAGACCTGCAATAAAGGCTGCTTGGGCTAACGTGAGATCATTTGCACTTTTTCCGAAAAGCCCCTTCGCTGCTTCTTCGACACCTGCGATGTTTTCACCTTTATTATTACGCCCAAAAGGAGAAACGTTCAAATAAGTTGTGACGATTTCATCTTTTGAAAAATAGTTTTCAATACGATAAGCCAACAGGATTTCATTTGCTTTTCGTTTGAAAGTCGTTTCGTCAGTTAAAATCTGCTGTTTGACTAACTGCTGTGTCAAAGTAGAACCGCCGGAAGAACCACCGATACCTGTGGCATCAGAAACAAGGGCACGAATCACAGCTTTCGGTACGACTCCTTTGTGTTCTTCAAAATATTCATCCTCAGTAGAGATGATCGCTTTTTTCAATAGAGGAGAAATATGCTCGCTGTCAACTCTTGTTCGAACCAAATCAGATTTGATCATGGCAATGTTTGTGCCTTCAGCATAGGTCATCTTAGAGACTTCAGTGATATCACTGATATCTGTTTGAAGCTCTTCTTTGGTTGGTGGTTCAGTGTCTTCTACAAGAAAGGCAAAATAGCCCATACCGATTCCTAAACCTAATGCACCGCCTAATAACAACATGACAACTAAAAAGACAAATAAGGACTGTAAAACTCGAATAACCACGTTAAAGCCCATGATGATCTTTTTCTTTTCAGGTATTGTATAAGAATGTCGTTCCGTTTGATTGGAATTATTCTGATTATCCAAAAGCTTCACCTCAATAAAATGTTACATTCCGTGATATTATAGCAAAAAAATTCTATAATGAACAGTTGTTCAAATGTTTCTATCGATTTAAACATAAAAACTTAAGAGTAGACATCGCAAAATTTTTACACATAGTTCAAAAAAAGAATAAAATGGACGAGTAGTATTCGTCCATTTTGGCATCAAGATTGTGTATTCTCACCGACACGGAACAAAACGATTTTTTTGATCAAGTCCATTGGTAAAGGGGAATCTAAAGGAAACTGGATTGCTCCTTTACTTGTCTTATACGCTGATAATTCTTCTTTAAATGCTTTAATTGCAGAAGGAGCAGGGTAGAAACCAATGTGGTTTTTAGCATTAGCGAAGTGAACTAAATTTCCATCTAAATAGAAGGTAGGCATACCGTAAGCTATTTTTTCTGTTGCTTGGGGAACTAGCTCCTTGATTTGATCGTATAATTGTTGTAGCTTTTCTTGACGTTCTGGTGGACATTCAGAGATATAGGTTTCAATGATGGTCATCGTTATTTCCTACTTTCTAATTTGTTTCTTTTAGTATATCACGTAATAATCAGTTATCGTTTGTTTTTAGTTGTAAAAGCTTTACACATTTATGTTACACTAGCAATAACGATCAAATGAAATAAAAGGGTGAGAGCATGGCAAAATCGGTCGCTGAAAAATTGAAATTAATGGCATATCCAACAAAAGCAATCGTCGATCGACCCAATGAAAGTTATCTGACTGAATTAAAGGATGCACAATTAGGTTTTCCTACTAAGCCTGTAGATCTTTTGTTTGTTTTTGTGAAGACGATGGATGACTTTAAAAAAATTGTACACGTAACGATAGAAAAAGAATTGTTGAATAAAGATGGCGTCCTTTTTGTTGCCTATCCAAAAAAAGGAAATAAAATGTATCCAACATTTGTTCATCGGGATGAAATTTTTCCAGCCTTAGATGTAGACGATAGTGACGGGTACGTAGGGAAAAGCACATTGAAATTTAATCGGATGGTCAGTTTGGATGAAGTGTTTACAGTAACTGGTTTGAAAAATACTGAAAGAAAAGCACCTAATAAAAAGGCTACTAGTGCGAGGGTGGAAGATTATGTTCAGTTTATCCCTCAAGTAGAAAAACTTCTAGAAAAACATTCAAAAGCAAAAGTACTATTTGATAATTTGACGCCAGGATACAAAAGAGATTGGGCAAGATATATTTTTAGTGCAAAACAGCAAACGACACAGGATAAGAGAAAAGCAGAGATGATCGATATTTTAGAAAAAGGGTTTAAATCAAAAGAGTTATATCGTCAATCTTTGTCAAAATAAAAAGTGGAGAGCGTTTATGGAGCAAATAGAAGAATATATTGTAGAGATAGAGGAGAAATGGCAGGCAGCATATAAAGCGTTGGCTCAAACTATTGCTGAAAATATACCAGAGGGGTTTGTCTTACAGATGCAGTATGGTATGCCGACTTATGTGGTGCCGCTGAGTATTTTTCCTGAAGGATATTTGAATCGTAAAGATGAACCATTACCTTTCATCAGTCTTGGAGCACAGAAAAAGCACCTCGCTCTTTATCATATGGGGATCATGGGGAATAAAGAATTGCTGCAATGGTTTCAAGAAGAGTATAAAAAAGTTGTTCCTACTAAACTGAATATGGGAAAAAGTTGTATTCGATTTACAAACACGAAGACGATTCCTTATGCGTTGATTGGAGAATTGGTGAGTAAAATCTCAATGGATGAATGGATTGCCAGTTATAACCTATACAAAGCAAAAAAGGATAGAGATTAAGAAGCAAAAAGATTGTCTTTTCTAAGTGATTCACGTACTCTTTTAGAGGATGGTCTTACTGTGAAAGAGATGAGCTGATGTAGGGCAGTACAAGACATTTGTAATAAAGTGTTGATTATTTGCTGAGAATCACAGCGAAAGAAATTGAGTTGATGATGAACAGTACAAGACTTTCGTAAGAAAGTGTTGATCATTTATATTATCCAGCTGCACAAATCAATCCTTAGGAAAATAGATAAATTGTCAGTGAAACAAAAAGCGTTTCAATGCCAATTTCCTAATTTTCTACAGGATTAGGCGATTTGTTTCGCTTTTATTGTTATCCAGCTGCACAAATCAATCCTTAGGAAAATAGATAAATTGTCAGTGAAACAAAAAGCGTTTCAATGCCAATTTCCTAATTTTCTACAGGACTAAGCGATTTGTTCCACTTTTATCGTTATCTAGCTGCATGAGCCAGTCTCTCGAGAAAAAGATAAAGCCTGAATGAGGCAAAAAGCACCTCAGTCATGTTTTCCTATTTTCTAGTCGAGACTAAACAGGCTCATTCCGCTTTTATTTTAAGGAGGATTTTTATGTTATTAGGTTCGCATGTGAGTATGAGTGGTAAAAAAATGTTATTAGGAGCTGCTGAGGAAGCGGCTAGTTATGATGCTACAACCTTTATGATCTATACAGGTGCGCCTCAAAATACGCGCCGTAAACCGATCGAAGAGATGAATATTGAGACCGGTCAAAAATTTATGGCTGAGCATCATTTGAGCAATATCGTTGTTCATGCACCATATATCATTAATTTAGGTAATACGATCAAAGTAGAGAATTTTGGTTTTGCGACGGAATTTTTACGTCAGGAAATTGAACGAGCACAAGCTTTAGGTGCCACACAAATTACTTTGCATCCGGGAGCTCACGTTGGAGCTGGTGTCGATGCTGGTCTAAAGCAAATCATCAAAGGTTTGGATGAAGTGCTTTGGAAAGAGCAAATTCCGCAGATCGCATTAGAAACAATGGCTGGTAAAGGGACTGAGCTAGGACGGACGTTTGAAGAATTAGCGACGATCATCGAAGGCGTTACATTAAATGAAAAATTATCGGTAACGATGGATACATGCCATATCAATGATGCTGGTTATAATGTAAAAGAAGATTTTGATGGTGTCTTGGAAGAATTTGACAAGATCATCGGATTAGACCGCTTGAAAGTCGTTCATGTGAATGATTCTAAAAATCCGATGGGTTCCCATAAAGATCGTCATGCAAATATTGGTTTTGGAACGATCGGGTTTGATGCATTGAACAAAGTCGTTCATCATGAAACATTGACAGAACTACCGAAAATTTTAGAAACGCCTTATGTTGGTGCAGATAAAAAAACAAGCAAAGCACCTTATGGTTATGAGATTGCTATGTTAAAATCGCAAACATTCGATCCAGATTTATTAGAGAAAATAGAAGCACAAAAATAAAAATGCTGCAGGCTTTTTATCTGCAACAAATATGAGAAAAGGCTATTCATAAATTTCTTGTGAATAATATAGTAAAATAGCTTTTCTTTTCACCTGCTTTCTAGTAAAATGATTTCTTGAGAGCAATTTCATTAAAGAGAGGATAAAGTCCTCAATAAAATTAGAGATAATGAGTCTAACAAGAGCATTGACTGCGTAAATGGTTTAAAGTGCAGAAACTTTTGTTTGACTTTTCTATGAGAAAGGAGAGATTTATATGTCAACAGGTTTAGTAGTGTTAATCGCGATTATCGCTTTATTAGCAGGTGCAGCAGGCGGATTTTTCCTTGCGCGCAAATATATGCAAGATTATTTCAAAAAGAATCCTCCCGTTAATGAGGATATGTTACGAATGATGATGATGTCAATGGGACAAAAACCTTCTGAGAAGAAGATACGTCAAATGATGCAGCAAATGAAGAACCAGGGAGACAAATAGGTTCTTTTGAAGCTATTCAGATTTCAAGAGCACAACGGGCTGATTTTTTAGCCCGTTTTTTTGCACTTATTTTTAGTAAATGAAAGGAGTTGTATAGATAATGGGAAAACAACAGAGAAATGATGTGAGTGGTAAGTAGCAAGTTTAGAAGAGGAGAATGTACATGTCTATATTTAAAAAATTAGGTTGGTTTTTTAGGCAGGAAAAGAAAAGTTATGTTATTGGGGTTTTTTCATTGATCATGGTTGCCCTTGTACAGCTAGTTCCGCCGAAGGTCATTGGGATCGTTGTTGATGAAATCGCTGCTAAAAATATAGCGATTCAGTCGATTTTGTTTTGGGTAGGTGTATTATTAGCAGCGGCTTTAGCACAATATATTTTTCGTTATATTTGGCGTTTGCATATTTGGGGAAGCGCTGCCCGACTTGAGAAAAATTTAAGACGGCAATTATTTCATCATTTTACAAAAATGGATGCTGTTTTTTATCAAAATTATCGTACGGGGGACTTGATGGCGCATGCAACGAATGATTTGAATGCAATTCAAAATGTTGCGGGTGCTGGTATTTTAACTTTTGCGGATTCATTGATCACAGGAGGAGCCACGATCATTGCGATGATTTTGTTTGTTGATTGGCGGTTGACGCTGATTGCCTTGATTCCATTGCCATTATTAGCAGTGACTTCGAGAATTCTAGGATCTAAACTGCACGATGCATTCCGTGATTCACAAGCCGCTTTTTCAACGATCAACGATAAAACACAGGAAAGCATCACCGGAATGAAAGTTATCAAAACGTTTGGTCAAGAAAAGGAAGACATTGCTGATTTTACTGAAAAAATCGATGATGCGATCATCAAAAATAAACGGGTAAACTTTTTAGATGCATTATTCGATCCGTTCATCACACTGATTATTGGCATTTCATATGTGCTGACGATCATCATTGGCGGACGCTTTATCATGGATGGTACAATTACGATCGGTCAATTGATCTCTTTTATTAGTTATATCGGTATGCTGATTTGGCCAATGTTTGCGATCGGACGTTTGTTCAATGTATTGGAGCGTGGAAATGCAAGTTATGATCGTGTCAATGAATTGCTTCATGCCAAATCCCATTTTGTCGAGCAAAAAGATGCGATTCAGACACCGGCTAAAGGAGAATTGTCGATCGAAGTTGCGGAATTTAAGTATCCAAAGGATAAAGAAACAACGTTAGAGCAAATCAAGTTTGTCTTAAATGAAGGGGAAACTTTAGGGATCGTTGGGAAAACAGGAGCAGGTAAGACAACGATCTTAAAATTATTGATGCGAGAATATGATAATTACCAAGGCCATGTGTCCTTTGGCGGACGCAACATCAAAGATTATTCATTGGATGCTTTGATGCATTCCATTGGTTATGTGCCGCAAGATCATTTTCTATTTTCAATGACGATTCGGGAAAATATTCGTTTTGCTAACCCTGATTTTACTGAAGAGCAAGTAGAACTAGCAGCAGAAATGGCGTTTATCAATAATGAGATCAAAGCGTTTCCAAAAGGATATGATACCTTAGTTGGGGAACGTGGTGTGTCATTATCTGGTGGACAAAAACAACGGATCTCGATTGCTAGAGCATTGATTGTCGATCCTGAATTACTGATTCTTGATGATGCTTTATCTGCTGTGGATGCGAAAACGGAAGAAGCGATTTTGTCTAATTTAAAAGAAGCACGTAAAGAAAAAACAACGATCATTGCAGCTCACCGATTAAGTAGTGTGATGCATGCGAAGGAAATCATCGTCTTAGATGAAGGAAAGATCATTGAACGGGGAACGCATCAAGAGCTATTACATTTAGCAGGCTGGTACAAACGGATGTGGGACAAACAGCAACTGGAAGCTAAAATCGAAGGGAGTGACGTCTAATGGAAGAAAAATATGAATCAGAATGGACAAAATCGATACCGCTAAAAGAACAAGTGACGATCGTAAAACGGCTGCTTAAATTTGCTAAGCCTTTTCGCCGAACCTTTTTATCAGCTATTTTCTTTGCACTGGTTCTTGCTGTCATCAATATTATTTTGCCCAGAATCATTCAATTGTTCATGGATGATTATTTAACACCCAAAACAGCGACGAATCAAGTGATTTTCTTTTTTGCCGGACTGTATTTATTTGGGATCATCGTGAAAAGTATTATTTGGTTTTTCCAATGGTTTTTATATTCGATGGCGTCCTTAAAAACCTATCAATATATTCGAGTGAAGTTGTTTGAAAAGCTTCAGACCCTGGGGATGCGCTACTTTGACCAAACACCGGCGGGGTCGATCGTTTCCCGTGTGACAAATGACACAGAAACGTTGTTTGAATTTTGGTATGTCTTTTTGATGGTTTTGACGGGCATTTTTGCAGTCGTTTCTTCGTTTATCGCAATGTTTCAGATCAATGGGAAAATTGCTTTATATAATTTGATCTTTTTACCGATTTTATTGATCGTTATTTGGTATTATCAAAAATTTAGTTCTAGAATTTACCGAAGCATGCGGGAAAAATTGAGTCAACTGAATACAAAATTAAACGAATATATTTCAGGAATGCAGATCATTCAGCAGTTTAGACAAGAAACACGTTTGGAAAAAGAGTTTGAAGAAACAAATGATGAATACTTACGAACTCGTTTTTCGATGATTCGCACGAATTCATTGTTACTAGGACCGATCATCAATTTTCTGTATACGCTGGCAATTGCTTTGTCTTTGACCTTATTTGGGTATGATGCGCTGCATTCACCAGTAGAAGTTGGGATGATTTATGCTTTTGTGACTTATGTTCAGGCATTCTTTAATCCGATGACGCAAATGATGGATTTTTTGAGTGTTTTTACAGATGGTATGGTGGCGGGAAGTCGGATTCTTAAAATCTTTGATAATCAGGAAGTTACACCGCAGCAAAACCCAAGTGCTGATGCCACGATCACAGAGGGCAAGATCGAGTTTCGAAACGTTAGTTTTTCTTATGATGGGAAAAATAATGTATTGGATCATATCAGTTTTATTGCCTACCCAGGAGAGACAGTAGCTTTGATCGGACATACTGGTAGTGGAAAAAGTTCGATCATCAATGTGTTGATGCGCTTTTATGAATTTTACGAAGGTGAAATCTTGATCGATGATCGGGATATTCGTGAGTATCCATTGCCTGAATTGCGTAAAAAATTGGGCTTGGTTTTACAGGATGCGTTTATGTTTTACGGAGATATCGCTGGGAATATTCGGATGCTGAATCCTGATATTACAGATGAACAAATAAAGGATGCCGCAACGTTTGTTCAAGCTGATAAATTTATTGAGACGTTGCCTGGGAAATATCATGCGAAAGTGATTGAACGTGGTGCAAGTTATTCTAGTGGCCAACGTCAATTGATTTCATTTGCGCGAACGATGGTTACAGATCCGAAAATTCTTGTACTGGATGAAGCAACGGCGAATATCGATACAGAAACTGAAGGTTTGATCCAAGAAGGATTGGCTAATATGAGACAAGGAAGAACGACGATCGCGATTGCTCACCGTTTGTCGACGATTCGGGATGCTGATCTCATTTTGGTTTTAGATAAAGGTCGAATTGTAGAACGTGGGAATCATACTAAGTTACTAGAAAAGAATGGATTGTATGCAGATATGTATCAACTGCAAAATGGTGAAGGATAAGGAAGTATTTGAAAAAAAGTAATTTTATTTCCTTGTTTACTAAAGTGGAACAAAACGAAAGTATAGTTTTGTTCCACTTTTTTGTCTACTGCGAGCTAATTATTTAAATAAGCATATTTGGATATATTTAGAATTTTTTGATTACATGATGAGAGCTTGATTTTGAAGGAACGTAAAAAATAATTGGCAGTAAGAAAAATAGGTTTAAGTTTTGGAAAAAAATGAACTTTGTGTATGGCTACACAAATTATAAGCTAGGTGAGTTGAATTTAAATGAGCCTATTTTTTTTGAGTTTTCACGGAGAATGCTATAAATGAAGAGGATTTCAAAGTGAATAATTGGTGATGTCGCTTTAAAATCAAATATAAACTTCGCAGTGTAAAGCTTTCTTATGCTCATTTTTTTCTTTTTTTGTGCGAACTTTGAGTCATTAGGGCTCATGATTTCCTTTAAACTGAAGGGCATAACAATCCTTAGGAGGAGATACACATGAAATTGAAAAAACTATCTATGTTATTGCTATGCGGAATGATTTTATCGACAACTAGTTTAACAACAGTTAGTCATGCAGAAGAAAATCAGCCAAGTTCAAGAAAAATAATTGGAACGGATGACAGGGTAAAAATCAACGATACGACACAAACGCCTTATTCAAGTATTGTATACGTTAGAGTAGGTAATTCTACAGGGAGCGGTACTGTTATCGGGAAAAACAAGATTTTAACAGCGGCGCATGTAGCAGAGGACTTGACATCAAGTGAAGTTATCAGTAAGTCTTATGTAACACCGGCAAGGAATGGAAAAATCAAACCATATGGTTCTTTTGATGTTGAATCTGCTGAAATTCACCCAATATATGCAGCAAGTCGTAAGAGAGAGAACGATATCGCCGTGATCACTGTAAAACCAAATAGTGAAAATCAAACTATTGGTGATGTGGTTCCAGTTGTTCCTGTAAACAATGTTCCAACTGTTTCAATAGGGAGTACAAGTGTTTTGCCGGGGTACGGTGGAGATAAGAAAGGCGAGTTGTGGGAAGGAAGAGGAAAGATCCTTTCACAGTCGAGCTTGCGTTTTCATTATGATACAGATACTGTTGGCGGAAATTCAGGAGGACCTGTTTTTAATGAGAATTTTGACCTGCTTGGTGTTCATACAACAGGCAGCAGCACAAGTAATAGTGCAACGAAGCTGACAGGATCCAACTACGAGCTTGTTGAGAAACATCTAGACAAAGGAAATCCTGATACACAAGCTCCTTCTCAAGTAACAGGAGTGAAAGCATCAGAAGTGACAAAAAATTCAGTGAAACTATCTTGGGACACTGCAACAGATAATATTGGTGTTGATAGATATGAAATTTATCGCAATGGGAGTAAAATTTCAGAAAGCAGAACAACCAGTCAAACTGTCACCAATTTAGCAGCAAATACGTCCTATGATTTTTCGATTGTAGCAGTGGATGCGGCTGGCAATCGCTCGGTAGCATCGAAGCCTATAACAGTCAAAACATTAGAAGATAAGCCAGGAGAACCTTCAGAAAATGAGACAACTTGGGAAATAGACAAAACCTATGACACTGGAGATCGTGTATTCTATGAAGGATTGGAGTATGAAGCGAAATGGTGGACAAGAGGAACTCGACCAGATGAGTCTGATGTTTGGCTGCTTCTTTCAGACCAAGCTGTAGAATGGAACGCAAAAAAAGGATATGATGGCGGAGCGAAAGTGACCTTCAAAGGAAAAACGTATCAGGCGAAACACTGGACAAAAGGAGAACAACCAGGAACGTCCAATGTTTGGGTCATCATTTAATAAAGATGTCGTGATGTATAGAAAGAAAGGCAGGCTAAAAATCAGCTGCTTTTCTTTCTATTTTTTAGCAACTAAAAATTTTCTGAGCATAAAAAAGCTGCGTTTTTCTAGAAAAATAATGATATAATGGGAGATGTTGATCAGAAGAAGTTTTACTTATATTTTGATCTGGGCAGAAAGATAGACAATCGTCTATCTAAGTAGTAAAGTAAATGTACTTGAAAATTCGGAGGTTGAAAGACTTATGTATGATGTGATCGTAATCGGCGCAGGTCCTGCGGGGATGACTGCTGCTTTATATGCGTCTCGTTCTAATCTTTCTGTATTGATGATTGAACGTGGAGCACCAGGTGGACAAATGAATAATACGGCAGAGGTAGAAAACTATCCAGGCTTTGATTCTATTATGGGACCTGAACTAGCCTATAAAATGTATGAGAATGTAGAAAAATTCGGTACAGAAAATGCTTATGGAATCGTGATGGATATCAAAGATCAGGGAACTTATAAAGAAGTGATCTGTGATGATAAAACCTATCAAGCAAAAACAGTCATTATTGCGACGGGCTGTGAGCACCGTAAATTAGGTGTGAAAGGCGAAGAAGAATTTGCTGGGCGCGGTGTTTCATACTGTGCTGTCTGTGATGGTGCTTTTTTCCGCAATAAAAAATTATTGGTGATCGGCGGCGGAGATTCAGCTGTAGAAGAAGCAATTTATTTAACACAGTTTGCTTCAGAAGTGGTTATTGTTCATCGTCGTGACGAACTACGTGCTCAAAAAATCATTCAAGACCGCGCATTTGCCAACGAAAAAATTTCATTTGAGTGGAATACCGTTTTAGAAGAAATTACCGGCAATGATATGGTCGTAACTGGCGGACAATTGAGAAATGTCGTTACTGATGAAGTAAAATCGATCGACGCGGACGGTGTGTTCATTTATGTTGGACTTGACCCATTGACTGAACCATTCAAAAAAGCTGGTCTTACGAATGCGGAAGGCTGGATAGAAACAGATCAAGATATGAAGACAAGTATGCCGGGGGTTTACGCAATCGGAGATGTTCGTGAGAAAACTTTACGTCAAATCACCACTGCTGTTGGTGAAGGCGGAATCGCAGGGCAACAAGTATACAAATATATTGAAGATATGGCAGAAGTTGAGGAAGTAAAATAAGTTGTTGATCCAGCTTTACTGTTGCTTCAACGAGGACCTGAGTCAAAAGTTTGATTTTGACTTAGGTCTATTTTTGTCAATGATAAAAAATGTTAAGGCTTCCTGCTGATGAAAATGGAATCTATTGAACACAGTAAATGTTTTTTTGAGTGAGCCGCTCTCTAAGCTGTAAATGAATAAAAATATCTAACAATACGCTATTTATGATTGAAATAATTTTGAACCTTCGTTAGTATGTAGATAGTAAGTTGTAAAGAGGAGGAATGGGATAACGTGGCAACGATCAGAGAAGTCGCAAAAGAAGCGGGTGTTTCTTTAGGCACAGTTTCTAGGTATTTAAATGGACACCAGCTAAAAAAGACGAATATGGATAATATTCGTGTGGCAATCGAAAAGCTTGGTTATGAAGAAAATATTATTGCCAAAGGACTTAAAAATAATAAGAGCCTTTCTATTGGTGTGGTCATCAATACGCTGACAGACGTATTTGCAACGTCGATCGTTACCTATCTGGAATCTTATTTAGAAGAAAATAATTATAGTCTGATTCTTTGTGACTACCAAAATGATCTACAGAAGTTAGAGAAAAAATTAGAATTTTTACGTTCCCGTTCGGTTGATGGTGTGGTCATTTTTCATCTGGAAGAAAAGCTAGCTGTATTGGACAAATTTAAAAATGAAGGAACGCCGATCATCGCAGTAGATGCACCGATCGCTGATTTTCAAACAGACACAGTTTTGGTGGATAATTATCACGCTTCTTACACTGTAGTTGAGAAATTGGCTAAGTTAGGTCACAAGAAAATTGGTATCATAGCAGGAAGCCAAGATCGTTTTATTGGTAGAGAACGTTTGAATGGCTATGTAGATGCAATGAAAAAATTGGAATTATATGATTCTTCACTTGTCAAAATCGGTGATTATAAAAAAGAATCTGGTTATGTAAAAGCTGGAGAGCTATTGGCTGAAGGTGAGATCACTGCTTTATACAGCACGAATTACTATATGACGCTTGGAGCTGTACAAGCAATTTATGAGCAGCAATTGATTATTCCAGAAGATGTTTCTGTTGTGGGATTTGATCATTTTGAACTGAGCGATATTTTACAGCCAAAATTAACAGTAATTGAGCAACCTGTTCAACAAATCGGTGAAACGATCGGCGCTTTACTTATTCAAAAAATAAAAGATTCTGATCGTACTCAAAATGCAGTTATAGAGCTTCCTACAAGCCTTCTTTGGCGTGACTCAACAAAAAAAATAAAAAAAGGACTTGAAAATTAAGCGTTTGCATATTATAATTACATCGTAAAATTGAAACGGTTCAAAAATAATAGGGAGGAAATTTTATGAAAGTATTATTAGCATGCGGCGGCGGGATGAGTTCTTCGATCTTAGCAGAAAATTTAGTAGCAGAAGCCAAGAAAAATGGTGATGAGGATTTTTACATGGAGGCAACAGGAACAGAAGCAGTTGGACTTAAAATGCAGCAGGAAGACTGGGATGCGCTGCTTTTAGCACCTCAAGTCAGTTTCAGAAAAGCTCACCTACAAAAGGAAGCAGACGCGAAAGGAATCCCATTGATCCCAATTGAAGGCGTTCTATATACACCAATGGGGATTCCGGATTTATATCGTTTAGTAAAAGAATCTGTAGGAAAATAAAAGAAGCAAGATCTTTTATTTTCCTACACTAAAATTGAAACGGTTCAAAAAAGAAGGGAGAACAAAATGAATACAAAAGCAAGTAAGTTCAACTTTAACAAAGTTGTTGAAGTGATGGGGAATATTGCAAATAATCGGTATTTAACAGCAGTCAGAAATGGGATGAGCGTAATCATTCCTGTTACGATCATCGGATCAGTTTTTATCATTATGCTGAATTTACCGATCGATGCTTGGAAAGAGTTTATTGCCCCATTTGCAGAGCAGCTAAAGATCCCAATGGTCTTTACGATGGATTTCATGTCTGTCTATGTGTGTATCGGGATTGCATCTAGTTTGTGTGAAGATTACAAGCTGGATAAAGTTTCTACTAGTGTTTTAGCTGTTCTAGCCTTTTTGATTGCGGCGATCACACCGGGCACGATCGATGCTGACGTAGCTGAAAAAGCTGGTTTGACAATCAGTGGAACGGTATTGCCGATGGGAAATTTTGGCGCAGGGGGATTATTTACAGCAATTATTATTTCGATATTTACCGTAGAGGTCGTACGTTTTTGTGTGAAAAGAAACATGGTCATCAAAATGCCTCATGGTGTACCCACATCTGTGATCAACTCTTTTGCAGCATTGATTCCAGGTGCGATCGTGATCGTCACTGCTTGGGTGATCAAAGTCGGCTTGAATTTTGATATCAATAGTGCGCTTCAGTGGGTCTTTTCACCGATTCGTTACTTTGCAGGAGACAATGTTCTTTCTGTGATCGTACCGATTTTGTTGATCACGATCGTTTGGATCTTCGGGATCCATGGAATGATCATTGCGACGCCGATCTTGTATCCTTTCTGGTATGAAAATTTGAATGCCAATATCAATGCAGCAGCAGCTGGTACCGCGGTTCCGCATTTTATGACAGAGCAGTTCTTCCAGTGGTTTATCTGGATCGGCGGAGCAGGAGCAACGTTATCGTTAGCCTTTTTGATGGCCTTTTTCGGGAAATCTGAGTTTTGTAAAAAAATGGGTAAATTCACGTTAGTTCCTGGAATTTTCAACATCAATGAACCATTGATCTTCGGTGTGCCGATCGTGATGAATCCCTTCTTTGCCATTCCTTTTATTGCAGCACCAGTTGTTATGGGAATCATCACTTATTTAGCGATGGGCGTTTTTCATCTAGTGAATTATCCAATAGCGATTGCTCCTTGGACGTTGCCGGCACCGATCGGCGCAATGATGGCGACAGGCCTGGATTGGCGAGCAGCCGTTTTAGCAATCGTCAATATCGTAGTTGCAGGATTCATTTATTTGCCATTCTTTAAAGCCTTTGATAAAAGCATGATGGAAAAAGAAATCGAAGCAAAAGCTCAAGATGAAGCGGCAAGTAAGGAAACAGCAGCCGTACAAGCATAGTAAAGAAAGCGGGAATGATCATGTTAGGAATTTCAATTTATCCATATAAAGAAAAACAGGAAGAGACACTTGCCTATATCGACTTGGCAGCAAAATATGGTTTTGGTCGTGTATTTACCAACCTTTTGATGATTGAAAAAGGACAGGAAGAAATGGTCCTCCAATCATTGAAAAAAGCGATACAGCATGCACGAAGCCAGCAAATGGAAGTGATTTTAGATTTAAATCCAGCGGTATTCGATCAGTTGAATATTAGTTATCATGATCTTTCTTTCTTCAAGGAAATGGGAGCAACCGGCATTCGCTTGGATTCAACGTTTGATGGTTTGGTAGAATCATTGATCACGTTCGATCAGACGGACTTGGATCTAGAAATCAATATCAGTAATGATACTTACTATTTAGAAAATGTTCTTTCTTATCAGCCAAATAAAAAAAGGATCATCGGCTGCCACAATTTTTATCCGCAGCGTTTTACAGGGTTAGATTATGATTACTTCATCAAATGTTCTGAAAAATATAAAGCTTTAGGCTTGAGAACGGCGGCCTTTGTTAATTCTCATGAGGCAAAACACGGACCGCATCCGTATACGGATGGCTTATGCACACTTGAATCGCATCGTGATCTGGCGATTACGCTGCAGGCAAAACATTTGATCGCAACAGGCTTGATCGATGATGTCATCGTAGCGAATGCGTTTGCTTCAGAAGCAGAACTAAAAGCTTTGAGTCAGCTGTTAACGAATCAAGTACAATTTGATGTGATTTTCGCTGAAGGAACAACGGAATTAGAAAAAGAAGTTGTTTTAAATCATCAGCATTTTAATCGTGGCGATATCAATAGTTACAGTATCCGTTCAACTTTTGTAAAGCTTGAGTATCAAACAGCAGATATTCCAAGAAATAATTTGAAGGAAAATGTAATCAAAGGAGATATTACGATCGGTAATAATTCGTTTGGACAGTATAAAGGAGAACTAAATATTGTAAAACAGGCAATGCCAAATCATGGTGGAGAGAAAAACGTTGTGGCTAAAATCGTTCCCGAAGAACTCTTTTTACTATCTTATATCAAGCCGTGGTCAAAATTTCAGTTTAGGGAGGCAGGTCAAAATGAGTAAGTTAGCTTCACGGCAAATTCATTTAGATTTTCATACACCTGTCTTGCCTTTTGAACTAGGAAAGAATTTTGATAAAAAGCAATTTCAGCAGACGTTATTAAAAGCAGAAGTAAATTCCGTTACGTTGACGGGGAGATGTCATCATGGGCATATTTATTATCAAACGAAGCTTCCAGCACAACACCCTCAAATGAAAAAGGATTTTTTGATGGAACAAGTCGATGCTTGTCATGAGATCGGGATCAATGCCCCTATTTATTTAAGTGTAGGATGGGATGCGTACGCTGCAGATCATCATCCTGAATGGCTGGAAAGAAAACCTGATGGGCGTATGTATGGTTTTGAAGAATATGGACAGTTAAAACCAGGTTGGAAAACGCTATGTTTTAATACACCATACCTCGACTATTTAAAAGAGCAAATCAGAGATACGATAGAGCATTTTGGTGAAAAATTAGATGGGTTATTCTTTGATATTGTTTGGCAGGATGATTGCTGTTGTAATGACTGTATCAAAAAAATGTCGGCTCAAGGCTATGATCCGGAAAGTGAATCCGATCGTCTAGCTTTTGCGAAAGAAACTGAACAGTATTTAAAGAAAGAAATTCACCGCACGATCAGAAATTCAGCTCCTGATTGTCCGATCTTTTTTAATGAGGGAAATATTTTACCGAGTATTCGTCCCAATCTTGAGCAGTACAGTCATTTAGAGATTGAGTCATTACCTAGTGGAGAGTGGGGCTATCAGCATTTTCCAACGGTTGTCCGCTATGCTAAAAATTTGGGGAAAGAATATTTAGGGATGACCGGGAAGTTTCATAAAGTTTGGGCTGACTTTGGCAGCTATAAGAATCAAGCCGCGTTAGAATATGAAACATTTTTGGCTCTTGCTCATGGTGCAAAGTGCTCTATTGGGGATCAGATGTATCCAGATGGCACATTACAAGAAGCAACCTACACGTTGATCGGAACTGTTTACAATCAAGTCAAAGAATTGGAGAGCTACTCTTTAAATAGTCAGGCAATCACTGAAATAGCTATCCTACATCCTGGAATTGTTGCTGCCAGCAAGGAGAAAGTGGACTTGTCTTTGGCTGGAGCAGTCAATATGCTGAATGAAGCCCATTATCAATTTGACATTGTGGATCAGTGGATGGATTGGACTGGATATGATCTGTTGATCTTACCGGACAAGCTTGTTTTAACACAGGATTTAGCTGAAATGATCGAGGGATATGTTGAACAAGGCGGAAAAATTTTAGCAAGCTATCATAGCGGATTGATCAAAGGAGAACGATTTACTCAAAGCTTGGGACTTATTTTTACAGGAGAACATGAAACAGCACCGATGTATGGCTATTTTGATTCAGATCTATTTTCTAAATTGCCTCAAGGTGAACTTGTTATGCACGGTCAAGGAACGATCGTTCAGTCGATCGACGCTGCTATTAAAGGAGAAGAAGTGGCACCTTTAATAGAACGAAAGTATCAGCATTACTATTCTCATTTTCAGGCCCCTGTTGGAGAAAAAACGGGGAATCCTGTTGTGACAGTGAATGACCAAGCGATGTACTACACATTTCCGTTATTTGAAATGTATAAAACTCAAGGAGTAAAAGCGTATAAAGAATTGATTTTAGCTGGGATCGATCATTTATTGAATAGTAAAAAAATGATCACTAGTGATTTACCAACATCAGCTGATGTGATTTTGAATCATCAAGAATCACAAAAAAGATTGATTTTGAATTTGCTGCATTATATTCCAGAACGTCGGGCGCTGACCTTAGATACGATCGAAGATAAAATCCCGCTATATAACCAACAAATCGAATTGGATCTATGTGTAATTCGAAATAAAACAAATCTAGATAATCTGATCATCAAACAAGTGAATCAAGTAAAATCAGATCAGACTTTATCTTTTGAAATAGTAGAAGACAAAGTGATCTTCACGGTGCCAAAAATTGATGGCTATGAAGTGATCACGATGAATTATGAATAGAAAGAAGTGAGTGGAATGGATGGATTAGAATTAGTCGCATTTAATATTATCAGTACAGTTGGAACAGCGAAGTCAAAATTGATGGAAAGCATGTCTTGTTCTAGAAACGGTCAGTTTGCCGAAGCTGAAACATTGATCAATGAAGCAAATGAAGCTTTACAGGCTGGAGAAAAGGAGCATTTCACTGTGATCACAAAAGAAGCAAAGTATAAAACAAGTGAACTAACGTTACTTTTTATCCATGCTGAGGATCAGTTGATGACGACCGTTGTGTTAAGAGATCTGGCAAATGAATTGTTGGAAATGAATAAGAGCTTTTATGAATTGAAGCAAAAAGTTGAAGAGTTAGAGAAGAAATGATCACGCTGTTAGGTATGATCGCAGGAATCTGCACGAGTATATCGTTTATTCCGCAAGCAATTCAAACGATAAAGACAAAGAATACCGAAGGAATTTCATTGATTACGTACATTCTATTTTTCATAGGTGTTTCTTCATGGGTTGTGTATGGAGCATTGAAATGGGATTTAGCAGTATTACTGACAAATGTTGTGACCTTGGTTCCTTGTTCGGTTATTTTAGGCTTGAAGTTGAAGTCTTTAGATCTATAATTTTTTTCTGAAAATTTATTTTTGTTTTCTTTTGACAATATCGTAAATATGAACTATGATAGTTACGGATAAAAAAACTGAATAATTGTTAGGTGAGGCTCCTATATGGACACAGGCTGCTGCCGCGAAAGAATCGAGAGACTCTTAGTTGGTTGAACAGGAATGATCGTGAAGGTCATTCATAACGTAGCTGATAAGAAATTATCTACGCCCTATAGTGCTAAAGCTCAACGATAGAGATACTTTTATTAAAGTTGTTATTTTTACGCACACTCTATTGTTGAGTGTGCGTTTTGTTTTGAATCACTATGATTGGCTGCAGAGCAGACAGAATAGATGATGAAAAATACTTGGCGTGCAAAGGGAGCGAAGTTCCGCAAAGAGAAACCAGCAAGTAATCGATTGAATCCCTACGATTGCCTGCCAAACACACAGAGCAGATGATGAAAATAAAAGCAAAAAGGTTCCATCAAAAAAGAACCAATCGAGCTAATAGAAAATCAGAACTGATCAATCACCTCAACAATTATTTAAAAAGTTCCATCGTTTTATCTAAAAAAACTTAAAAGAGAGGAAGAGTCACATGGAAGACCCCAGTCATTCGAGCAATAAAATAAGTGTAGCCTTCATCTTAGAAACGATGGAATCAAGCAGAACTATTCCTTCCACTTTCTAAAAAGGTGAAGCGGGCAAAATTTTCTATTTTAGAATAATAGAAAGAGTACCCCTTACGTTAGAGGAGGAAAAAGGAAATGATGAACAAAAAATTAGCAGAAATGAAAAAAGTAACCAAAGATCAAGAACTAAGAAAATTAGCTATGTTATCCGAGCGGGAATTGATGATGGAGCTTCGTACATCACAAAATGGTTTATCTGAAGAAGATGCTAAAAATCGATTAGAAGAATACGGACCAAATGAAGTCTCTGCTCAAAAGCCAACGCCGGCAATTATCATGTTTTTAGAAGCGTTTAAGGATCCATTTGTTTATGTATTGGCATTGTTGATGGTGGTTTCAACCGCAACAAAGGATTTTGAAGCGGCAATCGTTATGGGGATCATGATCTTAGCCAGTGTGATTATTGCATTTATTCAAGAATATCGTTCTCAAAAAGCTAGCTTGAATTTAAAAGAACTAATAGAGAATACAACCGCTGTAACACGTGAAGGACAAACGAAAGAAATTCCGATGGATGAAGTAGTACCAGGAGATATCGTGACGTTAGCAACAGGTGATATGATTCCGGCAGATGCTGTGTTGATTTGGACAAAGGATCTATTTATCAATCAATCCTCATTGACAGGTGAGTCGATGCCGGTGGAAAAATTTGTTGATGCAGGAATCGATAAAAACTCTGATACTGTCTCCGCGCTGGATATGCAGGACTTGATATTTATGGGAACCGATGTATTGAGCGGACAAGGAAAAGCAATTATTTTAAAAACAGGCCAAAATACTTTTTTTGGGGATATTGCTAAGAATGCGACCACACAACGTGGTAAAACATCTTTTGATATTGGATTGACAAAAGTCAGCAAGTTTTTATTACGAATGGTCATGGTCTTATTTCCAGTAGTATTTTTGATCAATGGTTTAACTAAAGGCGAATGGGGAGATGCGTTCTTCTTTGCTATCGCAGTTGCTGTGGGGTTAACTCCTGAAATGCTGCCGATGATCGTTACCAGTAATTTAGCCAAAGGTGCATTAAGCTTATCAAAACATAAAGTCATCGTAAAAGAACTACCGTCTATTCAAAACCTAGGCAGCATGGATGTTTTATGTACAGATAAGACAGGGACGATCACAGAAGATCGTGTCGTGTTGGTTCAGCATTTAGATCCGCTGGGCGAGATCAATAATCAAGTGTTGGATATGGCTTTTTTGAATTCTCACTATCAAACTGGCTGGAAAAATTTAATGGATATTGCGGTAATCAATTTTTACGAAGAAAATAAAGTAGAAAGTCCTTATAAAAAAGTGACGAAGTTAGATGAGATTCCGTTTGATTTTTCTCGCCGTCGTTTGACTGTTGTAGTAAATGCAGATGGGCATCAATTTATGATCACTAAAGGCGCTGTGGAAGAAATGGAATCTGTTTGTACACACGCTGAAATCAACGGAGAAATCGTTCCATTGACACCAGAACTGCAAGAGAGAATGCGTGAAGTAAATATCCGCATGAATGAACAGGGGATGCGTGCATTAGCCGTTGCTGTGAAAATGGATGTTCACAGTGAAGCAGTTTATAGTGTAGAGGATGAGCAAGGAATGACTTTGATTGGATTCATGGGCTTTTTAGATCCTGCCAAAGAATCTGCGATCACAGCCATCAAGTCTTTACATGAGCATGGTGTCAATGTAAAAGTATTGACTGGTGACAATGATATCGTTGCAAAAAAGGTCTGTCGGGACGTTGGGATCGAAGTCTCTCACGTTGTGCTTGGCTCTGAAATCGACAATATGTCTGATGAGCAAATGAAAGAAGAAGTAGAAAAAACGAATTTGTTTGCTAAATTAAATCCGATGCAAAAATCAAGAATCATCGAAACTCTGCAAGGAAATGGTCATACGGTAGGATTTATGGGAGACGGCATCAATGATGCCCCAGCATTACGTAAAGCCGATGTAGGTATTTCTGTTGATACAGCTGCGGATATTACCAAAGATGCAAGTTCGATCATTTTACTAGAAAAAAGTTTAAATGTATTAGAAAATGGAGTCATTGAAGGCCGGAAAGTTTTCAGTAATATGATGAAGTATATCAAAATTACGATCAGTTCCAATTTTGGGAATGTCTTTTCTATTTTGATCGCTAGCGCCTTTTTACCATTTTTACCAATGGTATCTATTCAACTATTGATTCAAAATTTGATCTATGACATTGCGCAACTGGCGATCCCATGGGACAACGTAGATGAAGAAGATTTATTGAAACCTGTTAAATGGGAAACAAACGGTTTGATGAAATTCACCTTATGCATAGGCCCTGTCAGCAGTATTTTCGATATAATGACGTATGTAGTTATGTGGTTTGTCTTTAGTGCTAATAGCATTGGCACACAGCACTTGTTCCAAACAGGATGGTTTGTTGTTGGATTAGTCAGTCAAACACTTGTCGTTCAAATGGTCCGGACAAGAAAGTTACCATTTATTCAAAGTATGGCATCACCTGCTGTGATCCTTTCAAGCTTAGGCGCAGTTCTTATGGGCTTTGTGATCGTTTTGACACCGATTCGGGACGTTTTTGACTTTGTGAAACTTCCAGCTAATTACTGGGGCTGGTTTATTTTGATCATTGTACTATATTTGATCACTGTAGAAATTGCCAAACGTATCTATATTCATTTGACAAAAGAGTGGATCTAAAAAATAAATGCCCTTGTTTCTATTTTTGAGTGGAACATTTTACACAAGGACTCACCCAAAGTAGAAAGTTGCTCATAAATAAATTTTGTGCTCTAATAACGAAGGATTTCAAGAAGGATATTCCAGATATTCGTGAAATTTCCAGAATTAAGAGTTAAAAATATAAAATATTCGTTTTTTGAAGAAGCTCGGAGAAACAGATTTTGTTTCTCCAAGCTTCTTTTTTTTCCGTTTAAGGAAATTTTTGTGAATAATTTCTGACGTGTATTTTATCTGTAGCATAACAATCTATCCGCTGACTATAACAGCACTTTGTCAAAAGATATGATTCTAAGAGCTTTTTGTAAAACGGTTTCTTGTTTGTGATTTTTCTCACTAACCTTTGATATGAAAGGTTTTCGGTATTTTTGTGAAATTTTGACAAATACTAACTTTTTACTTGCGCTTTTGATCGATTAGTGATAATTTGTAAGTGTAGTCGATAAAAAGTAATACAGTTTCAGATGCTGTTTTATTTTTGATCGAAAAAAAGAAACGTAACAGAGAGGATTGTGTGACAAAATGGCAAAGGCAAAGAAACAAAAACCTATTGACTTTAACGCACTAATGGAAAAAGTCGACGCAGATTTCCCAACATTTCAAGTTTTAGATAAAGATGGGAAAATCGTAAACAAAGATGCTGTACCGGATTTATCAGATGACGAACTAGTAGAATTAATGACTCGCATGGTTTGGTCACGTGTATTAGACCAACGTTCAACTGCATTGAACCGTCAAGGACGTTTAGGATTCTTCGCTCCAACTGCTGGACAAGAAGCAAGTCAGTTGGCAAGTCAATTTGCAATGGAAAAAGAAGATTACCTATTACCAGGTTACCGTGATGTACCTCAATTGGTTCAACATGGATTACCATTGGCAGAAGCTTTCCTTTGGTCTCGTGGACACGTAGCAGGTAACCACTACGCTCCTGAATTGAACGCTTTACCACCGCAAATCATCATCGGCGCACAATACATCCAAGCAGCTGGTGTGGCTTTAGGTATGAAAAAACGCGGCAAGAAAAACGTTGTCTTCACTTATACTGGTGACGGCGGTTCTTCTCAAGGTGACTTCTATGAAGCAATCAACTTTGCAGGTGCTTATCACGCAAACGGCGTTTTCATCATCCAAAACAATGGTTTTGCGATTTCAACACCGCGTGAAAAACAAACAGCAGCTAAAACATTAGCGCAAAAAGCAGTTGCAGCAGGAATTCCTGGTATTCAAGTAGACGGAATGGATCCATTAGCAGTTTATGCGATCGCTAAAGAGGCTCGTGAATGGTCTGCAGCAGGTAATGGTCCTGTTCTGATCGAAACATTAACTTACCGTTATGGTCCACATACATTATCAGGAGACGATCCAACACGTTACCGTTCAAAAGACATGGATGACGAATGGGTACAAAAAGATCCATTGATCCGTTTCCGTAAATATCTAGAAGACAAAGGTCTATGGTCTGAAGAAAAAGAAAACGAAGTAATCGAAAAAACAAAAGAAGAAATCAAAGTAGCGATTGCAGAAGCAGATAAAGTTCCAAAACAAAAAGTATCTGATTTCTTGAAAAATATGTTTGAAGTTCAACCACAAAACATTAAAGAACAAATTGCATTTTACGAAGCGAAGGAGTCGAAATAATCATGGCACAAAAAACAATGATCCAAGCAATTACAGATGCCTTAGCTCTTGAATTAGAGAAAGACGAAAACGTTCTGATCTTTGGTGAAGACGTTGGTAAAAACGGCGGAGTTTTCCGTGCAACTGAAGGATTACAAGAAAAATTTGGCGAAGACCGTGTTTTCGATACTCCTTTAGCAGAATCTGGAATCGGCGGTTTAGCATTTGGTTTAGCTTTAGAAGGCTATCGTCCAGTTCCTGAAATCCAATTCTTTGGATTCGTATTTGAAGTATTTGACGAAATCGTTGGTCAAATGGCTCGTACACGTTACCGTATGGGTGGTACTCGTAACATGCCTATCACTGTCCGTGCACCATTTGGTGGAGGTGTTCATACACCAGAACTTCACTCAGATAACTTAGAAGGATTGATCGCTCAATCTCCAGGTATCCGTGTCGTTATTCCATCAAATCCATACGATGCAAAAGGATTATTGATTTCTTCTATTAGAAGTAACGATCCAGTTGTTTATTTAGAACACATGAAACTTTACCGTTCATTCCGTGAGGAAGTGCCGGATGAAGCATATGAAGTTCCTTTAGATAAAGCGGCTGTCACTCGTGAAGGTACAGACGTATCGATCATCACTTACGGTGCAATGGTTCGTGAAGCGATCAAAGCAGCTGACAACTTAGCAAAAGACAATATTTCTGCTGAAATCATTGACTTGCGTACTGTGGCTCCTTTAGATGTTGAAACAATCATCAAATCAGTTGAAAAAACTGGTCGCGTAGTTGTTGTTCAAGAAGCACAAAAACAAGCTGGCGTTGGCGCTATGGTTGTTTCTGAAATTTCTGAACGTGCAGTCTTATCATTGGAAGCGCCAATTGGCCGTGTATCTGCACCAGATACAATCTTCCCATTTGGACAAGCTGAAAACATTTGGTTGCCAAATGCTAAAGATATCGAAGCGAAAGCGAGAGAAATCGCAGAATTTTAATTAGAAACTGTATAAAGCTGCTCTAAGCGGCAAACCTGAATTTTCACGTGATGGCTTCATTATGTGAAAATTCAGCGTTGTTTTTCTCAATTTATACGATCAAAGGAAGGGAAGGCTTAAAAAATGGCTTATCAATTTAAATTACCAGATATTGGTGAAGGTATTGCAGAAGGCGAAATCGTAAAATGGTTCGTTAAAGCAGGAGATACCATCAATGAAGACGATACACTATTAGAAGTTCAAAACGATAAATCAGTAGAAGAAATTCCATCACCAGTAACAGGAACAGTAAAAGCAATCGTTGTACCAGAAGGAACTGTAGCAAATGTTGGAGATGTTTTGATCGAAATCGATGCACCAGGACATCCAGAAAATGATGCAGCACCTGCAGCAGCTCCAGCTCCAGCTCAAGAACAAACTCCTGCACAACCAGCAGCGACTCCAGAAGCATCTGCAGCTGACAATGGCGGCGGCGTATTCCAATTTAAATTACCGGATATCGGTGAAGGTATCGCAGAAGGCGAAATCGTAAAATGGTTCGTTAAATCAGGTGATACAATCAATGAAGATGATACTTTATTGGAAGTTCAAAATGACAAATCAGTAGAAGAAATCCCATCACCTGTGACTGGTACAGTTAAAAATATCGTTGTACCAGAAGGAACTGTAGCAAACGTTGGAGATGTCTTGATCGAAATCGATGCACCAGGACATAATTCAGCACCAAGTGCATCTGCTCCTGTAGCAAGTGCACCTGCTCAAACAGAACAAGCAGCACCTGCACCAGCAGCATCAACAGGTGTTGTGGCAGCAGCTGATCCTAATAAACGCGTCTTGGCTATGCCATCTGTACGTCAGTTTGCTCGTGAAAAAGATGTTGATATCACACAAGTTGCACCAACTGGAAAAGGCGGTCGTGTAACAAAAGCAGATATCGAAGCCTTCATTTCAGGCGGCGGACAAGCAGCAGCACCTGCACAAGCTGAACAAACTGTATCAGCACCAGCAGCAACTGAAACAGCAGCTCCAAAAGCACCGGCTAAACCGTTTGTTTCTGATTTAGGTGAAGCTGAAACACGCGAAAAAATGACTCCAACACGTAAAGCAATTGCAAAAGCGATGGTAAACAGCAAACACACTGCACCACACGTTACTTTACATGATGAAGTTGAAGTGTCTAAATTATGGGATCACCGTAAGAAATTCAAAGATGTGGCAGCAGCTAACGGTACGAAATTAACATTCTTACCATACGTTGTAAAAGCATTGACAGCGACTGTTCAAAAATTCCCGATCTTGAATGCATCTATTGACGATGCAGCACAAGAAATCGTTTATAAAAACTACTATAACATCGGTATCGCAACAGATACTGATCATGGTTTATATGTACCAAACGTTAAAAATGCGAATACGAAGAGCATGTTTGCAATCGCAGATGAAATCAATGAAAAAGCTGCATTAGCGATCGACGGTAAATTAACAGCTCAAGATATGCGTGATGGTTCTATCACAATCAGTAATATTGGTTCTGTTGGCGGCGGCTGGTTCACACCAGTTATCAACTACCCTGAAGTAGCTATTTTAGGTGTAGGTACGATCGCACAACAACCAGTTGTAAATGCAGATGGAGAAATCGTAGTTGGTCGTGTAATGAAACTTTCATTAAGCTTTGACCACCGTATTGTTGACGGAGCAACTGCTCAAAAAGCAATGAACAACATCAAGCGTTTATTAGCTGATCCAGAATTACTATTAATGGAAGGATGATTATCAGATGGTAGTAGGAGATTTCGCCATTGAATTAGATACAGTCGTAATTGGTTCAGGCCCTGGAGGATATGTTGCAGCGATTCGTGCTGCTGAAATGGGTCAAAAAGTTGCGATCATTGAACGTGAGTTTATCGGCGGTGTATGTTTGAACGTTGGATGTATTCCTTCTAAAGCATTGATCGCAGCAGGACATCACTATCAAGAATCATTAGATTCAACAATGTTTGGTGTAACAACGAAAGATGTTGAACTAGACTTTACAAAAACACAAGAGTGGAAAGACAACAAAGTCGTTAAAACACTTACTGGCGGCGTAGGCATGCTGCTTAAAAAACATAAAGTAGAGATCATTGAAGGAGAAGCATTTTTCGTTGATGAAAACACTTTACGTGTGATCCATCCAGATTCAGCGCAAACTTATTCTTTCAACAATGCGATCGTGGCAACAGGTTCTCGTCCAATCGAAATCCCAGGATTTAAATTTGGCGGACGTGTCTTAGATTCTACTGGCGGATTGAACTTGAAAGAAGTTCCTAAAAAATTCGTGATCATCGGCGGCGGTGTCATCGGTGCAGAACTTGGCGGAGCATATGCTAACCTAGGTTCTGAAGTAACGATCTTAGAAGGCAGTCCTTCGATTTTACCAACCTATGAAAAAGATATGGTTAAACTTGTGACGGATGACTTCAAGAAGAAAAACGTTACAGTTGTCACAAAAGCGATGGCTAAAGAAGCGATCGACAACGGCGACAGCGTGACTGTTAAATATGAAGTAGACGGTAAAGAAGAATCTGTAACTGCTGATTATGTAATGGTAACAGTTGGACGTCGTCCAAATACAGATGATCTTGGTCTTGAACAAGCGGGCGTTGAAGTTGGCGAACGCGGTTTAGTTCCTGTAGACAAACAAGGCAGAACAAATGTCTCAAACATTTTTGCGATCGGAGATATCGTACCAGGCGCTGCTCTTGCCCATAAAGCAAGCTATGAAGCGAAAATTGCTGCTGAAGCGATCTCTGGTAAAAAAGTAGAAGTTGACTACAAAGCAATGCCTGCTGTAGCCTTTACTGATCCTGAATTAGCAAGCGTTGGTATGACGATTGCTGAAGCAAAAGAAGCGGGCTTAGAAGCAACTGCTTACAAATTCCCATTTGCTGGTAATGGACGTGCGATTTCTTTAGGTAAAACAGAAGGATTTGTTCGTTTAGTTACGACAAATGAAGATAATGTAATTATCGGAGCACAAATTGGCGGAGTTGGCGCAAGTGATATGATTTCTGAATTATCATTAGCTGTTGAATCTGGCATGAATGCAGAAGATATCGCATTAACGATCCATCCACACCCATCTTTAGGGGAAATTACTATGGATGCTTCTGAGTTGGCTTTAGGTTTGCCAATTCATATTTAGCATAGATTGTCACACAAAGAAAGACCGAGCTGGCCAGGCTCGGTCTTTTGTTTTGCTTTTAAATAAAAGACCCTAAAAAGTAATTTAAGCGTATCATTACGTTTCAGGGGAAAGATTATCTGATCTAGTGATGAAGCTCGCTATCGTCCTCTTCATCGATTCTATGAACCATCTCCAGCAAGCCACCGTTTCCTTCATCTAAAATCCGTTTTACTCTAGAAATCGTCGTGGTACTGCTGCCGGTTGCTTCTGCGATATCGGTATACGTTTTATTCAATAGAAGCAGCTTCGCCACTTCAAAACGCTGGATCATTGAATCAAGTTCTTTCAATGTCATCAAATCATCAAAATAATTATAACAATCCTCTAAAGTTTCTAACGCAAGTAGAGAACGGAAAAACTCATCACCATGACCGTCTTGAATTTTATCGATTTTCATAAGTCCCTCCTAAATTTAAAAGCGGAACAAATCGTTTAATCCTGTAGAAAATTAGGAAATTGACATTGAGACGTTTTTTGTCTCACTGACAATTTATCTATTTTGCTAAGGATTGATTTGTGCAGCTGGATAACACTAAAAGCGGAATGAGCCCATTTAGTCTCGACTAGAAAATAGGAAAACATGACTGAGGCGTTTTTTGCCTCATTCAGGTTTTATCTTTTTCTCGAGAGACTGGCTCGTGTAGCTAGATAACATAAATGATCAACACTTTCTAATGAAAGTCTTGTACTGTTCAACATCAGTTCATTTCATTCACTGTGATTCTCAGCAAAAGCGGAACAAATTGACTATTAAACTTCATATTCATAAATCATGCGTTATAAATATCGCAACCATTTTCCTATTATAAAACTTTTTTTTCTTTTGTCCAGTACCAAGAGAAAAAAGCACGAAACAAGACTAAAGAACTCTTGTTTCGTGCTTTTTTGAGTTGTTGCAGTGATTATTTTGCACCTAATTTAACTAATGTGTATTGTTTTTTCCCTTTTCTAACAATGATGAATTTACCATCGAATGATTGATCAGCTGTTACTTCAAAGTCTACTTCGCGAATACGGTCGCCGTTGATTGAAATAGCGCCATTTGTTACATCTTCACGTGCTTGGCGTTTTGAAGGTTCGATCCCCAATTCGATCAGCCAATCAACAATATTTTGATTGATAGCATCGGTTTCGACTGTCGGCATATTTTTGAATCCTTCTTCGATTTGTTTTGATGTTAAGTTTTTAACATTACCAGAGAATAAGGCTTCTGAAATAGCTAATGCATCGTTCAAATCTTCTTCACTATGCACAAATTTTGTCATTTCCGCTGCTAATACACGTTGTGCTTCACGTAAATGCGGTTCTGTTTCTACTTTTACTTCTAAAGCATCGATCTCTTCTTTTGTTAAGAAGGTAAAGAATTTTAGGTATTTGATGACATCACGGTCATCTTGATTGACCCAGAATTGGTAGAATTCGTAAGGCGTTGTCTTTTCTGGATCGAGCCAAACCGCACCGCCAGCCGTTTTCCCGAATTTTGTACCGTCTGCTTTTAGCATCAATGGAATCGTTAAACCAAAGGCTTTCGCATCTGCACCTTCTTTTTTACGAATCAAGTCTAATCCAGCAGTGATATTGCCCCATTGATCGGCACCACCGATTTGCATGCGTACATTATTATTTTGGAATAAGTGTAAAAAGTCCATTGATTGTAGGATTTGGTATGTGAACTCTGTAAATGAGATTCCAGTTTCTAAACGACTTGCTACGATATCTTTAGCAAGCATAGTGTTGATATTGAAAAACTTACCAAAATCTCTCAAGAAATCTAAAAGTGTTAAATTGTGCGTCCAGTCGTAGTTGTTTACCAAAGTCAATGTGTTGTCTGTATCAACGGCAAACAGTTTTTCCATTTGGCGTGTCAAAGAATCGACGTTGTGCTGAACAGTTTCCATTGTTTGTAATTGACGTTCTGTTGTTCGACCGCTTGGATCTCCGATCGTACCAGTAGCTCCACCGATCAAAATAAAAGGGTGATGTCCAAAAGCTTGGAATCTTTTTAGCATCATAAATGGGATCAAATGTCCGATATGCATACTGTCTCCTGTAGGGTCCACACCGCAATATAGTGAAATGCTGTTGGTTTCAACGTACTCACGTAAACCTTCGCTATCTGTTTGTTGGTTGATGGCGCCGCGCCATTCTAATTCATCAATAATGTTTGTCATGTTTCTTCATCCTTTCCTATATAAATAAAAAACGCCCCATAGGCTATTAGCCTATGGGACGAACTTCGCCGTGTTACCACCCAAATTGTATATGTAAAAACATATACCTCTCAAATCTGTATCGTAGATAGACGCCCACTTACGGTAGGAAACTAAAAGTGTAATTCACAAAAAATGTATATGCCAACTCTCACTAAATGCTGACTCTCTGAAATAGGGACATCTTTGCTACTTCGCTTTATCAAAGTTTGATATGTTATTTTGTGGTAATTCTACGACAAATCGGTCGACTTGTCAAATCCAACTTGTTTCCTTTTATTATTTTTAAATGAAAGGATTCTCATATTGGTATAAATTACTTTAATTTAGATTTTTTTAAAAGAACTAAAGCAAAAATCATTTGTGACAAATTTAATAAACGAGGTGACTAATTGCTTTTTTTAAGCAGAAATACTTTAACGTAGTAAAGCGCTGACGCGCCGAACAGAAAATAAAAATGTTAAATAACGAGCTTTTTTTTTAATTCTGCTCTTTTTGACTTGGGTCTCTATGGTACCTATACTTTGAATGTGATTTCACATGTGGGAACAAACAAATAAATTTAATCAGGAGGTCAAACATGAATAAGAAATTGTCATTATTTGGATTGATTGGAATTACCATGGCCTTTTTTGGAACGGTTCGTAGTGTTCCAACATTAGCTTCAACAGGCTGGGCACAGATTTTTTATATGCTGATCGCGGCTTGTTGTTTTGCATTACCGATCGCATTGATTTCAGCTGAATTGTCAACCGGCTGGCCGGAAGAAGGCGGTCCTCAAGTATGGGTGCGCAACGCATTCGGTGAAAAATGGGGCTTTGTTACATCATGGCTATTATGGGTTCAAATGTTCTTTGGGATGGTCATGGTTGCTTCGACCGTCGGTGTATTGCTTGGCTATGTCATCGATCGTCCAGATTTAGGACATAACAATCTATTTATCTTCATTATGATTTTGCTTTCCTATTGGGGCATTACATTATTGAATTTAAAATTTGATATGGTCAAAATCGCTGGTGACTGGGGTGCTGTGATCGGTGTTTATATTCCATTCGTAGCCTTAGTTGTTTTAGGAATGATGTACATGGCAAAACATGGAATCAATCAAGACAGCTATTTAGGTCATTTCGAAGCTGCAAAACTATTACCGGATTTTAGTGATTTAGGAAGTCTGCCAACATTGACAGGGATCATTTTTATTTTTGCTGGTGTTGAGATTTCATCAGTTCATGCTAACAATATCGATAACCCTAAACGGAATTATCCTATCGCAGTTATTGCATCTGTTTTATTGCTTGTGGTGTTTAATTTAGTTGCTGGCTTAAGTGTTGCTGACAGCGTACCAGCTGGTCAAATGGAATTAGCCAATATTACACAACCATTCGTGATCATGACAGAAGATCTGGGAATTCCTGCCATTTTTAATAATATTGTTTCATTGATGATTTTGATCGGTGTGTTAGTTCAATTGAGTGCCTGGGTGTTAGGTCCAAGTAAATCAATGATCAAAGTAGCCGATGAAGGAAACTTACCGCCATTTTTCCAAAAACGTAACGCAAAAGGAATTCCAATCACTTTCGTGATGATCCAAGCGATCGTTATTTCTCTTGTTTCATTCTTATATGTTGTCGTACCTGATATAAGTGAAGCATTTTTGATTATTACAATTACCACAACGATTTTATATTGCGTCGTGTATCTATTGATTTCTTTATCCGCAGTTAAACTGCGTTACAGCATGCCGTCTGTTGAGCGTCCGTTTAGATTAGGAAGTAAAGGCAATGGTTTGATGTGGGCTGTGGCTTCATTGGCAGTCGTAAGTGTGATCGTTACAATGTTGGTCAGTTTGATACCACCAACCTCTGTTCCCCAAAGCGGTCATGTTGCATACGTGATTTTCCAAGTTGCTGCCACATTGATCATGATCGGCATCGCTTTACTCATTTATAAAAGAAAAAAACCAGAATGGAAAAAAACGAAGTAAACAGCACAAACAGTTTATCAAGAGGCTGATTAGTCTGACTTATTTTGAAACTATTGGAGGAAATATTCATGAAAAATTTCAATACAGATGATACAAATTTAAAAGCACTATTTATCGGTGACAAAGGTGAAAACGTTGATCTATTCAAAGAATTATTGAATAAAATGATCGATGAGCACATCGGCTGGAGACAAAACTACATGCCGCAAGATATGCCTGTCATCACTCCCCAAGATAGAAGCTCTAAAAGCTTCCAAGAAACAGCAGACAATATGCGGACTGTCTTCAATACCTTGTCTTCACGTTTACGTACAGAATCATTACCATGGCATTCAGCAGGTCGTTTCTGGGGGCATATGAACGCTGAAACATTGATGCCTTCGATCATCGCTTATTCAGCAGCGATGCTTTGGAATGGAAATAATGTAGCGTATGAATCTTCACCAGCAACTTCACAAATGGAAGAAGAAGTTGGGATGGAATTTGCCAGCTTGATGAGCTATCAAAACGGCTGGGGACATATCGCAGCAGATGGTTCGATCGCAAACTTAGAGGGTTTATGGTATGCCCGCAATATGAAATCATTGCCATTTGCGATCCAAGCTGTGGCACCAGAAATGGTCGCTGGAAAAACAGATTGGGAATTATTGAATATGCCAACGGCTGAAGTACTGGATATCTTAGATAAACTCCAAGACAAAATGGATGACATCAAAGCTCATTCAGCTCGTAGCGGTAAAAATTTAGACAAATTAGGAAAATGGATCGTCCCTCAAACGAAACACTATTCTTGGTTGAAAGCAGCTGACATCATCGGTATTGGTTTAGATCAAGTAATTGCTGGAGAAGTGAACAGTGAATATCGTATGGACATCGAAAAACTAGAAGCGCAAATTCGTGATCTAGCAGCGCAAGGAATCCCAACATTAGGCGTAGTAGGTGTAGTTGGTTCCACAGAAGAAGGACAAGTTGACCGTATCGATCAAATCATTGCGTTACGTGAGAAGTTAGCCCAAGAAGGAATCTACTTCTATGTCCACGTAGATGCAGCTTATGGCGGTTATGGTCGTTCGATTTTCTTAGATGAAAATGATCAATTTATCGAATGGGACAAAATTGATGAAGTGTACGCCAAACATAATATCTTCCAAGAAAAGAATGATTGGTTGACACAAGATATCTATGATTCTTTCAAAGCGATCGAACAAGCAGAGTCTGTAACGATCGATCCGCATAAAATGGGCTATATTCCTTATTCAGCTGGTGGTGTTGTGATCAAAGATATCCGCATGCGTGACGTGATTTCTTACTTTGCCACATATGTCTTTGAAAAAGGAGCAGATATTCCAGCGTTGCTTGGTGCTTATATTTTAGAAGGATCAAAAGCTGGTGCAACTGCTGCTGCTGTTTGGACTGCACATAAAGTATTGCCGTTAAACGTAACGGGTTACGGTAAATTGATGGGTGCAAGTATTGAAGGTGCATATCATTTCTATCATTTTATCGATGGCTTAGAGTTCCAAGTTGGCGATAAAACAATTGAGATCCATGCCCTAACAAAACCAGACTTCAATATGGTGGATTATGTCTTCAATGAAAAAGGCAATACAGATCTTGTGAAAATGAATAAATTGAACCACGATTTCTATGATTACGCTTCTTATGCTAAAGGCGGATTATACAATAATGAATTTATTACGTCACATACTGATTTTGCGATCGAAGAATATGGCAACAGCCCGTTTGAATTTGTGAACGGCTTAGGCTTCTCTCGTGCTGAATGGGAACGCGCAGATAAAGTAACGATTTTACGCGCCGCTGCAATGTCACCATATATGAACGATAAAGAAACGTTTGATGAATATGCAGTAAAAATCAAACAAGCGATCCAAGAAAAATTAGAAGCGATCTACGCAGAATAGTCGTTTATCAAAGAAAGTCTGCGGCGAATTTTTGCCGCAGGCATTTCTTGTTTTGTCAGCTGGAAGGACTTTATAAGATGTGAGGAATGTATATGAAAAAATATCGGGTAAATTTTAATGAAGCAGCGTTTCTTTTGATCACACTGGTTGTAATGATCGGAGTTAGTATTATTGGTTTTAATATCCCTGCCCATGTCGCTTTGTTGCTTGCAATTGGTTATTTGATGGTGTTTGCTGTTTATAAGAAATTTTCTTGGGATTTTATTCATGAGGCGCTTGTTGAAGGAGTATCATCTGGTATTATTCCAATCGTGATTTTTATTTTGATCGGCGCTTTGATCAGTGTGTGGATCGCAGGAGGAACGATTCCAACGATCATGGTTTTAGGTTTTTCTTTTCTGTCTGTGAAGTATTTTGTGCCGACGGTCTTTTTCGTTTGCGGTATCGTAGGTGGAGCTGTGGGCAGTTCGTTCACGACGGTTTCAACGATCGGCATTGCTTTTTTAGGGATGGGCAGTTTGATCGGTGTTGATCCAGCGTTGACAGCAGGGGCGATTGTTTCGGGTGCTTTTTTAGGGAATTCGATTTCACCACTTTCAGATACGGTGAATCTAGCGGCAGCTATCGCTGAAGTAGATTTATTTGATCATTTAAAAAATACATACAAAACAGCACTACCAGCGGCTGTGATATCTGCCATTTATTTTTTTGTGACAGGTTTACGCTACGATGGTGCTCTGGATAGTCATAGTATTCATGAAATCGTCAGTACATTGAATGAGCATTTCAACATTTCTTTTGTTTCACTGATTCCATTAGCTTTGCTCTTTATTTGTGCCTGGAAAAAAATTCCAGCGATTCCTACCTTATTAGCAAGTATCGGAACATCATTATTGCTGATGTTTTTTACAACGCCGCATGTATCTTTAGTTGAAACAGCTATGATGCTGCAAAATGGTTTTGTTTCTGAGACGGGAAATATTCAGGTGGATGAATTGTTGACCCGAGGGGGGATCCAGAGCATGATGTGGTCGGTTTCACTGATCATTTTAGCATTATCACTAGGTGGATTATTAGTGAAAATGGAAATCATCGATTGTTTGCTGCAGCGGTTTGAAAAAGCCATCGATTCTCGCCAAAAATTGATATTGATTACAATGTTGGGTTCTATTGGCATCAATGTATTGATCGGTGAGCAGTATCTATCGATCATTTTACCAGGAAAGTCGTTTATCAATAAATTTAAAGAAAAGAAGGTTCCTCTTACATCGCTATCAAGAGGTTTGAATGATGCTGGCTCTGTAGTAAATCCGTTGATTCCATGGGGAGTAAGTGGTGTTTTTATTTCAGGAACATTAGGCATTTCGACGATCGAGTATTTACCTTATGCTGTTTTCTGTTATTTACTTCCAATTTTATCCTGCTTTATTGCGTTAAACAGTAAGAGTCAGGAAAAGTAATTATAAAGAGACCAAACAAAACGGATTTTTAGTTTTGTTTTGGTCTCTTTTACGTCGATCATTACTTAAACCTAAGTGCTTTTTATCAGTTATTCACCAAATGTTTTAAGTCCGGCCTCATATAAATAATCATCGATTTCTAAAATCGTCAGTCGATGGGAGAGCCCGTAGATGACTACAGCATCCCAAGGATGTTTTGGGTAGAGCTGAGCATGACCAGTTTTTTTCAATAATTCATTGGTTTCTTCTAGTGTTAAGGAGAAACCGATCGCTAAAGCAATCATTTTTTCTCTAGAAGGATTTCGTTTGCCATCAAAGTACTGGTAGCCTGTAGCTTCAGTGATCCCTGCTTTTTTTAAGACGGCACTTTTTGTCGTTTGTTTGATCTCAAGCCATTGGTTTAGGAATTTTTTAGCTGTTTGATCGATCGTGTGCGGTGATGTTTTTGCAAGAGCCGTTTGAAAATTTTCTGCTTGCTTTAACGAATGAAGCAGTTTTTCTGTATCTATTTCCTGCATGATGTGAGTCTCCCAGTTCTTAAAATCTTTTTCTTTATTATACCTCGATTTCGGCAAAGTGAGAACGCATTTAGAAGATTTCTTTGCTATAATGAAACAAGCAAACAAATAATGGAGAATGATGATGGAAAATGTAACAGAAGAACCAGTTAGTCTATATAAAGAAATCGAGCCTTTGACAGACAAGCCCAATGGTCCTGTTCTGGTCAGAAATAGGGAAACAAAAGAATTCTTTGTCAAAAAATGCTATCCGCTGTTTCTAAAAGAAAATTTGCTCACCCTTCAGGCACTTGATCATACCCATTTACCAAAAATCCAAGAAGTATTGATTGAAGATGGGAAGCTTTTTTTATATGAAGAATTTATTCATGGCAAGACGTTGACGCAAATCATCCAGCGGTCTGAAATGATCGAAATAGAAGCACTCTTAAAAATGACATTGGAATTGCTGGATGCGCTAATTGCCTTACATAGCAAAGGGATCATCCATCGTGATGTCAAGCCTGGAAATATCATGATGACGAATGATGGTGTACTGAAATTGATCGACTTCGATGCGGTTCGGACTTTTGACGGCGGAAAAGAAACGGATACTGTCCAGTTGGGAACAGTTGGCTTCGCCTCTCCAGAGCAGTTCGGTTTTGCCGAATCAGATAGGCGCAGTGATCTATATTCTGTAGGGGTTGTGATGAATGTTTGCGCTACGAAAAAATATCCGAAAGAGCAGCTAAGCACGAATAAATTTTTACGCCCATTGATTCTAAAAGCAACTAAACTAGATCCTAACGATCGCTATCAATCAGCCTTAGAAATGAAGCGGGAAGTTGAAGAACAGTGGAAAAAACTGAAATTCAATCAGTTATCGGATGAAAAAGTAGAAAATAAAGTGAGTCAGGAAGACCGCATAAGAGAAATCCTTGCAAAAAATGCGGCGAACAAAGAGCAGCAACAAAATATCCCACAGAAAGTTGCCAAAACATATCCTTCTTCTATAGTAAGAAAATATGTGCCGGGATTTCGAACGGATATTGTATGGAAAAAAGTGATTGCGGTGGTGTATTATCTATTTATTGTGATTTTTGTACCACAGGATATTAGTGAAAAGCAGAGCTTTAATGCTCAATTAGCAGTAACGCTTGAAGACATTATAGTTTTTATTCTGCCAATTTTTTTATTTACTAATTTTATGAATTTCCATGCGAAACTTCCTTTACTCAAATCAGAGAAACTCACATCTAGAATTTTAGGTTATGTTTTGCTTTCGTTTGTATGGATTTTCTTGTGTGTAGTCGCTGTAAATATGCTGAAAACACAATAAATTATTTTTTAACTATGCTCGATGCATAAGATTTTCTTTTGGTTATTCCGTATGATACAAGATGTATCAACGGACTAAATAACAAAGGAGACAAAAAGCATGAGCATGAAGAAAATCGTTTTGATAGGTATTGGTGTATTAGTTGTGGGTGGAGTGTTAGTCAATATGGGCTCTGATGAAAAAAAAGAGACGCCTGCAAAAAAAGAAGAAACGACAAGTACGGTTGTCAAAAACAAAGAGTCAGAAGCTCCTGCAGTGACGGATGCTGGTGATTTAGGTGATTATCACGTAGCAATCAAGGAATTTACTTTTGCTAAAGATTACAGTGGCGCAGATGTTGGTGTCGTGGAGTATGAATTTACGAATAATAGCGATACAAATGCAATGTTTTTAACCTCGATCACGACGAAAGCTTTCCAAAATGGCGCGGCATTGCAATTGGCAATCATGGCTGAAGAGGGATATGTAGATTCCATGACAGAAATTCAGCCGGGAGCAACATTGAATTTAAAAGTACCTTATAAGTTAAGTGATTTAAGTGCGCCTGTTTCTGTAGAGGCAACGAAATTATTCAGTAATAAAGAAAAGTTGTCTAAAGAGTTTATTTTACAATAAAAAGGGTGGTTCAGCTAGCGTTCTTGAAAAGGAACAGTCTAGTTTTCGCTTCAGAGGAAGCAAAGGGATCGATTTTCCTTATATATGGCAGTGTATTGGGATATTGGACAGGTAGCTGAAACAAGCTAGTTATTTAGTCCGAAATCAATTAGTCTTTGCTTCCTGACTGATTTTCCAAGTACAAAAACCTGCTAAAGCCACAAAAGAGGTTGAGACAGAAGTGTCTAATCCCGAGAAATAAGAAAGAATTCACGAAAATTATTTTCCAAATTTTTGTGAATTCTTTCTTATTTCCGACCTTCAAAGCTTAGGGCTTTAGCCCTTAGCATTTGATGAGATCGGAGTGCAACGTAGTGGGATTGCTTCTGATCTCACCGTTTATCCGGATTCCAGGTGTCTAGGATTTGACTCACAGAGTTTTGTCCCAGACCCTTTTTATATAGAATCGTCTAGTTGTTCGTTCGCTGAATGGATCGATTTGACCTTTAAGATATCTAAAAAGAAAGTAAAAATCGGAATACCAACAATCAGTCCCCAAACACCAAAAAGCCGTTCACTGATCAATAAGATGACAAATGTATAAAAAATCGGCAAATCAGTTTTACTGGACATGAATTTTGGATTTAAGACATAAGATTCAAATAGATGGACGATAAGAATGACTGCTAAAATATAAATCACATCATTGATCCCGCCTTGAGAATAGGCGATAAAGCTCAAGGGAATACAAGAAACGATCACACCTGCTACAGGAATCAGACTTAAAATAAAGATCATGATCGCCAAACTAGGAAGCTGAGAAAATCCGATCAGTGCCAAACAAATCGTCGTAATGACAGTATTGACGACGGCAATAAAGAATTGAGCTTCCATTACCACACCAAAGGTATTGACGAACTTATCTGCAAAATAGTAAATGTCCTGAAAGAACCAATCAAAATCACTTTTAAGAAATAATTTAGAAAAATCAGCCATCTGTTTTTTTTCGATCATGAAAAAGAAACTCAAGATAAAAGAAAGAACGACGGACAGTCCAAGTGAACCAATATCCTGAACATAACGTAAGAGCATACTAGCACCATTTTGGATCTGTGCAGTAAGGTTTGACTTTTCCAGATAATCATCGATGATCATAAGCAACTGATTATCATTATTATCAGGATTTTGATAAAAATGAACAACAGAATTGTACATTTGAACCGTTTGTTTCGCTAAGATTGGCACATAGTTGGTTATTATCAGATAAACGAAAAAAACAATCAAAGAATAGATGATCAAAACCAGAATAAGCGATGGTATTTTAAGAAAATGCTGTATACATTTCACTAGGTGAAGCGCTAAAAAAGTAAAAATAAATGTCAACAAAATCATTGTGATCATACTTCTAGCTAAAAATAAAATAAAAATAACGACTGCTAAAACAAAAAAACGTCTTAAACGGATATTTTGAACAAATTTTTCATAAAAAGACACACACTTCACTCCTTAAGCAACTACTTTGTAAGATAACTATAAAGCTTTTTTTCTTTTTAAGATAGCAATTTTATCGATAATTTGAAAAAAATAATAAGGTTAGTAAATTTAAAGAATCGTTCCCCTTTACAAAAAGAACGTACGTTCGTATAATTGGTTTGGTAGTACAATTTAAATAGGAGAAAGATGCCGTCATGCAGTCAATGGATATTTTAAAAAGAGAATTTGCCCATTTTGAACGATGTGATCACGAAGAACAGAATGAGGAATATGAAGGAGCAGTATTTACTATTAGTGAGCCAAATATCAGGATCAGAAGTAGATTAGGAAAAAAGACACCTAAGAAATCTGGGTATTTTGTTGCCTTTTGGGAAAAGGATGAAACACAAAAAAACAGACCTTTTCAAGCTAAAAATAGCCCAGAAAAATTAGTGATCGTCATACGCGATTCTAATAAAAAAGGACTATTTATCATCCCTAAAGATGCGGCAGTTGAAAAGCAAATTTTATCAACGAAAGATCAGGTTGGAAAGATGGCTATGCGGTTTTATCCGCCTTGGTGTTCAGGATTAAATCGAGCAGCTCAGAGTACACAAAAATGGCAATTGAATTATTTTAAAGACTATTCTGACACTGACTTATAGAAAAAAGGTAAAGGAAAGACAAAATTGCAGCCGATTATTTACTAAAAGGAATCTGTCAACTAAAGAGGATGAGCTGAAACAAGGAGTGGATCATAATGTTTTTTGAGTATGAAAAAGAACCTCGAAGAACGATTTTTTGTATAGATGTCAAGTCATTTTATGCTTCTGTGGAATGTGTTGCGCGTGGGTATGATCCTCTTGAAAAAATGCTCGTAGTGATGAGTCATGCTGAAAATTCTGGGGGCTTAGTACTAGCTTCTTCTCCAAAAGCGAAAGAGGTCTTAGGAATTACAAACGTAACGAGAAAATACGATGTTCCCAATCATCCTGCGCTTGAAATTGTTCCTCCTAGAATGAATGAATACATCAAGGAAAATATGAAAATCAATGAGATTTATTCTGAATATGTAGCAGATGAAGATTTGCATATCTACTCGATCGACGAATCTTTTTTAGATGTAACTGCTAGTTGGAAATTATTTGGCCAATCGCCGGTCGAATTAGCAAGAGCCATTCAAAAACGAGTCAAAAAAGAAACCGGGCTTTACATCACGATTGGAATTGGAGATAATCCGTTGTTGGCCAAATTGGCCATGGATATCGAAGCGAAACATACTAATGAGCGGTTAGCTGAATGGCATTATGAAGATGTTCGTAAGAAAGTTTGGACGATCGAGCCAATGACAGAAATGTGGGGAATAGGTCATCGGCTGGAAAAACGCTTGAATAATTTGGGTATTCGTTCAGTCTATGAGCTTGCTCACACAGATATCAATAAGCTAAAAAGGCATTTGGGGATCATTGGTGAACAGCTTTACGCGCATGCGCATGGAATCGACCGCAGCCGCCTCTCTGAAAAATACATACCAGAAGAACGATCATTTAATAATTCTCAAATTTTGATGCGGGATTACTTGAAACAGGAAGAAATCGAGGTGGTGATTCGTGAAATGGCCGATCAAGTTGCAGCGAGGCTTAGAAAAGCACATTGCCAAACTGAATGTGTCCATCTATCTGTCGGTGCCTCTAGAGGAACCAGGCAGCCTCATACTGGATTCTCTAGACAAATGAAAGTACCATTGACCAATAGTAGTAAGCTTTTGACTGAATACTGTTTGATGCTTTTCAGACAGCATTGGAGAGGCGAGGAAATACGACATATTGGAATCACTTATTCCAAACTAAACTACAATACTTATGTTCAACTGGATTTATTTCACGAACCAACAGAGCAGTTAAAAGAGTTGGAGCTGGATCATGTGATCGATGATATCCGTCAACGCTTTGGCTATGTTTCTTTAGTTCATGCAAGTTCAATGACAAAAGGTGGTACAGCAATTTCTAGAGCGTCATTGGTTGGCGGTCACGCTGGAGGATTGGAGGGATTAGAATGAGCAAGGAAAGAGATTATTATTTTGAACAATACCAAGATCGAAAAATGAAGAAGTGGGCAGGCTTTTATTTATCTGAGCACACAGCAATTATTGCTAAAGAACAAAACAAACGACCACCCGAACAAAAAGTACAAATGAGCTGGATCGAAATTGATGCTATATTAGCTAAAGCTTTTCAAGAGCAGCTTCTTGTAGCTATTCAAAAAGAAGAATTAGACAGTGAAGGAAACTATGGTGAAGACATTAAAGGGTTGATAAAAGGACATGATGAACTGGGCATCTACATTTCTGATCAAAAAGTTGGATACGATGAAATCAGACATGTAGAGATCAGTTGAAAACGCGAGCGAATAAACACAAGAAAAAAGCAGCTCCTTCGGATTCTCGGAGCTGCTTTTTTCTTTAGCCTTGTTTTAGTCTAGTTTTAAGAAACAGGGCCTACATAAAAATAATCAAATAGAGTCAATGCGATCATCGCCAATACAATCAATCCGCAAATAATCATATGCCGACGTTTTCTCATGACAACGATTGCGATAAATTCTCGTAAAAAGGCATTAGGTAAAAAATAGAAGGCTGTTTTAGCACCGACACCATTCGCCTTTAGGTTAGCCATTTTAGCAAACATACCTGCACGGAATAAATGAAAATTATTCGTTGTAAAAATCGCTTGATAGGCGGCCGAACCGACAGACTGCTCGATGATTTCTTTAGAAAATTTCATATTTTCCAAAGTATTTTTAGAATTTGCTTCAACGAGAATGTCTTGTTCTGGTATTCCTTTTTCTAAAGCATAAGCCTTCATGGCAGCTCCTTCAGCCAAATGCTCATCATCTCCTTTTCCACCAGACATGATGATTTTAGGTGCCCGTTGTGTTGCTGCCTTTTGAGCTTGGTAAAATTGAATCGCTTTATTGATCCGATTTCCTAAAAGAGGAGGCACTGTTTTCCCATCGATCAAGCCAGAACCAAGTACGATGATAAAATCTTGATTATACCTAGGTTGATTAAATTGATAGATGACCGAAATCGTTAAAAAGTTGTAAAAAACAACTGAAAAATAGAGCAATATAGCTGGTAAAATACCAAATAAGGTGACTGCCCATTGCGGTAAAATACTTGTAGAGAAGTAACTAAAGATCAAGAAAACAGTCAGGCCGATAGCTAGTAGTAAAGTCAGCAGATTTGCCAGCGACCGACCCTCTTTTTTCATGACTATGATCGCATTCCAATATAAAAAGACAAGCAATGCGTACAGCCCGATCAACAATAGTAAAAATAGAAAGACCCAGGTAACTACCGCCATGACAACTAGTAGTGGATTAATTGTTCGGAGAACTAAGAACCCTAAGTAGCTCATCCCAACGACTAAAAATAAATTGAACAACAATCCATTGACCAAACGTCGCTTTTCTTTGAAGTAACTAAATAGAAAGATCGTAAGAAAGAGCGATGGAATCAAAAAATAAAAAGAATGTAGTTGGGCCTCTAAAAAGATGACGTAACAAATGAAACAAATTGAAAACCAAAGGACTTCAAAAAACTTCCAGTCTTTGTCTACTTTGTTTTTGCGCCATTTTGGAATAATGAATACGCCAATCAAATAAATCAGGCCAAGTATGATCGTAAAATAAGTCCCCATAATAAAAACTCCTTTAATAACTGATATCTTCTTTAGTATAACGAAAATCAGGTAAAAACAATACTAAAAAACGTTGAATCAGCTGCATAAAGAAACTGATCCAACGTTTTAGCGATAAAAATAGTTTTTATTGTGGTGGACGGACAGGAAGAATGATCAAAAAAGTTGTTCCTTGATTTGTTTCTGACTGAACATCCAAGTACCATTCATATTTGGCGATGATAGAAGCTACTGCGAATAAACCAAGACCTGTTCCTTCATCAGCAGATTTTGTCGTGAAGAACGGTTCGAAGATTTTTTCTCTAATGTCAGAAGGAATTCCTGGACCATTATCAGTAATTTCCAGAGTGACGAAATGTTCTTCTGATTGAATTCGTATATTGTCTTTCTTGATTTCTTCTGCAACTTTTTTAGGCGTTGGAGCAACAGTGACCTGGATTTTAGGGATCGTTGACTGCTCTTTGGTCGCTTGGTATGCATTTGTGATCAAGTTATAGATCAGATTTTGGACATCGATTTCTTCAAATTTAGCTGTACCAAGATTTTCTTGGATCGAGATCGATAATTGAACATTTTTAGGGATGATCTCTTTGATCAAATGTGTCGCAACACCGATCGCAGCAGAAACATCCAGCCACTCTTGTACGCTTTGTTGTGTTTTAGAAAAGCGCAGGACATTGGCCGACAATTGTTGGCCTTTTTGTGCAGAATGGAGAATATCTTCTAAATCTTCTTCTAGTACCGGATCATCTGAATATTCTTCTAAAAGTAGTTGCGTATTTCCAATGATCGGTGTCAAGAAATTATTCATGTCATGAACAATAGAAGTCGTCAGTAAACCGACTGTTTCCATCTTATTCCGCTGATAAAGCTCTAATTCTAATTGATGCTGTAATTTTTGCTGCTGCTGCTTTTCGATCAGCTGTTTGTTTTCTTCTTCGATGCGTTCTTTTTTTCTAAAATTATGAATAAATAGAGAAAAGATACCCACAAGTAAAAGCAGGACGACTAAAAGCAAGGAGAGCATGATGACAAAATTGATGATATCATCGTTTCGTTCATTATAATCAGCATTGATTGCGACGACCCAATGAGCTAAGCCGACATCGATCCACTCAAATGCGCTGATTTTCAAAACTTCTTTAGGAACGTCTTCATCCCACCAATAAGATTTATAGGTCAATTTTCCAGAAGAATGACTTAGTTGGTATTTTTCTAATTTTTTTAAGTCAGAGTAGTCAAGATCAGGATAAATTTTTTCACGGTCTGTGACGATATCCAAACCAACCTGCTCGGCAACAGGATGCATAACGACTGTCATCGACTGATCTTTGATCATCGGATAACCTTTGTAATCTAGTTCAAAATCTTGTAGAAAATTCTGATAGAATGTTTGTAAATGCAGCGGTAAAATCAGATAACCGTCGATTTTGTCATCTGCCGTTTTAATTTCCTGATAAAAATTAAGATACGCTTTTTTATCAATAAAATAAGAAGCACTATTTTGCGCTGTTGGCTTATCTAACAACTGTCTCAGAGATAAATCATGATTGATATAAGGTTGAATAGTTTGAGTATCTGCGATCGTTACAGTCTTTTTTTCTGAGTCCCAATGAAAGGCGTAAATCGGTGTTCCGTTAGGATCAATGTAAAAAAGAGCATCGGCTTCTCCGTTCAATGAATCAAAAAACGTCGTGAGGGTGGATTGGCTGCTTTTTAAATAGGCGGCAGGATCATCACTATTTTTTAAATTTCCGTCAATAGCCAAATAGTTCAATGCTTGATGACGGTTTTTCATAGAGAGCTGGATCACTTTGCCGACATACTCAGTTGATTGTAAAAGAAAATCTTGGCCGCTGGCAGTCGTTGTTTTACGAATGACTGAGAAGCCGCGGATCGCAAAGAATACGGAGACGATGATAAAAAGCGTCATTGCTATGATCATAAGGTTCACGATCTTATTTGTACGTTTCATTTGGATAACTCCTTTCATAGTATGTTCATATCATAACAAGTTCAAGTTGAAATTTGAAGACAATTCGGCTATTGTATAGGTATGTAAAATGAACAATGGGGTGTATATCGTGCGAAACGAAAAAATCTTAGTGGTCGATGATGATTCGGCAATTCGCCGTTTGATCTGGAAATCACTACAGTCGACGGGATTACTGGTTTATCAAAGTGATACGATCGAAAAAACTATCGAGATCATGAAGCGGGTCGATTTCCAGTTGTTTCTTTTAGATGTTAGTTTGGAGCACGAAAATGATGGTTATCATTTAGCTCAATTGATTCGAGAGCATCAACCGTTGACACCGATCATTTTTGTCAGCGGGAAGAAAAGCGAACAAGATATTATCAGCGGCTTAGAATCTGGAGGCGATGTCTACCTTTCAAAGCCGTTTGCACCAAATGTGTTGAGAGCTCAAGTTATTAGCACATTGAATCGAACGGAGCAATTACTGACGCTAAGAGAACATAGTGAAGAAGCAACGTTGACGGAAGGTATTTTTTCCTTCAATAAACATCAATATCAGTTTAGTAAAAATGGTGAAGTAGTCAATATGACCTCTAAGGAGATCATGATGATTTTGTTCTTTATGGAAAATCCCCAGCAAGTGTTCAGTAAGGAGCAGATCTATGCTAATGTATGGAATGATGGTGAAATCGATAAGAACTTGATCACGGTGTATATTAACTATTTACGCAATAAAATTGAAGATGATCCTAAAAAGCCGAAGTATCTCCAAACTGTGTGGGGTATCGGTTATCTATTCAATCCAGAAGGAAAAGAGGCTGAGACAAAAGCTTTTGACTCTTGAGAATAAAGCAGCATTCACAAAAGTGATTCGTTCATTTTTGTGAATGCTGCTTTATTTTTTTAGTGTCTGCTTTTTTTCTTAGCCTCTAATTAACGCTTAAACAAGTCCTTCCATCTGACCAAAAAAGTAGCTTAATGCAAGTAAATCAGCAGAGCCTCCCGGACTCAGATGATCACGGATCAATGCTTGATCAAAGACGACCAGCTTACGCTCCAATTCACCAATAGAAGAGTCTTCTGAAAGAGATCGTGCCTGTTGTGCGGCCATTTTTTTGACCTGCTGCCAGGCATCGATCCCTCCGCGGTTGATCAAGTTAGAATCCTCGACACTTGCCATTAAAGACAAGAGTAAAAGCAGAAATGTTTTTCTATCATTTAGCGACTGCCTTTGTCTCAAGAAGGGCAAAGCAGTTTCCTGAAGTGAAGGATAGCCAGCAGCCGCTTCGCCTCTTATACCGGTAAAACCATGATCGAGGTATAATTTTTCACCATTCGTCAGTTCCTTTTTCTTTGTTAGGTTTGAAAAATCTTGAGCAACAAGTTTATTTGTCATTTGTTTCGTATAGTCAAAAATAGCTTTGGTATCAGCTTCGGAAAAAGGGAGCGACAGTTGTTCCTTTTGAAGCAGCTTTCCAATACTGGCTAAAATCAATGCGAAAGAAAAATTAGCTCCTTTATGAGTATTGACTCCTTCGGTTTTTTTGAGCATCTCTTTTTCGGCCAACTGACCGGTGGAACGAACCTTTTGAAACAAAGCTTCAGGTGTTCCATGATGTGTTAGACCTAGTTCAAGATAATCAGTGAAAAAGGGTGCCAGAGCTCGGCTGCTGTCAAGAAAAGTTCCGTAATCCATATCCTTATGAGCCCCAGAACTGATAGGATCAACTAGGCCAGGCTTAGGATATAAAGCAGCTTCAAAAAGCAAAGACTGTAAAGCGAAATTACTAATTTTTTTGAGGAGTTCCTGATTAGTTATCTGAGTCATTTAAATGTTTTTCCATTTCTTTGATGATAAAGGACTGTGAATAGGTTAGGTGCTCCGTGATCAGCAATTCCAACTGCTCTTTTTCTTGATTCAGCATACAATAGTAAATCAGCCAATGTTCTTTCAAAGCTTTATCCCGACGTTCTTTTGAGCGAATAGAGATGTCGCGGAAATAGATCAAATATTCTCTAAGTTTCATTACGATCGATTTGAGTCGGCGCATTTGGCTTTTTTCATAGATCAATTCATTGAAGTCTGAAAATTTTTGCAGCACTTGATCGATTTCATTTGCTTCATTCAACCGTTCAGTTTCCTCTAACAATTCTCTCAGCTCTTCAAAGTCCGCTTCATTCATTTCGTTCATCGCAGTCAAGGTAGCTAATACATCTAATGATTTTCTGATGGCATAAATTTCATGTGCATCATTGATAGATATTCCTTTAACGATGATACCAACACCGGGAACATGATCGACTAAATCTTCTTCAACCAGTTTTTGCAGAGCATAGCGGATCGGTGTGCGGCTGATATTCATGACTTCTGAAAATTCTTTTTCGTTGATCCGCTGTCCAGCTTGAATTTCTCCTAAAATGATTGTTTTGCGAAATGCTTTGTAAACCAACTCTTTTAGCGGCTCATTAAGACTTAAATCTAGATTTTTTCCGACAGCCTCTGATATTGTACTCATTTTCCAGTACTCCTTTTGCTGATATAGTAGGAAAAATATACACTTCTTTTCCTTTAGATTCCTTAAAAAGTGCTAAGAAATCTAAGAAAGTTTTGTGCATGCAGTGTCCTTACTGAGGAATGTATAACGGCATATGTCCAGTTAGAACAATTGTTACAACAAAGATAATGAAAATTCCCAATGCCCATTTCGCTGCTTCTTTTTGCCATTGTCCCATATCTAAACCAGTTAAACGAAGCAACAAGTAAATGAAGGCAACCAATGGACTCAATAAGTGGAACGCTTGTCCCATCAATGATGCTAATGCCATTTGCATATCTGTAAATCCGTACGCACGTCCAGCTTCTGCTAACACAGGCAGTACGCCGAAGTAAAAACCATCATTTGAAATAAAGAATGTACCTGGTGCTGAAATCAAAGCGATCACTAAGCCCCAGAAGCCAGCTAATTGATCCGGAATAATTTTTGTGAAACTTTGAGCTAAAGCATCTGCCATACCAGTTCCTTGGAACAAGCCCATGAAGACGCCAGCTGCAAAGACTAATATAACTACTTGAACAGCATCTCCGCCGTTAGCACCGATCCGTGATGACTGATCTTTTAAAACAGGATAGTTGACCATCAAAGCAATAACCGTACCGGTCAAGAATAAGAATAACGGTGGTAAACCAAGTCCAACAAATGAATCTGTTACTAATAAAGCAATCAAGCCAATTGTCATAATAGCATTGAATAGCCAATTTTTTGGACGACGAATCGCTAATGTTTCTTCATCTGTTACAGTTGTCATTTCATCGATTTCAGCATCTGTTAGCTGTTTGACACCTAAGCGGGCACGTTCTTTTCGACCCATTGAAGGAGCAACGATGAAGATGACATATAAAAGAGCAATGATCATACCAGGAATCAGATAAGCTAAAATTTCTGCTCCAACATTTAAAACACTCATTGCACGAGCAGTAGGTCCGCCCCATGGTAGTAAATTCATGATCGTATTTTGTAAAATAACCAAAACACCCAAATTCATCAATTTCATGTCCAGTTTTTTATAAATAGGAATAAAAGCTGAACAGCAAATCAATGTAGTCGTTGTTCCGTCTCCGTTAAGAGAAACAGCAGCAGCAACAACCGCGGTTGCGATCAATACTTTCATTGGATCACCTTTGGCAATGTGGATCATCTTTTTGGTGATCGGATCAAATAGACCGGCATCCAGCATGATTGAAAAATAAAGAATCGCGAACAAGAGCATAATACCTGTAGTAGAAGTTGTCTTGATTCCTTCCATTACAAAGTCTCCGATGGATCCCTTGTTTGAAACACCAGTGAAGATGGCGATCAGTGCAAAGATCAGTGGAATCAAAACTAGTGCTGTAAACGGTGACATTTTCTTTTTCATGATCACAAACATAAAGACGATGATCATGACGTAAGACAAAACAGTAAGTAACATTTTTTCTCTCTCCTTTGATAATAAAATTGTTGTCTGAAACAATCAGAGAATTAGAATAGCAATTGAAATAAGATAACAATATAACTGATTATGAAAACCCTTTCTTGTTTCGTTTAACAAGCTTAGTGTAAAGCAAGTCTGTTGAGATAAATAGTTGGCAAGGAGAAAAAGAACACCAAAAAAACAGGAATGATAACGGTTTCTTAAAGAGATGTTAATAAGATGTTAATAAAATATTAAATGCTTGGAAACGCTTATATATCAATGTTTCCTGTAAGTTTGTACGGAAATGTCTACTAAGAAACAACAAAAGAACAATTTGAAAACACTGATATTGTTTTTTTGTCGAAGATTTTACCTATAATGAAATCATAAGCAGAAAGGATGTGAATCCATGGGGTTATTTAGCCGTCTTTTTACTAAAGAAAGTGAGGAAATAAAAACAGAGCATAATCAGATTCAACCGATTGAAGAAGATTCTGAATGGAAAAAAATAGCGGGGTATATTCCTGTTGAACGTGAAGAATATGAACGCATTTCAGTCATCGCTACTGCTATTGCAGCTGGTGATCAGCCAGATAGTAGTTTTACGATCAAACGCATCATGAAAAGAAATCCGGAGGCAGAACTTGTTTCAGTGATTGCTTCTAGTATTGCCTCAGCAGACCAACCAGAGAGTCAATTTGTTGTTCGATCGATTCAAGAGAAAAAATAGTTGTGCTGATGTGGATGTTTGAAAAATAGGTTTATATTCAAGGCTGAACGAGCCTGTTCCACTTTTGCTGGGAATCACAGCGAAAGAAATTGAGCTGATGATGAACAGTACAAGACTTTCGTTAGAAAGTGTTGATCATTTATTTAATTAGGAGGAGTTTACATGTTACGTAAGTTTAAAATTTCTATTGATGGAAAAGAGTATTTAGTTGAAATGGAAGAAATTGGTGGAGTGCCACAAGCGCCAGTTGCTGCACCAACAGCTCCGGCTGCTGCGCCTGTAGCAGAAGCAACACCAACACCTGCACCCGCACCTGCTGAGCAAACTGCACCAACAACAAGTTCACCAGCTGGCAGTGATGCAATGCCATCACCTATGCCGGGAACGATCTTAAAAATTTTGGTGAATGTTGGAGATACTGTACAGGAAAATCAACCGCTGATGATTCTTGAAGCAATGAAAATGGAAAACGAAATCGTTGCTGGAAAAGCTGGTACAGTCACAGGTATCCACGTTCAACAAGGCGATATGGTCAACCCAGGAGAGCCATTGATTACAATCAAATAAATAGAGAAAAAAGAGTTTAATTTTAAAAGAGGAAGTGACGTTTGTGGAAACATTAATTGAAGGTGTAGTAGGGATGGGACAGGAACCTGGTCGTATTGTCATGATGCTGATCGGAGGCATCTTGATGTACTTAGGGATCAAAAAAGAGTACGAACCTACCTTGCTAGTACCAATGGGATTAGGAACGATGTTAGTTAACTTTCCCAACACAGGGGTATTAAGTGCTGGTGGCGAAGCTGGTCCATTTCAAGTGTTGTTTGATATGGGGATTTCAACGGAATTATTTCCATTGTTACTATTTATCGGAATAGGCGCTATGATCGATTTCGGACCATTATTACAAAATCCATTTTTATTATTGTTCGGTGCAGCCGCTCAATTTGGGATTTTCTTTACAATCATTGCTGCAGTACTATTAGGGTTTGATTTAAATGATGCCGCTTCTATTGGAATCATCGGAGCAGCAGATGGGCCAACATCTATCTTTGTTGCGAATACATTGAATTCAAAATATATGGGCGCGATCATGGTAGCTGCTTATTCATATATGGCCTTGGTTCCAATCATTCAACCTGTAGCGATTAAAGCTGTTACAACGAAAAAGGAACGTAAAATTCGTATGACTTACCGTGCTGGTGAAGTATCGCAGACAGCGAAAATTTTATTCCCAATCGTGATTACGATCGTCGCTGGTTTAGTAGCACCAGTTTCTCTACCACTAGTTGGGTTCTTGATGTTCGGTAATTTACTACGTGAATGTGGCGTTTTAGATCGTTTATCTGTTACAGCGCAAAATGAGCTGGTAAATATCATCAGTATTGTATTGGGACTGGCGATTTCAGTGAAAATGCAGTACGAGGAATTCTTACAAGTTGATACCTTGATGGTTATTGGTCTTGGCTTAGTGGCCTTTGTGATGGATTCAGTTGGCGGTGTTTTATTTGCAAAATTATTGAATCTGTTTAGAAAAGAAAAAATCAATCCAATGATCGGTGCCGCTGGTATTTCAGCATTTCCAATGTCAAGTCGTGTGATTCAAAAAATGGCAACAGATGAAGATCCTCAGAACTTTATTTTAATGCATGCAGCAGGTGCAAATGTATCTGGGCAAATTGCGTCTGTTATCGCTGGCGGCTTATTATTAGCATTGCTTGCGTAGTGGTTTATAGAAAAAAGGGAGAGGAGTTTGTTTATGTCAGCTGATTTACTAAAATCATTAGAGCTACTGATTTTTGGTTGGGGCGGCGTGTTTGTTGTCATTTTTGTGATTTACTTTGCGTCTTCGATGTTGAATAAATTATTTCCGCCAAAAAAGTAGGAAGTGATGAATAATGACTATCAGAAGAATTTGGCTTGATCGAGATCCATTAGGCAAACAGCAGTGGTCAGATTTTTTGATAACTGCCGGACTATTTCCTGATGAGCAGTTGGATTATACGATTGGTATCTACGATCAGGAAAAACTGATTGGAACAGGATCGATTTTTAGGAATATTTTAAAATGTGTGGCGATTGACGCTTCTTATCAAAATGAAAACCTGCTTACTCAGATTGTTCAGGCGTTACGAGAGCGACTGCGGGATATCGGCTATCAACATTATTTTTTATATACAAAGCCAAAAACGAGTCAATTGTTTCATTCTTTAGGATTTACTGAAATCGCGGCAACGTCAGATCTAGTTTTTATGGAGCAAGGCTTTCCAGATTTTAATGACTATTTGACGGAGCTCAAAAAGCAGCAACGAAAGACAAAGAATAATGCAGCAATCGTAATGAATGCCAATCCATTTACAAATGGTCATTTATATTTAGTTACAGAAGCTGCTAAAAGTGTAGAAACGGTTTATCTGTTTGTTTTGTCTGAGGAACGTTCGCTGTTTGATGCAAAAACACGTTTTGAACTTGTAAAAAAAGGAACGAAGCATTTAGAAAATGTTGTTGTTTTACCGACGCGAGAGTACATGGTATCCAGTGCGACCTTTCCATCTTATTTTTTGAAGGATCAGGCAAAAGCTAGTATTGCACAAGTACAGGCTGTTTTGGATGCCACGCTATTTAAAGAAAAAATTGCTTCTGCTCTGTCGATTTCTACTAGATTTGTTGGAGAAGAGCCATTTTCTGAAGTAACAGAAATTTATAATCAGGCGATGAAAAAGACCTTCGGATCTGCACTAAAGCTAGTTATTTTACCAAGAAAAAAAAGTGGTGAAGAAGTGATCAGTGCCTCTAGAGTTCGTGCTTTAATGGATGAGAAAAATTATGCAGCGATCAAGGCACTTGTTCCGCCTACAACTTTTGAAGCAATAACCAAACAAAATAATAAGTAATGAGGTGTACACTTTGGAAATCAAACAAAACGCATCTGCTGGAACAACTGAATCAAGCGATATCATGATTACAATTGGAAAAAATAGTGGAAACGGAATTCTAATTGAACTGGACAGCAGTGTCGAAAAACAATTTGGCCGTCAAATTCGTGAAAAAATACAGGAAACCTTGACTAATTTATCCGTCACTGACGCAAAGGTTCAAGCAATTGATAAAGGTGCATTGGACTGTACGATTCAAGCAAGAACAGTCGCAGCCGTATACCGAGCTGCTAATGAAGAAACGATTGATTGGCAGGTGATTCACTCATGGAACGCTTAAGAAGAACAATGATGTTTGTACCTGGGGCGAACGCATCGATGTTGCGGGATGCAACATTATACGGCGCAGACTCTGTGATGTTTGATTTGGAAGATGCTGTTTCGTTAAAAGAAAAAGACAGTGCACGCCTGCTTGTCTACAATGCTTTACGAACATTTGATTATTCAATGGTGGAAACAGTGGTTCGAATCAATGGATTAGATACAGTTGGGCATCAGGATATCGAGGCGATGGTTTTAGCTGGCGTAGATGTCATTCGTTTACCTAAAACAGAAACGGCTCAAGATATCGTAGATGTAGATAACGTTATCACTGAAATGGAAAAGAAATATACGATCGAAGTGGGTACGACGAAAATGATGGCAGCGATCGAATCAGCGGAAGGTGTGCTGAATGCGCGTGAAATAGCTAAGGCTAGCGAACGGCTGATCGGTATCGCATTAGGTGCAGAAGATTATGTGACGAATATGAAAACACACCGCTATCCTAATGGACAAGAGCTCTTTTTTGCCCGCAGCTTTATTTTACATTCGGCTAGAGCTGCAGGAATCGCTGCAATCGATACGGTTTACTCAGATGTCGATAATACAGAAGGCTTCTTAGCTGAGGTTGAGCAGATCAAACAACTAGGCTTTGATGGAAAATCAGTGATCAATCCTCGTCAAATTCCTTTAGTAAATAGTGTTTATGAGCCAACTGCTAAAGAGATTCAACAAGCAAAAGAAGTGATCTGGGGAATCCGCGAAGCCGAAGCAAAAGGTTCTGGCGTTATCTCAGTCAACGGAAAAATGGTCGACAAACCGATCGTTGAACGAGCAGAACGTGTCATTGCTTTAGCGATCGCAGCAAAATTGATTTCTGAGGAGGAAGTCTAGAATGAAAAATAATGTAGGCAAAGAAATTCCAGATAATTATGCTGAAAATTATGGCGTGTTTTCCGGTGAGTTCACGAATATCCATGAATATAAAGAATCAAGCCGAACGATCCAGCCGGTTAGACCACGTGATACAAAATTATTGGGGAGCTTAAGAGAAGCGATTGAAAAAACAGGACTAAAAGACGGAATGACGATCTCATTCCATCACCATTTCCGCGAAGGTGATTTTGTCATGAATATGGTTTTAGAGGAAATCGCAGCAATGGGAATCAAGAACTTATCGATCGCCCCAAGCTCTATCGCCAATGTTCATGAACCATTGATCGAGCATATTAAAAATGGAGTCGTTACAAATATCACCTCAAGCGGTCTACGTGATAAAGTCGGAGCAGCGATTTCAGAAGGTATTATGGAAAATCCAGTTGTTATTCGCTCTCATGGTGGCAGAGCCCGCGCAATTGCTACAGGAGACATTCACATCGATGTTGCTTTTTTAGGAGCACCAAGCTCGGATGCTTATGGCAATGTCAATGGAACAAAAGGAAAAGCAACTTGTGGTTCTTTAGGCTACGCAATGATCGATGCGAAGTATGCTGATCAAGTAGTGATTATTACAGATAGCTTGATGCCATATCCGAATACACCGATCAGTATTCCGCAAACAGATGTCGATTTTGTTGTTGAAGTTGATGCGATCGGTGATCCAGCTGGGATCGCTAAAGGAGCTACTCGTTTTACTAAGAATCCTAAAGAACTTTTGATTGCAGAGTATGCAGCTAAAGTGATCACTCACTCACCTTATTATAAAAATGGTTTTTCATTCCAAACAGGAACAGGTGGAGCGGCTTTGGCCGTATCTAGATTTTTAAAAGAAGCGATGATCAAAGATGGGATCACTGCAAGCTTTGCTTTAGGCGGTATCACGAATGCGATGGTCGAGTTGTTAGAAGACGGATTAGTAGAAAAAATCATTGATGTCCAAGATTTCGATCATCCATCAGCAGTCTCATTGGGTGCTAATGACAATCATTATGAGATCGATGCGAACATGTACGCATCACCATTAAGTAAAGGATCTGTGATCAATCAACTTGATACAGCGATTCTTTCAGCGCTTGAAATCGATACGAATTTTAATGTCAATGTCATCACCGGCTCTGACGGTGTGATTCGCGGGGCATCTGGCGGACACTCAGATACAAGTGCTGCTTGTAAAATGAGCTTAGTCATTGCTCCGTTGATCCGCGGCAGAATCCCAACAATTGTTGAGGAAGTCAACACGGTTGTTACACCAGGCAGCAGTATTGATGTTGTTGTAACAGAGATCGGTATTGCTATCAATCCGGAACGGGAAGATTTAATGAAGCATTTTGAAGGACTTGATGTGCCTAAATTTACAATAAAAGAACTGCAGGAAAAAGCATACAGTATCGTTGATCGTCCAGAAGCTATTCAATATGGAGAAAAAGTCGTTGCTTTGATTGAATACCGTGACGGTTCGATCATCGATGTGGTCAGAAATGTGTAGAGCCTATTTTCAAGGTGAAGAAGTTGAACTGATCGATATGATGAATGCAAGGGAAAAACGTGTATCGATTCAGCGTGAACTTTTAGGGAAGCATCCGCATGAAACATTGTTGAGCGCAACCATGAATATTCCTGGTCCTGTAAAAACGAATGAGCAACTCAAAGCCACTTTTTTAACTGTCATTGAAGCAATCGATCGGCTGATTCCTCCTGAAAAAAGAGTTGCACGTAAATACCGTGACGTAAAAACAGGACCTGAATATTATTTAGTCATTAGAGAGACACCTGAAGTAATAAAAAAACAACTGATCGATTTGGAAGAGAGCCATCCTTATGGTCGCTTGCTGGACTTAGATGTTCTTTATCCAAAAGAGCAACAACTACTTTCTATTAGTCGGACAGAGTTGGGGTATCCCGTGCGTCGTTGTTTTATCTGTGAGGATGAAGCAAAGATTTGCGGGCGCCAACGACGTCATAGTATAGAAGAAATGCAGCAAGCAATTAGTCAACTCATTGAGAAAGGAAAGATGAAATGACAAAAGAAGTACTTTTTACAGAAACCGTTCTGCGTGACGGACAACAAAGTCAAATCGCTACACGTATGCCAACAAGTGATATGTTGCCAATTATCCAAACTTTGGATGAGGCTGGTTTTCATGCACTAGAGATGTGGGGCGGCGCGACTTTTGATGCGTGTATCCGCTTCTTGAACGAAGATCCGTGGGAACGATTACGAGCAATTAGAAAGGCCGTAAAACATACCAAATTACAAATGTTGTTAAGAGGACAAAATTTATTAGGTTATAAAAACTATGCAGATGATGTCGTTGAAGCTTTCGTACAAAAATCGATCGAGAACGGTATTGATATCATTCGCGTTTTTGACGCGTTGAATGATACTAGAAATCTGCAAACATCGATTGAAGCCACAAAGAAATACGGTGGTCATTGTCAACCTGCAATTTCTTATACGACAAGTGAGTTTCATACAATCGATTATTTTGTGAATTTAACGACGGAACTTGAAAAAATGGGTGCGGACTCAATTTGCATCAAAGACATGGCAGGAATCCTAACACCAAATGATGCGTACCGTTTAGTGACGGAAATCAAAAGCAACATTCAAGTGCCTTTAGAAGTCCATACACACGCGACAAGCGGGATCGCTGAAATGACGTACTTGAAAGCAGTTGAAGCGGGTGCAGACATTATCGATACAGCAATTTCCTCTTTCTCAGGAGGGACTAGCCAACCTGCAACAGAATCTATGGCTTTGGCTTTAGAAAATCTAGGCTATGATACACACTTAAATATGAATAAAGTTGCAGAAATCGCAGATTACTTTAATCCGATTCGTGATAGCTTTAGAGAAGAAGGTCTTTTAAATCCGAAGGTCAAAGATACGGAACCTAAAACATTACTTTATAAAGTACCTGGTGGTATGTTGTCTAATTTGTTGAGCCAGTTAACGGAGCAAGGACTTGTTGATAAATATGAGGAAGTATTGAAAGAAGTACCGAAAGTCCGAGCTGATCTTGGATATCCGCCACTGGTAACGCCATTGTCACAAATGGTGGGAACGCAAGCGGTGATGAATGTTATTAGTGGGGAACGCTATAAAATAGTACCAAAAGAAATCAAAGACTATGTCAAAGGATTATATGGGAAACCACCTGTAGCTATCTCTGAAGAAATGACTAAATTGATCATTGGAGACGAGGAAGTTATTACTGTTCGTCCTGCGGATTTACTAACACCTGAGATGTCGACGTATGAAGCAGAAATCAAGGAGTATGCAAAATCAACAGAAGATGTCTTGATGTATGCTTTATTCCCGCAACAAGGAAAAGACTTTTTAGGTAGAAGAGAAGATCGTTTTTATGATATTCCGATTCAAGAAGTCACTGTGACATTGGATATTTAAAAAATCCAGCAAGACTCAGAAGTGCTTGGTTTTGATATATGGAACGGATACTTGTATTTAGAAGTTGAAACAGAAGCAACTCCTGGTTATTTCTCGGAGTTGCTTCTGTTTCTGCCGTTTATTAAGCTTTAGAGTGCGAAACAAAACTGATCATTAGTTTTGTCATGCACTCTTATTTTTACTGCAAAAATAAAAAAAATTCATCTTACATGAAATTGATAAAAATACATAAGACTTACTGAAATACATTCCAAATGATGTAAACTAAACCAAACAAATGTCTGAGATACATAAAATGTATATAAGGTTAAAATTAAATGTGAAAAACATGTAAAATAGCTAATTTTTAAAAGGGGTAATAAAAGGAGATCATCTATTTTTAGCGGTTTTACACATCTTTTTATATTACGTAAATCTGACATGATAAAGTTAATTAACCTAACTTTTCTCATTTGTTTAAGGGTTTACATTCCGTTATAATGCCGTTATAATAGCTAAAATTAGATAATGCATAAATACTTCTAATCAAAGATTAATAAAAAGTGTGAGTTTTTACTTTGTTTAAAAGTAGAGGTATTGTGCAACGCTCAAATTTAGGAGGGATGGTTTTGATTTCTAAACAACGATCGGCAGAAACATTTTTTTACTATGACAACCAAAAATATCATTACTATGAGTTAGCGTCACTTGAAACAGAACAAAATCTTTTTGTTTCAAAGTTACCTTTTAGTATTCGGGTATTATTAGAATCTTTACTGCGGCAGAAAAATGGGACAGGCATCACTCAGCAACATATCGATCAATTGGCAAATTGGTCTGCAAAAGAAAAAAATGTAGGAGAGGTTCCTTTTAAACCTGCACGTGTGATTCTTCAAGATTTCACTGGCGTTCCAGCAGTTGTCGATCTTGCTTCATTAAGAAAAACAATTGCAGATTTTGGCGGTGATCCGACTACGATCAATCCAGAAGTACCTGTTGATCTAGTGATCGATCATTCTGTCCAGGTAGATGTGGCAGGTGTAAAACAAGCTTTGCAGCTTAATATGAGCATGGAATTTCAACGCAATCAGGAGCGTTATCGCTTTTTGAGCTGGGCGCAAAAAGTTTTTGATAACTACCGTGTCGTACCACCAGCAACAGGGATCGTTCATCAAGTCAATGTGGAGTATCTTGCTTCTGTCGTGATTCAAAAGAAAATGGAGGATCGATCCACTCTTTTATATCCTGATACACTTGTTGGGACAGATTCACATACGACGATGGTCAATGCTTTAGGTGTTTTAGGCTGGGGAGTTGGCGGTATCGAAGCCGAAGCGAGTATGTTAGGCGAACCTTCTTATTTTCCGATTCCAGAGGTTATCGGCGTACGGTTTGTCAATGAGCTTTCTCAAGGAGCGACTGCGACAGATTTAGCTTTAAAAGTAACACAGGTGTTACGTGAACAAAAAGTCGTTGGTAAATTTGTAGAATTCTTTGGTCCCGGATTGGTAAATTTGAGTTTAGCAGACCGAGCAACTGTTGCGAATATGGCACCTGAATATGGTGCTACTTGTGGCTTTTTTCCTGTAGATGACGAGACGATTCGTTATTTACGTTTGACAGGAAGAGAAGAGCATGCCGTAAAAGTCGCAGAACATTATTTAAAAGAAAATCAGCTATTTTACGAGCCATCAACTGATCAAGAGCCCAGTTACACTAAAGTGATCGAAATCGACTTAAGTAAGATAGTAGCAAATTTAGCTGGTCCAAAACGACCACAAGATCTGATTCCCTTAACAGAAATGAAAAACAGTTTTGAAGAAGCAATCAATGCACCAAGTGGACTTCAAGGATTTGGTCTGTCCAAGGAGCAGCAAGAACAATCTATTCCTTTAGATCTAGAAGGAGAACACCACGAATTAAAACCAGGTGCGCTGGCGATTGCAGCGATTACTTCCTGTACGAATACATCTAACCCTTTTGTGATGTTAAGCGCTGGTTTGGTTGCTAAAAAGGCTGCTGAACTGGGATTGACAGTGCCTAATTATGTAAAAACGTCATTGGCGCCAGGGTCTAAAGTTGTGACTGCTTACCTTGAAAAAGCTGGGCTGCTCCCTTATTTAGAGACATTAGGATTTCATCTTGTCGGCTATGGCTGTACTACCTGTATAGGGAATTCAGGAGCATTAAAACCAGAAGTGGAAGAAGTAATCAAAGAAAATGACTTATTGACTGCTGGAGTATTAAGCGGGAATCGTAACTTTGAAGGACGGATCCATCCTTTAGTCAAAGCAAACTATCTTGCATCACCACCGCTTGTTGTACTATATGCATTAGCAGGAACTGTAGCTATTGATGTGTTTAATGAACCAATAGGGATCGATAAAAATGGCATACCAATCTATTTCAATGATTTATGGCCTTCTAGAGAAGAAGTTCAGCATTTGATCGATCAGTGTGTCACTCCTGAATTATATAAACAAGAATATGCAGGAGTATTCAATGACAATGAAGAATGGAATAAAATTCAAACGACTGCAGAGCCCTTGTATGCTTGGGATCAAGCGTCAACATATATAGCGAATCCTCCTTATTTTGAAGGAATGTCTCAGGAAAGAACCGTACGAGAACCATTAAAGAATCTAGCAGTTTTAGCTAAATTTGGAGACTCGGTGACAACTGATCACATTTCACCAGCTGGAAGTATTCAAAAAAATAGCCCGGCAGGACAGTATTTGACTGAACAAGGTGTTGACATCCGCGCATTTAATTCTTATGGCGCAAGAAGAGGTCATCACGAAGTAATGATGCGGGGAACGTTAGCCAATATTCGAATTCGTAATCAGTTAGTACCAGAGATAGAAGGCGGATACACCATATTCCATCCCACAAGAGAGACAATGCCGATTTATGATGCAGCGATGAAATATCAGCAGGAAGGAACCAAGCTCGTGATCTTAGCTGGAGATGATTACGGAATGGGCTCTTCTAGAGACTGGGCAGCAAAAGGTGTGCAGTTATTGGGTGTAGAGGCTGTGATCGCCAAAAGCTATGAGCGAATCCATCGTTCGAATTTAGTGATGATGGGTGTGTTGCCGCTACAATTTTTAAAAGGTCAAGATGCGGAGAGTTTAGGTTTAACAGGAACTGAACAATTCGATATCGAGATCGATGAAACCAAAGGGATTTTAGATACAGTAAAGGTCACAGCGAAAAAAAATTCGGGTGAAACGATTGAATTTGAGACGTTATTGCGTTTCGATTCTGCAGTTGATATCACGTACTATCAGCATGGTGGTATATTACCGATGGTCATTCGTAAAAAGTTGGAACAAATGGCTTGAAAAATATATAGCTAGTTCTGTGGTAAAAGAATGAATTTGATTTGATGATGAACAGTACAAGATTTTTGTAAGAAAGTGTTGATCATTTATTGTATCCAGCTGCATAGGCTAGCTCTTCGGAAAAAAGATAAAAATAGAGTGAGACAAAAAGCGTCTCAATCGATTTTTCCTATTTTTCTGTCAGAGCTTGACGAGCCTATTCCGCTTTTATCGTTATCCAGCTGCACAAATCAATCCTTAGGAAAATAGACAAATTGTCAGTGAGGCAAAAAACGCCTCAAAGTCAATTTCCTAATTTTCTACAGGATTAGACGATTTGTTTCGCTTTTACTGTTATCCAGCTACATAAATCAATCCTTAGGAAAATAGATAAATTGTCAGTGAGACGAAAAGCGCCTCAAAGTCAATTTCCTAATTTTCTACAGGATTAAGCGATTTATTCCGCTTTAAAATAAGGAGGGATTTGGATGGAGATCCATAGAGGTTTAGATGGTGTCGTGGTTTCTGAAACAAAGATTAGTTCGATCGTCGAAAATCAGTTGTTGTTTGCTGGTTTTAATATCGATGATCTGGTTGCTGAAAATGTTCAGTTTGAAGAAGTGATTTATCTTTTATGGTATCTTAAGATGCCAAATGCTCAAGAACTGTTCAAGTTTAAACAGGATTTAGCTGCTGCCATGCCGATCTCAGACACAATAGTGACATGTTTGAAAATCCAGACACGGCAAAATCTTCATCCGATGAGTGTTCTTAGATCGACTATTTCACTTTTAGGGGTGTTTGACCCAAATGCAGAAGAAACAGATGAATCTTCATCTTATCAACAAAGTATCGCTTTGCAGGCTAAAATGCCAACGATCATTGCGGCGTATGCCCGGTTAAGAAAAGGCTTGGATCCAATCGCGCCTAGAAGTGACTTATCGATCGCAGCGAATTTTCTTTATATGCTCACTGGCGAAGAAGCGAATGCTGTACAGGTAACCGCAATGAATCAAGCATTGGTGTTGCATGCAGATCATGATTTGAATGCTAGCACTTTTACCGCGCGAGTCTGTGCATCGACATTATCCGACGTATACTCCTGTATTACGGCTGCGATCGGTTCTTTAAAAGGACCGCTTCATGGCGGAGCAAATGAACGAGTATTTGATATGTTGATGGAAATTGATTCTGGTAGTTTGAGTGTTAAAGAGTATTTGAATCAAAAATTAGATCGTAAAGAAAAAGTGATGGGCTTTGGGCACCGTGTCTACAAAACAGAAGATCCAAGAAAAAAACATTTAAAAAAACTCGCAAAAGAACTAACGGCATTGACGCAAAAAGAACAGTGGTACTTTTTATCTTGTCAGGTTGAGCGCTATTTAAAAGAAACAAAGGGGTTGATCCCTAATGTCGATTTTTACTCAGCAACCGTTTATCATTGTTTAGATATTGAAAGTGATCTGTTCACATTGATTTTTGCGATGAGCCGAGTATCTGGTTGGTTAGGTCATATTTACGAGCAAAAGCAAGAGGATTGTTTAATCCGTCCGCGCTCTCACTATGTAGGACCAAAGCATTTGACTTATCGGGCATTTGATGAAGAATTACGTTCAGGAGGAATTGAAGCATGACCAAAGGAGAAAAACTTGTTTTCAGTAACGGCCAACTTGTCGTTTCAGATTATCCAATCATTCCATTTATAGAAGGGGACGGCATTGGACCTGAAATCTGGCAGGCGGCTAAAACTGTCTTTGACGCCGCAGTAGAAAAGGCATATCAAGGGAAAAGGAAAGTTGTTTGGCAAGAGGTATTGGCTGGAGAAAAAGCGTTTGATCAGACGGGAGATTGGCTGCCGGAAGAAACGTTAGAGACGATCAAAACACATTTAGTTGCGATCAAAGGTCCACTTACAACACCGATTGGCGGTGGTTTTCGTTCTTTGAATGTCACACTAAGACAAGAATTGGATCTGTATATATGCTACAGGCCTGTACGTTACTTTACTGGTGTGCCTTCTCCGCTAAAGCATCCAGAACTTACAGATATGATGATTTTTAGAGAAAATACGGAGGATATTTATGCAGGAATTGAATTTCCTGCTGAAAGTTCAGATGCGGAAAAATTGATTAGCTATTTAAGAACAGAATTTGGAGTCGAAAAGATTCGTTTCCCTAAAACATCAGCGATTGGAATCAAACCTGTTTCTAAAGAAGGAACAGAACGTTTGGTTCGGGGAGCCATTGAGCACGCGTTGAAACATCAACGCAAATCAGTAACACTTGTGCATAAAGGCAACATCATGAAATTTACTGAGGGTGGATTTAAAAAATGGGGTTATACGTTAGCTGAAGAGGAGTTCGGCAATCAAGTTTTTACTTGGCAGACATATGAAAAAGTCAAAAAAGAACTGGGAAAGACAGAAGCTGACCATCAATTGTTAGAAGCTGAAAAGGCAGGGAAATTGATTATTAAAGATCGGATCGCAGATATTTTCTTACAAGATATTTTATTGCATCCAGATAAATATGACGTGATCGCTACCTTGAATTTAAACGGAGATTACATCTCAGATGCTTTGGCTGCTCAGGTTGGCGGAATTGGGATCGCACCTGGTGCAAACTTAAACTTGCAGACGGGTCATGGCATTTTCGAAGCAACCCATGGGACAGCACCTGAATTTGCTGGTTTGAATCAGTTAAATCCTTCTTCGTTACTATTATCAGGTGCGTTGATGTTTGAATATCTTGGCTGGGATGAGGTCAGTCGATTGATCACTGAAAGCATTGAACAGGCACTAGTGAACAAAACTGTAACAAAAGATTTCGCTGATCAAATGGATCAAGCAACGCTGTTGAGCTGCTCCGCATTTGGCGAAGAATTGGTTCGGATCATTCAGACAACATAAAAAAAGCTGACGAGTAATCGTCAGCTTTTGAGTTTACTAAGGTTAATTATGCTTTGTTAACGTTAGTAGCTTGAGGTCCACGTTGGCCTTCTTCAACGTCGAAAGTCACTGCTTGACCTTCTTCTAAAGTTTTGAATCCGTCGCCTTGGATAGCTGAGAAATGTACGAATACATCGTTACCGTTTTCTGCAGTGATAAATCCAAAACCTTTGTCTGAGTTAAACCATTTTACTGTACCTGTTTCCATAATAAAAAATCCTCCTATGTGTGTATACACGTATTTTGCAATTACTTGAAAGGTGAAAATGTGGAAGATGTTTATTTGAAACAGCTACACATATATTACCGACCAAAAACTACACTCTTATCATAGCATATTTCCTTGTTCTTGACTAGTGATATCTCTTTTAAATTGTAAAAATTTGTTAAGAAATAAAGATTAATTGTCAAAAAAAACTTAGTTCTGTTATAGTATAGAGGTATTAAGCGTTAAATATGAAAGTAATGATAGAGTTATATCGCAGAAATCTATTCCGAAGGCGCAGTCTTGGAACTGCATAGATTTGAAAGTAGGAAGGGTTCAAATTGTTTAGATGAGAATAAGGTTATCCTTACTAATAGATAGTTTCACTTGGTTTATAGCTAACAAAGTATTTAATCAACTTAATTAAAGAGCCGCTCAACTGATTAGTTGAGCGGCTCTTGTCCATTTATCCGTTAATAGCGTAAAATGGCGACTAAGGATTTTTCATCGGGTGAAGCTTGTTGATCTAGGATGAACACTTTACCGCCGGTGTTTAGAATTTTATTTGTCACTTGATTCAAGACTTTTCTACGGTCAAATTCTTCATTGGACATTTCTGTCGTTTCATCAACGAGATTTGCTGTTGAGATAAAGAAGTGTGAGATTTTTCCCTCTTCTGCAGCAGGAGCGATGTCAGCAAGCTGATCTACGTATTTTTTATCCAATAAAAGATTATAGGTCGCTGTTTCATTTTTCTCCAATTCTTGATTGATTTTTTCCGCTGCTTTTTCAATGTCATTGATTGAAACTTGGGCTGGAGAAGAAGAGACAGCTGTATCTGTTTTTAAATAAGTATTTTTTGCAATTTTTTTGAATAATGTTTGATTTTCAGGCAACGCATATAAACGAATCGGCAGCTGATCAGGGTTAACAAAGGTATCTTTTAAGTAATTATCGATTGCTTGATAATAGTTTGTCCAGTCGATCTGCACCTCTTGATCTTTTGTGTTGACACCGTGATAAGCAACTCCTTCTTTAGAAGAGCCATTATAACCTGAGCCTGCTTTTGTTGAATAATTTAAATTTCCACCTGTCAATTCATCACCTAATGTGCCAACCAAGTCTGTCGGAGCATCGTCAGGCAAATCAACTTTTGTCACACGACTATTTTCAACTAGGTAAAGCTGCATCGAATCACGATTTAGCGCCATTAAATAATAACGATAATTGAATTGATTGTTTTTGATGATCCCTAAAAGATAAGGGCGATCGTCAACATAATATTGGTCGTTAACAGGAACATCTAAACGATGGATAAAAACATCATTTTCAGTGAAAATGATTGAGACACTTTTCGTTGCGTTACGCCAAAATGAGGCATCCGCAAGTAAAGCATCGATCTTATCTTGGAACGGTGCCCATGAAAGTGTCTTGTATTTTTTTTCAAAGCGGACTTTTGCAGCTTTTCCAAAGTTTTTGAACGCTAAAGAATCTTTTTCAACATCTTGATGTGCAACGTGTGTGTTTAAAATAAACGTTACAAAGGGACCGTGAACATCATCAGAGAATAAAACAGAAAGTGTGTCTTTTTCTTGATCTACCATAATACATTCCTCCTAAAATTTAAAAGCTGAATGAGCTAGTTCAGTTTAAGCTGGCTTAAAAGTAAAATAAAAAGCGGATCTCCGCGTAATCATTTACATTTTCAGCAAAACTGGTTCATGGAGCTGGTGACATTGAAACCCGTAACTACTTCTATTAAAAGTGTAGCACAGCCTTAAAAATGTTGGAACTAATATGGTTTGTCAAACATAAATGAAAGCAAAAGTTAAGAAATGCTTTATATGAGTATTTACTAATAGTTTTTTTATGAAATACAAAATAGCTATTCATAATTTTTTTAGGTGAAGATGTTAATATACCTTCATGCCAATTATCCCGAATTGGTTTTTCATACTTACTCCTACCAAGAGTAAATAACAACCTTCATTTCCACCACAGACGACGGTCGTGGTGGTTTTTTTGTTTTGAATGAAAAGAGAAAAGAAATTGACTTACACTTGGATAATAGATAAAAGAGGATACAGTGGAAGATATTTTTATCAAGATAAAGGAGTTAAAGTTCATATTCTGGATGAAAAATTTTTAGTTGAATTAAAAAACAAGGAAGCCATTTTAAAGGTTTCCTTGTTTTTAGTTATAAAGCCTCAATAAACCGATTTGTTTTGAATAGTCTTGTTTCCAGATTGGTGCCAAGTTCTATTGCTGCCCGTTGCCCTTTTCCACTAAATTTATAACGGATCGTATCAGCGTTCATTTTTGCCGCTACAAAAGAGACCCCGAAATTTGCTTGCATGGTTTGGATCAAGCGGACATATAAAGCACTCTCAGAAATGCCGAAATGCTGTGACAACTGAACTAAATTCCAGCCTTCTTTTAAAAAGCGAAATAAGACCACATCAGGAATAAGAATGGCTGAAGCACCTATATTTGCTTGAAATTCATGAAGCTCTTCGTTATAAGAATAGTGTAAACTACGTTCAGTATCTGTAAAAATCGTTTTACCATCACTCATATGAAATAAATAATGAGTGATTTCATGACTGATCGTAAAATTCTTTCTCTTCTCACTCATATTTTGATTATACCCAATAGTTGTCTCTAAAGCATCTTGGACGATCATGCCGGAAATGCGGTCTTTTGCTACACCATCGAAAGGAAATCCTCGCATGAAGACCCCTTTTGATTTAACATAATCCCAAAGATAGGAACAGTTATAGTGTTCATAGCCGATATTATTAGCAACCATTACAGCGGAGATATAATCGTTGATTTGATCTGAAAAACTAAGGTATTCATCAATTTGCTCTGTCATCCAATCACGCCTTGTCGTCTTGTTTTAGTTCGCGTTCACGCTCGATTTCAGATCTTCTGAATCGAAGAAAACGGTCCACTTCATCTTTCAATTCATCTACTTCAGCTTCTGAGAGCCCTTCAGTATTCATTCGAAACATGATTTGTGAAGAAAGAGCTTCTTCAGGAAGATTTTCTTCCCGTGCCGGAGTATTTGTTCTCCCCAACAGATAGTCTGTAGAAACATCAAAATAATCAGCGACTTTTTGAATGTTTTCTATTTTAGGAGAAGAAGTGTCCCAACGGCGGATTTGGCCATTAGAAATTCCTGTATTTCGTTCAATCTCAGCAAAAGTAACTTTCTTTTGATCAGCCAGCTCTTTGATTCTGTAAGTTAAACTCATGTTTTTCAACCTTTCATAAGCTTAAATGAAAAATAAATTAGCTTTTAAGCTATTTTTAATTGACAATTAGCTTTTAAGCTATTATACTATTCTTATAAGCTAATTTATAAGTAAACAGCTACTCAAGCAATTTCTTTACGCGATCAACATAATGAAAGCAGTGATCAAAGTAGAGAGAAGCTTGTTTAACTATATCTATATAATAGCGTAAAAGCTATTATTTGTCAATTTATTACTTTATATTAGCAAATTTACTAAGAAGGGAAGTATTAAGAAGCTTTAAGAGGAGGAGGAACGATATGAAAAGACGTAAAGCAAAAAGCAAGTTGCTTGTTCATTTTTTAAATTTGGCAGAATCAGGTGATAGACAGGCAGAAGCTCAGGCAAAAGAATTGGCAAAAGAAATTTTTAAAGAAGAGCAGGAAGTAAAACTGACAGAGAAAAGTTTAGCGAGTCAACAAGCAATTGAAGACTAATTATAAAGGAGAGGATAAATAATGATATTGTTTCCCGAAATCGATCGAAAGAAAACGAAAAAAAAGGTTCATGAGCTATTGAGCACCTATCGCTCTTTATTGAGAATTGCTGGAGATAAGCATGTTCCTAAAATCACCGCAGCATACGTTTTTGAAGTGCATCCAAGCACGAACAAAACAGGACAACGAACGGAAACGATCATTGATCGTAAGAAATTGGCAGCAAATGAGTTGACCAAAATCATCAATGCGATGAATCAATTAGATCGATATGATCGGCAATTACTTTATGACAAATATATGGACCGCCATTTTACCACTAATATTGCATTATATATGAACTACCATATGAGCGAAAGTAAGTTTTATCGTGAATTGGATAAAGCAATGATTCGTTTTGCAGAGTCTTATGAAAGTGGTGAATTATTGATAGAAAAGTGACATGATTTTGGGAGAAAAACGGCAGCTGAAGTAAATGAAAAACAGGTAAACTAATGATACTCATTAGTAAATGAAGACAAAGAGACTAAAAATAAGACATTCGTTAGACTATTGGGTACTCCTATAAAATAAAGAAAAGGTGGTAATTATGAAAATGTTTGAGTATTTAGATCGTTTTCTAGTAGATGCTGATCACAAAGCAATTTACGTATTGGCTTTGATTTGTGTTGCAATGATCATTGATTTTTTAAGCGGTAGTTTAGCAGCAAAAATCAATCCAGATATTCATTTTTTAAGCAAAGTGGGGATCAATGGAATTTTAAGGAAAATTGCGAGTATGGTACTACTCATGTTTTTTGTTCCGTTGGCACCCTTGATTCCAGGTGGAACAGGTGTAGGCTTGATCTATGTGTTATATATCGGCTATCTGTTGATGGAATTGAAGTCCATTTTGGAAAACTACAAAAAAATGGGGATTGGTACAGAACTATTTGAAGAGTTTCTTAAAAATTTCAAAGATGATAAAGATGAAAAATGATCGAGAACAAACTAAAAAAAGGAAACTGAAGCAGAACTTCTGCAATCAGTTTCCTTTTTCTAGTTTTAATGATCGATAGAATGTTAATCCAAGTGCTGATAAGCAGAGGATAAATGAACCTAAAAAGGTTATCCGCATACCGAAAATAAAAATATCAGGTCGTTCATTGATATAAGTTGTGACTCGAGAGCCGTAGGCAACGCTCATCGAATGATACAAAATAGTTGTTGCTAAAGCGATCCCCAACACCATTCCTAGATTTCGAGCAAATGAATTCATACTTCCGGCTACCCCAAGATCTTCTTTAGCAACGCTGCTCATCACAGTAGTATTGTTTGGTGATTGAAATAAGGCGTTCCCTAGACCCATGATTCCTGTTGCTAAAATATAGTACCAGAGCGGTGTCCCTTGATTTAGGAACATGTACATCAAAGAAGTAATGGACAATAAGACCAATCCGGCGAAGGTCAATAATTTCGTTCCGATTTTATCGGTCAAATAACCGCTGATCGGAGAGCCGACGACCATCAATAAAGGAAAGACCATCATCAAAAGTCCTGCTTTACTGGCGGGTAATCCTCGTGCATTCTGTAGATAAAAAGGAATGACGACATTCACAAAGAAGTTTGAAGAAAAAATCAAAACAGCTGTGATCAAACTCATAGTAAACACTTTATTTTGAAAAATCGTAAATGAAATAAGCGGCTGTTCGATTCTTTTTTCAATACGCAAAAAAGCTATGAAAGCAACTAATGCTAATATAAATAAGACGATCGGCAAGATAGCGGTGAACCCAAGTTCTTGCCCAATAAAGATTGCGCCAAAAAAAGTCATGATAAATGCAGCGAATAAACCAAAACCTGGCATATCCACTTTCTTTCCGCTTTTTGTAATATCTTTTGGTAAGAATTTTTCACAAATCAAAATAGTGATGATTCCTACTGGAACATTGATCCAAAAAATATACGGCCAAGAAAACTGTGATAAAATCAGACCGCCGATTCCCGGCCCTGCAATTGAACCTAATGAAACGAATGCACCGATCGAACCCAGCGCTCGGCCGCGCTCTTTCAAAGGGAACACTTCTGTGATGATCCCTGAATTTGTCGCCATCGTCATACTTGATCCGATCCCCTGAACCATTCGAGCAAATAAAAGAAAGCCTAGTGAATGATTAAATCCACACAACAAAGAACCGATTGTAAAGACGATCGTTCCAATGCGGTAGACTTTGATTTTACCGAAACTGTCGCCTATCTTGCCAAATAGCAGTAAGCAAGCACAGACGATGATTAAATAGATCGAAACGATCCATTCGGACTGGTTCATCGGTACGCCCATGTCCTTGGATATTGTAGGCAAAGCAATATTCACAATACTGGCGTCTAAAGTCGACATGAAAGTAAACATGGCAACCGAAACCAAAATCCACCACCGATTTTTTTGAACGATCGGATTTTCTTGAAAACTATTCACTGATTCCATTTCTTCATCTCCTTAAACAACACTGTAAACAGTCCGTTACTATAGTACTCCTTTTTTCAGAAAAATGTCAGTAAAAATGAAAAAATAAATAAGTATGAGAAACAAAAAAACATCTATCTTAAATTAGAACGAAGAAAATCACTTGCTCGATCGCACTTTGTCTATCTATTTATGTTATCTGTTATAATAAATGAGGAAAAACTGTACTAAAAAGTCTCATTTTTTGTTATACTTTTTTTAAGAAGTCGATAAATAAGGAGTCGGGACTGTTTTAGTATAGAGCTTGGAAGAAATAAAACAGGATCTTTTTATCAGAACCAATCAAGTGGAGTTGAAGAAATAGAAAAGTAGATAGATGCTTAAGAACATAGATTTTTAGGAGGATATTATGGCGACAAAACACGATCAAATATTAAAATATATTGAAGGATTGCCGATCGGCGATCGAATCTCAGTCCGAAGTATCGCAAAAAATCTTGGTGTTAGTGAAGGAACCGCGTATCGTGCTATCAAAGATGCTGAAAACATTGGATTAGTTTCGACCATTCAGCGTGTTGGAACGATTCGGATCGAACGGAAATTAAAAAAGCATATTGAAAAATTGACCTTTGGTGAAGTAGTTCGAATCATTGAAGGAGATGTGCTGGGCGGATCTTCCGGCTTAGACAAAGTTCTGAATAAATTTGTCATCGGTGCGATGACAGAAAAGGCGATGACTCGTTATATCACGCCTGGTTCACTGATGATCGTGGGGAACCGCCAGGGAGTGCAAAAACTGGCGTTGGAAAATGGCGCAGCAGTGTTGATCACGGGTGGCTTTGATACAGAAAAAGAAATTGCTGAACTGGCAGATGAACTGGAAATGCCTGTACTCAGAACGACGTATGATACATTTACGGTGGCTACCATGATCAATCGAGCGTTGAGTGATCAACTCATCAAAAAAGATATCATGCTGGTCAGTGATATCTATACAAGTCTGGAAAAAACGAATTATTTGTTTTCAACAAATACGATCGCAGATTATCAAAAACTATCTGAAAAAACACATCATTCACGCTTTCCTGTCGTGAATAAGAGCCTGCGCTTAGTGGGAATAGTCACAGCTAAAGATGTTCTTGGAAAAGCGGAGACTTTGACAATGGACAAGGTGATGACTAAAGATCCAATCATCGTCAAAAAAATGATGAGTGTTGCAAGTGTTAGTCATCAAATGATTTGGGATGGACTAGAGGTGATGCCGGTTGTTGAAGATGACCTATCACTGGTTGGATTCGTTTCCAGACAAGACGTGATGAAAGCCATGCAGCTTGTTCAAAGACAGCCTCAAATCGCAGACACGATCTCAGATCAAATTTCAGGAGAAGTGATGCCGGTCGATGATACTGACAGGAATGAAGAGGGCCAATTTAGATTTACAGTGACACCGCAAATGGTTAATAGCGTAGGAACGATTTCCTTTGGTGTTCTAAGCGAGATCATTTCGAATGTGACACAGCGAACCATGATCACCAATCAAAGAAGAAATGTTTTGATTGAACAAATGAGTCTGCACTATCTACGTCTGATCCAACTGGAAAGTGAACTTGATATAAGACCACGTGTACTGGAAATTGGACGACGTTCAGCAAAACTTGATATCGAGGTGTATTTAGAAAACGCATTAGTGGCCAAAGCAATCGTGGTTTGCCAAGTCATGGAACGGACATAGGAGGAATGATGATGGATGTTTTAAAAGACATTTTAACAACAATCAAAGCATATGAAACAATTATTATACATCGCCACCAGCGACCTGATCCAGATGCAATTGGTTCACAAGTTGGGTTGGCTGAACTTTTACGTACCAGTTTTCCGGAAAAAAAGATCTATCAAGTCGGCGGACCTGTTGAAGGGCTAGATTTTTTAGCGACAATGGACGAAGTTCCTGACGAATATTATGAAGATGCACTTGTGATCGTCACGGATACAGCCAATTCTCCTAGAATCAGTGATGATCGTTATAAGCTGGGAAAACAATTGATCAAAATCGACCATCATCCTAATGACGAGCCTTATGGTGATTTGGTTTGGGTCAATACTAATGCGAGCAGCTGTAGTGAAATCATTGTTGATTTCTATCATCATAATCAATCAGAGCTAACGATGAATGACGAAGCAGCAAGACTACTATATGCAGGAATCATTGGCGATACTGGCCGTTTTTTATATCCTGCGACTACCTCTCATACCTTAGAGGTAGCAGCGGAATTAATGACCTATGATTTTGAACCAGTTGATTTAAATCGTGAACTGGAGCAGATGCCAATGAAAGTGGCGAAATTAGCAGGTTATGTATATCAAAATATTGAGGTTGACGAAAATGGTGCTGGAAAGATCATTCTACCGCAAAGTTTGCTGGATGAATATGGCATCGTTGATTCAGAAACAGCCGCTATCGTCTCTTTACCAGGGATGATCGATGAAGTGCTAGCCTGGGGGATTTTTGTACAACAGCCGGAAGGCTATTATCGTGTACGTTTAAGATCAAAAGGACCTGTGATCAATGAGTTAGCGAAAAAACATCATGGTGGTGGGCATCCTTTAGCTAGCGGTGCTAATGCTAAAGATAAAGCAGAAGTGACAGTTATTTATGAAGAAATCCAACAATTGTGCAAAGAATTCAAAAAATAACGTATGAAAGCATTTACAATTTGATGCTATTCCATTATACTAAAGCTAGTTGAAGAGTGGATAGTGATTGTCGTAGACAAGCTAAACCTGATTATACCAAGTGTTTTTATTTGGCATAGTTAGGTTTTTTCTTTTTTTAAAGGGAGGATTACTATTATTTCTATTCAACAAAAAATAATGCTTAGGATAAAGGAGACAGGAAAATGAAATTGAGAAAATTGTTTGTTGGAGCAGCATTAGTAGCGATGGTTTTAGCAGGTTGTAGTAATGGAACAGCAACAGAAGAGAAGAAAGCGGATACAAAAAAAGATGAAAATTCTGAGGTCGTGATCTATCTTGCTCGTCATGGAAAAACGATGTTGAATACGGTCGACCGTTCCCAAGGCTGGATCGATGCCCCATTGACGCCAGCAGGAGTTGAAGTAGCAGAGCATTTAGGTAAAGGATTATCGGATGTAAGCTTTGATAAAGTCGTAACCAGTGATAGTGGGCGTGCGATCGAAACGGCTGAGTTAGTTCTGCAGAATAATGGACAAGAAGATATGATCAAAGAGATGACGAAAGACAAACGTTTGAGAGAATATAATTTTGGTACCTATGAAGGGTTAATGAATGAGGAAATGCTGACAGCTGTTGCAAAAGAGCAAGGAAAAACTTTTGAAGAATACAATGAATGGATGAAGGAAGTTGGTTTTTATAAAGGAATTCTTGACTTTGCAGATGTATTATCTGAGTTAGATAAGAAAAATGTTGAAGAAGGTGTCAACTGGCCGGCAGAAGATAGCCAAACGATCATTACTCGCCTGACCGATGCGTTGGATGATCTAGTCAAAGATGCTCAAAAAGAAGGAGCGAATAATGTTTTAGTCGTTTCTCACGGGATGAGTATCATCACATTATTGGGTGAACTGGATTCGAATGCTGACTTGCCGGATGGCGGTTTGAAAAATGCAAGTGTATCAAAAGTCACCTATAAAGATGGCAAATATACAGTCGACAGCGTGAATGATCTTTCATATGTAGAAAAAGGCCAAGAAACAAAATAAGGTGTATGTCCATCCTCCTTCTAGCAGGGCTTTCTTTTCACTAGAAAGTGCGATAGAATGAAGTAGATTGAAAGCAATCGGTGATGCTAACAGATTGCTTTCTGACTGATTAGTTAAAGGAGAAATGAAATGGAAAATTTACCAAGTTGCCCTGAATGCGGCTCTACTTATACTTACGAGGATCGCGGCATGATGATTTGTCCAGAATGTGGGCATGAATGGTCGACAGAAGAGACGGCTGAAGATACCGCAGCCGTAATCAAAGATGCTAATGGGAATGTACTAGCAGATGGTGATAATGTCACAGTCATCAAAGATCTGAAAGTCAAAGGTGCCAGTGGTGCAATCAAACAGGGAACGAAGGTCAAAGGAATTCGTTTAGTTGCGGATGCAGCCGACGGACATAATATTGATTGTAAAGTGGAAGGCTTTGGTCCGATGAAGTTGAAATCGGAATTTGTGAAGAAGAATTAGGTTGTCCTATTTATTTGTAGGTAATATCAACATTTATTTGGAACAAAGTTTGACGCTACTTTTATGAGACAATAACCAGAATAAACCTTTATTGAAGAATAACCGTTGCTTGAATAAGCTTCTGGTTATTTTTTTTAACTCATTCTACATTTTGTTGATCAAAGCAATTATAAACTTGCCAAAATACAGAATTTACTGGTTTTAATTAGTAAGTAGATGTAATCAGTAAAAAAATAGGAGAAAGCTTATCAAGAATAGCGCAGATAGAAGTACGTTTGCGGATTTCCGCTAATAAAAAAAATCTTTAAATAGAGTTAACAGTATCATTGCCAACAGAATATATATCTGCAAGATACCCTATTAAAAGTTCAATAATATTATTTTTATGTGTTTTGATGAGCTTTCCGATTATTTGCCACAAATGTGGATACTTCATATAGTGAATAGTATTGCAATAATCGTTGATCTAACAAAACAAATTTCAAAATTTATGATTGACGTTTACTATCAAGCAATATGTTTGATAGTACTGAAAGAACTAACTCTTAAGAAGGGCATATTTTTTTAATTCTCCATACAATCGAATTAGGTATTAGGAAAATAAATGGAACAATATATTTGGAAAATGTTAATAAATATATATGAATTATATTCTAAATAAAATAAATAACATATTTTTTGTAGATTTATCTGTTTTTCTAAGTTAAAATTAAGTGGATCAAGTGATAAATTACTCTTTCAAATTTGCTACTTGTTCAAGTTATAAAGACAAAGTTTTTAGCTTTGAAAAATGATAAAGGAGTGGGACAACATGAAATGGGGAAGCAGGTTTTTATTGGGGGTAGGTATGATAGGGAGCTTTTTAGCATGCAGTATTCATTCAAATGCAGCTCCAGCTGATACTGAAATTGGAAGTTATCAGCAACCTACTGGACAACAATTTGAAGCGCAGATTATTGGTGATGAGTATCTCAGCTATACTCTAGCGAATGAGACAGGAGATTTGATTGAATTATCAAAAGATGGATACTGGTATTATAGTCTCTTTGATGATGAAACAAAGCAAACAATAGCCTCAAAAAATAAATACTTGATTGACGATCGACCTTCTTCTGCTTTATCTAGTAAAGATATCGGGAAATTAAAGCCAAAAAGATCAGAAGAAGTGGCAGTAAGAAGTTTAAAATCAGTCCCAAAGTGGAATAAAGAACAGTCTCTTTTAGTTGTTTTGGTTGAATTTAGTGACGTAAAACTTAACTATTCAGATGCTGACTGGGAGAAACGAGTATTTTCACAAACAGAAAAAAGCTTATCTAGTTACTACAAGGAAGCAACAAAAGAAATGATTGATCTAAAACCCGTGAAAAAGAAAGACGGGAAACAAGATGGTATAGTTCGAATACAATTAGAAAGAGAACATCCAAAAGCTGGAAATCAATTTGATTTAGCACGACCAGCTTTAAAAGAGGCGCTAGAAAAGCTACAAGATTATGTAGATATAACAGAATATGATCAAAATAAAAATGGGATCATTGAACAAAATGAAATGCATATAATGGCAATCTTCGCTGGGTATGAAGCGTCAAGTATTAAAATGACTGATAGTGTTTGGGGACACAAAGGAAGTTTTCAAGGAAGACCGATCGGTTATCCAGTCGTTGATGGTATCAAGTTAAACAACTATACATTATTTGGTGAAACTATGGTCAAAAAAAATAGTGATCCTACTAAGCAATATGAGTATCAGTCAGAATTAGGGTTAGTCGCACACGAATTTGGTCACGATCTAAAATTACCAGATTTATACAATTCTGAGAGAATGATCATTGAACATGAAGGGAAATATGTAGAGGTATCCAATGGAGACGGTTTAGGGAAATATAGTTTGATGGCAGGTGGCTCTTGGACTTACCTTGAAGGTGAAGAAGCTGGAGCGACACCGACGCATCTGGATGCATATTCTAAAGTGATGCTTGGAGTGGTTGAACCTCAAGTTGTCAACAAAGAGCAAACCGTTAGCGTCAATCATATAAGCAGTCCGGACTTTAATGTTTATCGAATAAATACAGCGAATCCTCAAGAATATTTTTTAATTGAAAATCGGCAATTAGTAGGCTTTGATGCATCGTTGAAAAGTACTATTTATTCTGAAGAACATGGAACCAAGCCAATCGTTGCTTCTGGTGGAATCGGAGTTTACCATATAAACGAAGCATTCTCGACCAACACATCACCTACCTCTCAACTAGTGACTATGAAAGAGGCTGATGAAGGAATTTTAGGCTATTCAAAATTAAAGGAACCTAGATATTATGCAACGAATAACTATGATGGCTTTTACTATATAGGGCAAGGAGGGCACGATAAACCACAACAAAACACACTATACAAAACAACGGTTCCGTCGACAAAAACAACGAGTGGAGATTATGCAAAATATAATATGATTGTTGAATCCAAATCAAGTTTAAATATGCGTGTTTCTTTTGTAGATGATCCAGTTTCTGTAACAGGTGTAACGATTGATCCTGTTGATAAAGTTCTAGTCGTGGGAGAATCACAGCCGTTAAAAGCTCAGGTTGTACCTGCTAACGCAACGAATAAGAAGGTAATGTGGCGTTCTTCTGATGAAAAGATAGCAGTAGTTGATGAAAATGGGATTGTTACAGCTAAAGCCAAAGGTTCTGTTACCATTAATGTTGAAACAGAAGATGGCTCAAAAAAAGCCGATTGTACGATAGACGTTACTATTGAAAAGAAGCTTTCAGAATGGTTTGAAGATCAGAATCTAGCTACTATGATTGGATACAACTTAGATTTGATACTTACAGATAAAGTTACTGAAAAACGTTTATCACAAGTGAAAAAATTGGATCTGCGTTCTGAGCGAGCTATTTCTGCTATTAGCGACTCAGCTTCAAGATACGATAATCTTCTTTATTTTCCAATGGGGTATGGGAAAGATATACAGAATTTAAAGGGATTTGAAGTATTTAATGATTTGGAAGAGCTTATTATACCCTATTATTTCTCATATGAAGCGATTGAAAACATCAATTTGATTGAACAATTACACAAGATAAACACCATAGGAGTCAATGAAGTGTCAAGTGCTTTATCAAAAGTGAATTTCGATTTAGCTAAAATAACAACCTTGTATGTTGAATCACTTGGTGAGAGTGATATATCTTATCTTGAAAAAATGACAAACCTGAAGTCAATTAATTACTATGCTTCAGACGGTCGTGATCATAGCGGGTATGGTTGGATTGATACTCCAGTTGTTACTGCGTTAGCAAAAAATAAAAATTTAGAAAAAATCGATAGTTTCTATTTTTCTGAAACTAAAGCACTTCAACTAGTGCAAACAATTCCTAACTTAAAAGAACTTGTCGTTTCAGGAGTGGAATTCAATGAAGAAAATCTAAATTATTTGCAACAATTGTCTAAAATAGAAAAATTATCGGTCAAAGAGATTTCTTTGGATAAAACTGATTCTTTAGACAGTTTCAAAAACATGAAAAATCTATATGCGCTGTCATTTGATTCATCAAATATGAAAATTGATTTTTCGGTATTATCTGAATTAGACAACCTTAAAGAACTAAGTATTGCTGCTGCAGATGCACAATGGGAAACACTTTCAAAATTACCTGGTCTTACGAAACTGACAATTGAAAATAGTGGTTCTAACATTAATAGTCTTACTTTTTTACAAACTATGGGAAATTTAGAAAAATTAGTGATTGATCGTGTAGATGATGTAGATAATTATTCAGAAGTGGGAGAGTTAAAAAAATTAAAACAACTTTCTTTAAAAATAGACAGTTCTGAATATAAATCAGATTTATCTGCATTAGGTAAACTTAAACAGCTTAAGGAACTAGATTTACATGGTATTTACTTCTATGATGAAGAAAGACCCCAGGATAGTAGCTTTTTGCGGAGTTTAACGGAATTAGAAAGATTGAATCTTGAATTTACAGGCTTCAATGATATTGATACGCTTCGTCTTATGAAGAATCTGAAATATTTCAATTATGGATATTGTATTCTTGAGGAAGAGCAAGTATTGGATTTATTTGCAGATTCTAGAGGAGTGTATTTACGCCCAGGATATAGCTCATCGTTAGAAAATGAATATCCAAATATTTATTTTTTACATTAAAAATTTAAATGATTAAATAGCCAATTTTTATAAAGAGAAAACATCTGAAGATTAGTAAGCGAACTTCTTATAAGGTATAAGTTGATCAGCCAATCTTCAGATGTTTAATTTTTATGATCGGATTGTTCATGGAAAGATTGGATTCTTTTTACACCCCTCCAAAGATTGATAATTACTAGGGCACAACCTAAGATAAGAGGCAGCCATAAGAGCTCGAAAGGGTATTCTAGTCTAGCAAGTTGCTCTGATGTCTGAGTATCTTGCAAATTCCAAAGCACTTGAAGCACTTGAAAACTAAACACCATCATGAAAGACGCTATCAATAAAAGGACAAAACCAATATAATGGATCTTGCTTTTTTTCCGAATAATAGCAAAAATGATATATAAAAAGACTAAAAACATAGGAACGCCAAAAGCAAAATAAGCATTTAACATACAATAACCTCCTAAAATAAAAGTTTATGGAATTAGCTAAGTAAGTGTAGCTGACTATTTATTTCAATCATACTGCAAATTTTTTGATTTGCAAAATATATTTTTTATTAAATTAACTTGTTATGAATGACAACGGGACCGTTTTTTACTACACTAAATAGGAGGAAGTGAACCAATATGTCAGCTTATACAGTACCGATCAAAACCGCGATGATCGTTTTTCCTTTTTTAGCTTTTGCCATTTCATTTGTTTTGGTGATTCGAGAGTATCGTAAATATGGGACGTTTTTATTATGGCGGGCGATTATTCTCTATTCATTTGTTTTCTATCTACTTTGTGCTTATTTTTTAGTGATTTTACCCTTACCGCCAAGAGCAGAAGTTGCTCAGTATACGGGGCAATATTTGGAGTTACGACCTTTTTATTTTGTGGAACGCTTCTTAAATGGAACGGTATTGAATATACATGACCCTAGTACATTTGTGCCTGCCTTAAAGCAAAGTGTCGTTTTAGAGCCCGTATTTAATATGTTACTTTTGGTGCCTTTTGGGGTTTATTTACGCTACTATTATAAATTTACGTTTAAAAAAGTTGTGATAGCTAGTTTTTTATTATCCTTATTTTTCGAGTTGACGCAATTGAGTGGCTTATATTTTATTTATCCTAGACCATACCGCTTAGCAGATGTGAATGACTTGATCAACAATACCTTCGGCGGAATCATCGGCTATGTGATCACTCCTATGCTGACCTTTTTATTTCCGACAAGAGATGAGCTGGATGAAGCTGCGTATGAAAAAGGACAGTCCGTTAGCTTGTTTCGACGTTTTGCAGCATTTTTGATCGACTGGTTTGTCATTTCGATCGTGCAAGCTATAGTGACATTTTCGCTTAAGCTAATTCCAGAATATCGTAAACTGGTGTCAGCCTATCCTTTGATCGAAACACGCGGCTGGTTTTTTGTTATGGTTTTCTTAGTATTTATGGTGCTGCCAACGTTTACGAACGGTGAAACGATCGGTAAAAAAATCGTACGTATCAAAATCGTCCAAGAAGGACGTGAGAAGATCAGTTTTAATGCGTTATTTATCCGTTATGGATATCTATATTTTGTCTATGGCTTGATCAGCTTGTTCATTGCTGGACCGGCTGAATTACTTAATTCTACCAACCAGATGCTCCAACTAGTCACCTTGATGATCTTTTTATTTTGTATGCTGTTGTTGCTGCTATTTGTTCTTAATGTTACCTACGTGCTTTTACGTAAGAAACGACGCTTGTTTTATGAGAAGGCTAGTCACACCTATACGGTCAGTACGATAGAAAGAGAGAAAAAAATCGAAAATGACTAAGCTCCCGACATTTTTGTGGTATAATGCATGAGGACTTAGACAACAAGGATAGAAAGCGGTGAGAAAATGAGTTCATTTAAACAATTTCAATTCAATGATTTTATTATGGAAGCATTAGCAGATAAAGGGTTTGAACAGCCAACAGAAGTACAGGAAAAGCTGATTCCTGTAATAAAAAAAGGCAAAAGTGTGATCGGTCAATCTCAAACAGGGAGCGGGAAGACACATACTTTTTTACTCCCATTGATGAATAAGATAAATCCTCAATTAGATGAGGTGCAAATCTTGATCACGGCGCCAAGTCGAGAGCTGGCGAATCAGATTTATCAAGAAGCAAGCCAGATCGGAAAATTCAGCCAGCCGGAAATTCGTGTGACGAATTTTGTTGGGGGAACAGACAAACAGCGTCAGATTGCTAAACTAAAAAATCAGCAGCCTCATGTTGTAATCGGAACACCAGGAAGAATCTTGGATTTGATCAATGAACAGGCTTTAAAAGCACACACGGCATTTGCTTTCGTTGTGGATGAAGCGGATATGACATTGGATATGGGCTTTTTAGAAGATGTAGATCAAATTGCCGGCCGTCTGCCGAACAACTTACAGATGCTGGTTTTTTCTGCAACGATTCCTGAAAAACTGAAACCATTCCTTAAAAAGTATATGGAAAATCCTGTTGTTGAGCATATTCAGCCGAAGAACATCATTTCTGAAACGATCGATAATTGGTTGATTTCAACGAAAGGCAAAGATAAGAACCGTTTGATTTATCAATTATTGACAATAGGTCATCCCTATTTAGCGATCGTCTTTGCGAATACAAAACAGCGTGTGGATGAAATCACGGAGTACTTGAAAGGCCAAGGCCTAAAAGTGGCGAAGATCCACGGCGATATTTCTCCAAGAGAACGTAAACGAGTGATGCGTCAAGTGCAGGACTTAGAATTTCAATATGTAGTTGCTACTGATTTAGCAGCTCGCGGAATCGATATTGAAGGGGTTTCTCATGTAATCAATGCAGAAGTACCAAGCGATTTAGATTTCTTTATCCATCGTGTTGGAAGAACAGGTCGAAATGGCTTAGATGGCACTGCAATCACACTTTATTCGCCAGCAGATGAAGAAGCGATTTCCGAAGTAGAGCAATTAGGTATTGAATTTCATCCAAAAGAAATCAAAGATGGTGAAGTTGTTGCTACATATGACCGTAACCGTCGAACAAAACGTGAGAAAAGCAAAGATGCACTTGAAGATCCTACGTTGATTGGCTTAGTCAAGAAGAAAAAGAAAAAAATCAAGCCAGGCTACAAGAAAAAAATCGATCGTGCGATTTCTGCCAGCAATAAACAAAAACGTAAAGTTGAACGTCGTCAACAAACGAGAACAGCAAAAAAAGCAAAGAAAAACAGTTATAAATAGTTGAGCTGAGTTTGAGATAGAAGTATTCAAGAAGAGGGAGCTACTTCTGAACCTACCGCTTATTCTTTTTTTAAAGGACTGGGTCGTAACTCATAGAGTTATGGCCCAGTTTTTTTGTTGGAGCAAATACGAGTGTAAGGGATTGTCGATTTTTGTTAATGAAAATCGGTTTCAATGGTATACTTGATTGAGCAGATATTTTTCTATTTCTGAGGAGGGGCCGTTTTGGAGCTATTTGAACAAATTGAATGGGTACAATGGAAAAAAATGAATGATACTGAAAAGACAGCGTGTTTGCAGCAATTATTGATGTATTTTATTCCACCCAAAATGGAGATCACTATGATCGAGCTAGTTGATTTTGAGCTTTACGGAATCAAGTGTCGAACATTTGAGATCGAATTAGACGGGGAATTATTTGTTTTTATCCCTAAAAATAGTGAAGCGATCCTCGGTTGGGATCTGGGAGCTGAGGGATTACGACCTCACGAGCTTCTGGATTTTGATGTTGCTGACCTTGGAAAGAAAACGTTCAAAACAACTTTGACAAATGAAATGATCGATCCCGCGTTTCAACAGCTGGAGGAAGAAGCAGCACATGATTTGTGTACATTAGAAGGAATTTCGAATTATATCAATGACCATACGTCACCCTTAAGAAAAGCTGAGATCCCGGCAATGTTTGTTCAAAAATATGCTTTGCCCGCCGGAACTGAATTTTTAGGAATCGTTGATACGATCACAGGTGCATTTGAAGGGGAAGTTGAAAAATTTGCAGTATTTGAAGCAGATATTTGTGCACAACTATTTCCTAAGCTGACAGCACAAGAGAGCTTGATCTGGTCTTTTCCCAAAACAGTCTTGGAAGAGAACCACTTTTACTTGGAATTTGTTCCCAATGCAGAGTGTTATTTTGTTTATAGTCATAAGACGTGTACCCATACACAATTAAGAGAGGCTGTACAGCAACAAGGATTTGATCTTTTAACAGAAGATCAATGGGAGTTTGCTGTCGGTGCAGGGACTAGAAGGTTATTTCGCTGGGGCAACGAATTACTCTTACAAAATAATGAATCGGGTAGACAGATCAAGGAAAAAATGAGCGGGGCCAACATGTTTGGTCTAGTGATCGATACACAAAGAAATCGCTACGAACTGACTCAGGATCCTGCTGTTTCAAAACTGAGCATCCAAGAAAAAAAAGATCGTCATTTGATCGAGCAGATGCTACCATTGTCCACTTATTATTGTTCCAAGCATTTAGTGTTGCCGGAACAAATAGTAAAGCCGGAAAAATACCTTTATCGTAAAAGTATTATCGTTGACTTATAGGTGAAAGGCAGGAAAAATTATGCAGGCATTTTTGACCAGCTGGATGAATTTATTTAGATATACCGACAGTGTCGTTCACAATGGCTTGTTGACCCTTTTTTATGGATGGTCGATCTTCTATTTTACTCGTTTATTCATCGATCTAGGAAAAGATCTCAAGCTAAAACGGGTCAGTTTAAAGAGGCGGATTCCTCAGCTGATCAGTGTTTTCATTATAAATGTATTATTGGGCTCGTTTCTATTAGCCTTGTTACAGCCTTCGTTTTTCAAAAAGTGGCAGTTTAACGGCTGGTTATTTAATGATGTCATGCTGGGGATCATTTATGGGGTGATAGTTGTAACATTTATATTCATGCTGCGTTCTTTGTTTAAAAAGAATAAAGCAGGGGTCAAAAAAAGCATACAAATTTATACTATGGTTTTTATTGTTGAATTTCTAGTAGCAACATTTGTGATGGCTGTTTTTGCTGGCGCTTTTTCGAGGATCGTTTTTGAACAAGATGCTCAAACGATCGTGACAAAAAATAAGGCAGGTAATACGATATCCATCAATAAAATCAGACAACGAATTCCTAACGGCAGATCCAGCTCTGGAATTTCTACGAGTATGACTTACTTTTTGATTAGCGCAGTGGATTTAAAAACGGGTGAAACGACGTGGACAAAACATTCTAAATGGCAGGAGTATCTCATCGGCAGCACAAAGGAAGGGCTATTTACAGTCGATAGTAAAAAAGAACGGGTCTATTTTATTGATGAAACAACGGGAAAAGTCAGTCTGACTGAACAAGAATGGATAGAAAAAATCCCAGAACTAAAGGATAATTTAAGCTATCAGCAAACAGACTATGCGATCATCGATGAATCTTCGATTTATTTTTATGGCTTAGATGGTCGATATTATAAAGTTGATTTGAAAACGAAAGAGGTCATTCAAAATCCTGACTATGAAAAAATTGTAGATCAGCATAATGGTTTCATGAAAGAACATTGGAATTCATTAGATACTCAAAAGGAGTTAGCCGCACTTGGGAAATTATATCCTGAGTTTCTTGACCTTGAAGTTGAACCTAGCATGAACGAACAAGATATGGCTTTTGTTGTTTATAAAGCAAAGCGAAATTCAAAGGAAAAAATCGTAGCTAAGGTATCCTTAGAGAAAGCACAAATTTTCTGGCGGACTGTGTTGGAGCAGGAGGCCGACGATGAAGAGCCGGTGATGCTTTTCAAGGAGAATAATGCGGTCTATGCTGTAACCGGACGCAAGCAATATAAGATAGATGAACAGAATGGGCAACTGCTCTATCTGTATGATTATCAATATAATGAAAGACAAAAATAGCTGATTTTTTTGGAGCAAAGGCATAGGCAAAAGGATAATTCCGGCTACTTATTGACAAAACAGTCAAAAATCCTTATAATTTCAAGTGTCTAAAAGAATGGATTGACCAAAAATACGTGGATGTAGAGACATTTCTCCTGGCTGAAAAGAAATGCCCGTGTGTGTTGATTTTGCTCTCTTTTAATAATCGTGCTGGAAACAGCGCCGCAGATCCTGCGTTATCGGATCGTTTAAGAGGTAATGAATGTCAGGCGGCTTCATTGCAAACAAGGTGGTACCGCGAATTATCGTCCTTGTGTTGCAATGGAGAGCGCCTTTTTTATTGCGTCAACCGACAAAACTAAGCAAACCAAGAAAGAGGTCATTAGAGAATGAAGGAATTATCAAGTAGTCAAGTGCGTCAAATGTATTTAGACTTTTTCAAATCAAAAGGTCATTCGATCGAACCGAGTGCATCATTAGTGCCTGTCAATGATCCCACTTTATTATGGATCAACTCAGGTGTTGCCACATTAAAAAAATATTTTGATGGTTCAGTAGTTCCGGAAAATCCAAGAATCACGAATGCGCAAAAATCAATTCGGACAAATGACATCGAAAATGTCGGCAAAACTGCTCGTCATCATACGATGTTTGAAATGCTGGGAAACTTTTCGATCGGTGATTACTTTAAAAAAGAAGCGATCCACTGGGCTTGGGAATTTTTAACAGCACCGGAGTGGATGGCGTTTGATCCAGAAAAATTATATGTAACAGTTTATCCGAAAGATACAGAAGCAAAACGTATTTGGCATGAAGAAGTGGGCTTATCGATGGATCATATTATCGACATTGAAGATAATTTCTGGGATATTGGTGCAGGTCCTTGTGGTCCCGATTCTGAGATTTTTTATGATCGGGGAGAAAGCTTCAATGATGTAGCAGAAGATGATCCAGAAAATTATCCTGGCGGTGAAAATGAACGTTATTTAGAAATTTGGAACCTTGTATTTTCTGAGTTCAACCATCAAGCGGATGATTCCTACGAACCATTACCACATAAAAATATTGATACGGGCATGGGGCTGGAACGTATGGTATCGATCGTTCAAAATGCGCCGACCAACTTTGAAACAGATTTATTTATGCCGATCATCAAGGCAGTAGAAAAATTAAGTGGACAAGTCACTTATGGACAATCACCGCAAACAGATATTTCATTTAAAGTCATTGCTGACCATATTCGTGCATTATCGTTTGCGATCGGTGACGGTGCGCTTCCTTCAAATGAAGGCCGCGGCTACGTGTTACGTCGTCTATTACGTCGTGCAGTCATGCACGGGAAAAAGCTTGGCATCAATGAAGCTTTCTTATATAAATTGGTTCCAGTTGTTGGCGAAGTGATGGTAAGTTATTATCCGGAAGTATTACAACAAAAAGAATTCATTGAAAAAGTTGTGCGTACAGAAGAAGAACGTTTCCATGAAACGATCAATGAAGGATTAGATATTTTAAATGAACTTCTAGCTAAAGTTAAAGCAGCTGATGAAGATACTTTGAACGGAAAAGATATTTTCAAACTTTACGACACGTATGGTTTCCCAGTAGAGCTAACAGAAGAAGTCGCTGAGGATGAAGGGTTGAAAGTCGATCATGCCGGTTTTGAAAAAGAAATGGAAGCCCAACGTGAACGTGCTCGTTCTGCCCGCAGCAAAGAAACATCGATGGGTGTGCAGTCTGCTGTTTTAACGGATATCAAAGTAGAAAGCAAATTCGTCGGTTATACAGAATTACAAGCATCAAGTCAATTATTGATCATTTTGAAAGACGAAGAAATCGTGAATGAACTTTCGGATGGTACTGCCCAATTGATTTTTGCAGAAACACCTTTTTATGCTGAAATGGGTGGACAAGTTGCGGATAAAGGAACGATCAAAGATCAAAACGGAACGATCGTGGCTCATGTGGAGAATGTCCTAAAAGCACCAAACGGCCAATTCCTGCATACAGTTCAAGTAACAGGAACAGTAACTGAAGGAGCAACTTATGAACTTCATGTAGATGAAAAAATGCGCAACCGTATTTTGAAAAATCATACGGCAACTCATTTATTGCATCGTGCGTTAAAAGATATTTTAGGCGATCACGCAAATCAGGCAGGATCATTAGTCGCACCTGGACATTTACGTTTTGACTTCACTCACTTTGGACAGGTGACACCTGAAGAATTAGTACAGATGGAAGCAATCGTCAATGAAAAAATTTGGGCAGCTCTTCCAGTTGAAACGATCGAAACGGATATCGATACAGCGAAAAACATGGGAGCAATGGCGCTCTTTGGTGAAAAATACGGCAAGGAAGTCCGTGTCGTGAATATTGACGGGTATTCAATTGAATTATGTGGTGGAACACACGTGAAAAATACAGAAGATATTGGTATTTTCAAAATTGTTTCTGAATCAGGGATCGGTGCTGGTGTGCGTCGAATCGAAGCTGTGACGAGTAAAGAAGCTTATGAACTGATGAATGAAGAAGAACAACAATTGAAAACTATTGCTGGAATCGTTAAGTCACCTCAACTAAAAGAAGTTGTGTCAAAGACAGAGCAATTACAACAGCAATTACGTGAGCTGCAAAAAGAAAATGAACAGCTTGCAGGAAAATTAGCGAATCAACAAGCGGGAGATATTTTCAAGGATATCAAAGAAGTTGCAGGTACGACGTACATTGCGGCGCAAGTCAACGTGAAAGATATGAATCAATTACGACAACTAGCCGATCAATGGAAACAAAAGGAATTGTCAGATGTATTGGTTTTAGCAACAGCACAGGATGAAAAAGTTAGCTTGCTTGCTGCAATGACCAAATCAGCAAATGATAAAGGCTTGAAAGCTGGAGATTTGATCAAAGCGATCGCGCCGAAAGTTGGCGGAGGCGGAGGCGGCCGTCCGGATATGGCACAAGCTGGCGGTAAAAATCCAGCGGGGATTGCGGATGCGTTGAATGAAGTCACTAATTGGCTGACAAAATAACGTCTATTAATTTTTATTCTGAAGAGGATGGGACAGAAGTGTCAAACTCCGAGAAATAAGAGGGAATTCACGAAAATTACTCTTCAAATTTTTGTGAATTTCAGCTTATTTCCGAAGGAGTTTCTTCTGTTTCCACCGTTTATTAAGATTTAGAGTGCGAAACAAAACTGATTTTTAGTTTTGTCCCGCACTCTTTTGTTTCGTTGTTTTTTATGATTCAGAGGTCTATTTCTTTCTTTTTTTTCATTTTGTTGTTAGATTTATTTTAATAAGTCTCATTTATATGTAATAGAGAGGTGCTTAGAAAGTAGATTCACGGCTCTATTTTCAACGAAAGCATTTTTTGAAAATTTCTTTGAAAATAGAAAAATAGGTATCCATTGATTAAACTAAACAACATTTTTTAAGAGAGTGGGGTTGAGCGAAATGAGTTCTGAAAAACATCCGGCGCGATCTTTTGAAACAGGCGAAAATTTCGCCAGCCATACTTATTTTGGTTGTCATCCAAAAACGGTAGATGGCAAACAAGGATTTGTCTTTAGAGTTTGGGCACCGAATGCGCAGCAAATTTGGCTAGTAGGTGATTTTAATGAGTGGGACCATACGATACCATTGGTAAAAACGGAACAGCCGGCGATTTGGGAAGGATTTAGTGAACGGCCGCAAATTGGGGACCTTTATAAATATTTAGTTAAACAGAACAATGGTCGGGAAATTTATAAAATAGATCCATTTGCTACCGCTTTTGAAAAAAGACCGAATACTGCAGCGATCGTTCAAGCTGTAGATGAAAGGAAATGGACCGATCATACTTGGCGGAAAAGGCAGAAAAATATGAATTCGTCTGAACGACCATTGAATATCTATGAAGTACATGCTGGTTCTTGGCAGGCGAAAGAAGATGGTACTCCATTGACGTTTAAAGAGCTTAAGGAGACATTGATTCCATATGTGAAAAAGCTAGGGTACTCTCATATAGAATTCATGCCATTGATGGAGCATCCGCTTGGTGCGTCTTGGGGGTATCAGCTAACCGGCTATTTTGCTCTCTGTTCCAATTATGGAACAAGCGAGGAATTCCAAGAGTTTGTGGAAGCTTGCCACTTAAACGATCTTGGCGTCATTATTGATTGGGTGCCGGGACATTTTTGCATCAATGATGATGGTCTGGCTTATTTTGATGGAAGCGCCCAATTTGAATATGCCAACGAATTGCAAGCTAAAAACATCCGCTGGGGGGCGTTGAATTTTGATTTAGCTAAGCCTGAGGTACAAAGCTTCTTGATTTCCAGCGCGCTTTATTGGATCGACACCTTTCATATCGATGGGATTCGGGTAGATGCTGTTTCGAACATGCTTTATCTTGATTATGATAAGCCAACTGAGGCTGTCATCGGCTCGGGTGATCATCGCAATTGGGCAGGTTTTTATTTTTTGCAGAAGTTGAATGCGGTGATAAAACAGAAGCATCCTGAGATCATCATGATTGCAGAAGAAAGTTCCTCCGAGATAAAAATTACTGGAAATATCTCAGATGATGCGTTGGGCTTTGATTATAAGTGGAATTTGGGCTGGATGAACGACACGCTTTGTTTTTATCAAATGGATGCAGCTTTTCGGAAGTATAATTTCCAGCGATTGACTTTCTCACTGATGTATATGTTCCAGGAAAAGTACATTCTTCCACTTTCCCATGATGAAGTCGTTCATGGAAAACGGAGCCTGATGCATAAAATGTGGGGCGATCGTTATAAACAGTTTGCCCAACTTAGGAATTTATATATGTATCAAATGACTTTTCCGGGGAAAAAACTTTTATTTATGGGAAGTGAATGGGGACAATTTTTAGAATGGAAACATGATGAAGCGTTGGAATGGATCGATTTGAATGATGCGTTGAATCAGCGTATGCAGTATTTTACAGAAGTGCTCAATCGATTGTATACAGAAGAAAAAGCGTTGTGGGAGCTGGAGCAGTCCGAAAAGACGATCGAAATAATCGATGCAGACAATGCAGAAGCAACGGTTTTGAGCTTTATCCGAAAAGGAAAACGGAAAAAAGATTTTCTGATCATTGCTTTAAATTTTTCTCCAGTCGAGCATAAGGAGTTTATTCTAGGTGTCCCATTTCCGGGAACATATCAAGAAGTGCTCAATACAGAAATGACTGATTTTGGAGGGACATGGACAAGAAAAAATCAAGATTGCCAAACGCAGAAAAAAAGCTTTAAAAGCTTTGAGTATCAAATACAAACGATCGTTCCTGCTTTGGGAGGAATCATCCTAAAACCAAAAGAAATCAATACTCGAATCAAATCATGAGCCTTTTAGAATAAGTCATCAAGGATTTACTTGTAAAATAATCAGACCTTGAAAGGGGAGAAGGGTGATTTTTGCCCGTAGACAAATGAGTACAGAAATGCTTGCAATGATTTTAGCAGGGGGACAAGGGACCCGTTTAGGAAAATTGACAAAAGAGATTGCCAAACCAGCAGTACCTTTTGGCGGAAGATATCGAATTATTGATTTTACTTTAAGTAACTGTGTAAATTCCGGCATCAAACATGTAGGTGTGGTCACACAATATCAGCCGCTTGCATTGAACAATCATATCGGAAACGGCGCTAGCTGGGGCTTGGATGGGATCGATGCTGGTGTAACTATTTTACATCCTTATTCTAGTACGGATGGCGAAAAATGGTTTGAAGGAACTGCCCATGCCATTTATCAAAATATTTCCTATATCGATCAGATGGACCCGCAGTATGTGTTGATTTTATCAGGGGATCATATTTATAAAATGAATTATGAAGCCATGTTAGAGGAACATATCGCAAATGGTGCTTCGTTGACTGTAGGTGTAATTGAAGTACCGTTAAAAGAAGCTTCTCGCTTTGGGATCATGAATACAGATGAACATGACCAAATCATTGAATTTGATGAAAAGCCTGAAAAACCTAAAAGTAATCTGGCCTCAATGGGCATCTATATTTTCAATTGGGATCGCTTGAGAAGTGTTTTAATGGATAGTTCTTCTGATGAGGATCATTTACTAGATTTTGGTAAACATGTGATTCCTTCTTATTTAGAAGCGGGAGAAAAAGTTTATGCTTATCGTTTCAATGGTTACTGGAAAGATGTTGGAACGATCGATTCCTTATGGGAAGCAAGTATGGAATTTATTCAGTTAGATAATGAATTGAACATGCGAGATAAAAGCTGGCGGATGTTTTCCAAAAATATGATTTCTCCGCCTCATTTTCTAACAGAAACAGCATCTGTCGCTCATTCTTTGATCGTCGATGGATGTTATGTTGCAGGCAATATTGAGAATAGTATTCTGTCGACGAATGTGGAGGTAAAAAGTGGTTCCACAGTAAAAAATAGTGTGATCATGCCTGGGGCTAAAATCGGCAGAAATGTCTGGATCGAAAATGCGATCATTGGGGAAAATGCGATTATCGGAGACGATGCAGTAATCTATAAAGAAAATGAAATCAAAGTGGTTGGCTATTCCGAAGTAATAGGGGGAAAACAAGATGAAAACCAATAGCATGTGCGCTGTTTTAGGAAATATTTCAAGGTTTGAAGGGCTTTGGCCCTTGACTGAAAATCGACCGTTGGATACATTACCCTTTGATTGTAAATATCGTTTGCTTGATTTTCCTCTTTCAAGTATAGCCAATGCCAACATTCATTCGATTTTAATGGTGTTCAATGAAGGGGAGACTAGATCGGTATTCGACCATATCGGCGGGGGGAAAGAATGGAACTTAGATTCGGTTCAAAATAGCTATTTCGTGTATTTTTACCAAGACTTTTTAAAACAAAAGGCACAAGGGTTGCCATTTTTTGCTTCAATGATCGAGTATCTTCAGAAAGCTGAATCTGAGTATACAGTTTTTCTAGGCAGTAATCATTTATGCAATATCGATCTCAAAAAAGTCTTAAAGCAGCATCTAAAACAAAATAATAAGATGACAGTGGTCTATAAAAAAATGCCTAAAGGAAAAGTTTCTTTAGATACCTCTATTATCAAATTGAATGATTCGGCGGAAGCATTGAGCGTAGACCGATTAGACGAGCAAGTCCATGAAACAGAGTTCGTAAACCTTTGTATGGATATGTATATCGTTCAAACCGATTGGCTGATCAAGCAATTAGAAGCAGGGCAAAAAAAGGAAGATTCTCCAAGCATCTATACTTTTTTGCAGCAAAAAATCAAAGAAGAAACGACGACTGCTTACGAATATACTGGCTATTTAAGTGACATCTATAACGTCAAATCTTATTATCAAGCGAATATGGATATGCTGGACCCAAAAAATTTCAAGGACTTACTATATTCAGGACAAAAAATTTACACAAAGCTCAAAAATGAAGTGCCAACCTTTTATTCACAGGATTCTAAAGTAAAAAATAGCCAATGTGCCACTGGCTGTATCATTGAAGGAGAGATAGAGAATTGCTTAGTTTCAAGACGTGCTGTGATCAGAAAAGGAACAGTTATCAAGCATTCGATCATCATGGCCAATGCGAAAATCAAGGAAGACGTTCAGATCGAATATGCTATTTTAGATAAAAATATCACGATCGAAGCGGGCATAAAAATTATAGGAACAAAAGATCAGCCCGTGATCATTCAAAAAAATCAAGTTGTAACTGCTGATATTATTGGAGGTGAAATGGCATGAAGGTTTTGTTTGCCTCTGCAGAATGTGCCCCATTCTTTAAAACTGGCGGATTGGGTGACGTCGCGGGAGCATTACCTAAAGAACTGGTACAAAAAGGAGTGGAGATTTCAGTTGTACTGCCTTTTTTTACAAAGATGTCCGAAATATATAAAAATCAATGTGAGGAGGTTTGCGATTTTTATATAGAAGTAGGCTGGAGACATCAATATTGTGGGATCAAACGTCTAGTATTGGAAGAAATTACGTATTATTTTATCGATAATCGCTATTACTTTGATCGTGATCATCTTTATGGCTATCAGGATGATGCGGAACGTTTTGCTTTTTATTCATTAGCGATTCTTGAAATGCTACCTAAACTAGAGTTTAGACCAGATGTGATCCATGTCAATGACTTTCACAGTGCGATGGTGCCATTTTTACTAAAAGAGAAATATCAAGAGATAGACTTTTACCATTCTGTGAAAACAATGTTGACGATTCATAATATTGAATTTCAAGGTGCGTACAGCAAGGAGTTATTGCCAGACCTATTTAATTTAGAGCTAGAACATTTTTATAATGGTTCTGTTCGTTTAAATGATGGCATCAATTATTTGAAAGCTGGAATCATTTACGCTGATCTTGTGACCACAGTCAGTCCAAGCTATGCGAAAGAAATCCAAACCAAGGCGTTTGGCTTTGGGCTTGATGGTATTTTGCGATTGGAAAAAAATAAATTGAGTGGGGTTTTAAATGGGATCGATACGCAAGTATATGACCCAAAAACAGACGAGCAACTCACCTATCATTTTTCGATTTCTGATTTAGCAGGCAAGAAACAAAATAAACAAATGCTTCAGCAAAAAATGAATTTGCCGCTTCACCCAGATGTTCCACTGATCGGGATCGTGAGTCGATTAACTCATACAAAAGGATTTCACTTACTTTTAGAGGAGCTAGATCGTTTATTAGAAAAAGAGGTTCAAATTGTTTTACTGGGAACAGGAGATCCTGACATCGAACAGTCTTTCCGCTCTTTTGCTACGCAATACCCGCATAAGCTGAGTGCAAATATATCGTTTGATGTATCTTTGGCTCAGCTGATCTATGCAGGCGCCGATTTATTCATGATGCCATCAGCTGCGGAGCCCTGCGGCTTATCTCAAATGATCGCGATGCGCTATGGGACATTGCCGATTGTTCATGAGGTTGGTGGATTGAAAGATACAGTCGTTTCGTTTGATCCAGTTACGAATTCCGGGACAGGTTTTAGCTTTTCAACGTTTGATGCTGATTCTTTGTTATCTACTACAGTGACAGCGGTGAACATCTATCAAAATGACCAAGAAGTCTGGACAAAGATGATGAAGCAGGGAATGGCAAAAGATTTTAGCTGGAAAAAATCAGGACAGAACTATTTAGAGCTGTACAAGCAACTCTTGGATAAAAAAGAAGAGTAGTAAACGATCAGCTATGCTAAGAAAGAAATGAGTCATCACTACTGATTTATTGCTGGGGACTATTGATTTTTATTGACGAGACAAAAAAAACAAGGTATACTCTTAGCGAGAAATGAATAGTCAAAGAAAGCCATAGAGGTGTTTTTGTGAGTGTAAGTATCTAACTTAAGGAAATGAATAGCTGGAGAATAAATGACCATTTTTAGATGGCTTCTTTAGCATACCTATGTTTGATACCTATCTTACCTCTTATCAATGGCCGATCTACTAGATGATTTATGGTCTATATTTATTGATGTTTTGGGATGAAGGGAATCTTCATCCCTTTTTTTCATGAATAAATACTGAAATCATTTAAAAGGCTAAATTTTTTGATCTATTCATTTAAAGATGGGTGTCTCTAAAAAGAAGGAGAGACCAATGAATAAAGAAACATATATTAAAACACAATTTACGACAATCAAAGAAAAATTGATGACTTATGCGATCAGTTCTTATGGCAAAGAACGAATCGAGCAATTGAAGCCGAGCAGCCGTATTGAGGTCGTTGAAAAACGTCTTCAGGAAACAGCGGAAGCGAAAGCTTTGCTGATGGCGAATCTGCATGTTCCATTTATGGGACTGAACAACATTGAACATCTAACGAAACAAGTGGAAAAAGGTTTTGTTTTAGAGCCTAAAGAATTGGTGAACTACGCGGACTTTATTCGCAGCAGTCGATTGATCCAATCCTTTATGCAAAAAAATCAATTTATTGCACCATTACTTGCGAAATATAGTGAAGCGCTGCATGTTTTTCCGATGATCGAAGATGAAATCTACCAAGTGATCCGTAATAACCAAGTCGAAACAGATGCTAGTCGTGAGCTACGTAAAATCCGTAAGAGCCTGCAGGAATGTGAAAAGGAAATTGAGTCAAAGCTGAATAGTTTTATGCGAAATACACAAAATAAACCAAAACTTCAAGAAGCGATCATCGTGAAAAAAAATGACCGCTTCACTGTTCCGATCAAAGCCAGCTATAAAAATCAAATTGCTGGTACTATTGTTGAAGCATCGTCTAAAGGCACGACTGTTTTTATCGAACCCGTGGCTGTAGCCAAGTTGAATGATAAATTGTACCAGCTGAAAATGGAAGAAGCGACAGAGGTCTATCAGATCCTTTCAACGTTGACAGGGATGATCGCTGAACAAATGCAGAGCATACAATCAAACATTGAGATAGTCGCACAATATGACATGATTTTTGCTAAAGCTAAATTTAGTCGGGAAATCAATGGTATCGAACCTAAAATCAATAGAGATGGAATCATTGAATTCGTCAATGTAAAACACACTTTATTGGGAGAAACGGCGGTTCCTTTGAATCTGTTACTAGGCAAAGAGTATCGCGGACTAACGATCACCGGACCAAATGCTGGAGGAAAAACAGTGGTTTTAAAAACTGTTGGATTGATCAGCTTACAAACGATGATCGGTCTGCAAATCATTGCGGATGAAGGGACGAACATTGCATTGTTCGATCAAATTTTTGTAGACATCGGTGATCAGCAAAGTATCGAAAATGCTTTGAGTACCTTTTCAGGTCACATGCATAACATCTCTGAGATTCTTGCAAAAACCAAGAAAAATAGTTTGATTCTATTGGATGAAATCGGCAGTGGAACAGAACCTAATGAAGGGGCGGCTTTAGCGATCGCTATTATGGAAGCTTTTTATCAAAAAGGCAGTCTGCTGATCACAACGACCCATTATGGTGAAATCAAACGTTTCTCTGAACTGCACGAAGATTTTTTGACAGCAGCAATGGCTTTCGATTCAGAGCGCTTAACACCAAAATATCAACTGATCCTCGGCGAAACTGGAGAGAGCAATGCTTTTTGGATCGCGAACAAAATGAAGTTGGATGCTAACGTTGTGAAGCAAGCGCAAAAATATTTACATGACCGCAATTATCGAACTGAGAAAACCTTGTTTGCCAGTAAAGAGAAAAAACAAATCGAAACCCATTTTCCTACCTATGAAAAAGGGGATCGAGTATTTTGGACAGAGCAAAAGAAAATTGGGTTGATTTATGAAATCCCTGAAATGTCTGATGAAGCAGTTATTTATGTAGATCAACAAAAGATCACTGTGCACAAACGACAGTTGAAGTTAGATAGAAGCGCGAAAGAATTGTATCCGCCAAATTATGATCTGGATTCTCTATTTGAAAACTTCCAAGAACGGAAAAAACGCAAAGACTTAGAACGAGGCTCGAAAAAAGCGCACAAGCAGCTAAGGAAAGAAATGCAGCAAAGACAAGCCAAAAGAGCAGCAGAGGAAAAGCGCTAAATGAAAAAATAAAGGCGCAAAATAAATAGCTTCTACGTTTTCTTCCTGTTTTTTCAATGGTATAATACCCATGGAGGATTAAGACGAATGAATGAAAATCAATTATCAAAACGTTTGGAGCGTGTAGGTGAATTAGTACCTGAACATAGCCGCCTGGCAGATATCGGTTCAGACCATGCGTATTTACCTGTCGCGTTAGTATTACAAAAAAAAATTACATTTGCAGTTGCCGGTGAAGTAGTAGAAGGACCGTATCAAGCAGCCAAAAAACAGGTACGAAAGAATGGCTTAGAAGAGCAAATCACTGTTCGTTTGGCGGATGGATTAGCTGCTGTAGAAACGGCTGACCAAATTTCAGCTGTGACGATTTGCGGAATGGGCGGCGCTTTGATCCGCGATATTTTAGACGCTGGTTGGAAGAACCAGCGTTTAGCCGGAAATGAGCGTCTGATCTTACAACCTAATATAGGAGAAAAAACGCTTCGTGATTGGTTGACAGTACATGGCTATACTATACTTGAAGAAGATATCATAGAAGAAAATAAAAAAATCTATGAAATCATTGTGGCGAAAAGAGAGACGACTAGAATTGCTTATTCTGAAAAAGAACGACGGTTTGGTCCGATTTTACTAAACAAGCGCTCAGAAGTGTTTCAAAAAAAATGGCAGCGTGAGCTGAAACAAAGAGAAACTATTTTGGCGCAGCTGGAAAAAGCTGCTGGAGACCCGCAAGAAAAAATCGTACAACTTCAAAAGGAAATCCTTGAAATTCAGGAGGTATTGTCGAATGAGTCTTAATGGAAAAGAATTTATTGAGCATTTTGAAGCCTATTGTCCTCAATGGCTAGCGGAACCGGGAGATCCTGTTGGCTTGCATATCGGTACATTGAATAAAGAAGTCAACCGAATCATGGTAACGTTGGATGTGCGTCCGGAAGTTGTAGCAGAAGCGGTCGAAAAGCAAGTAGATCTGATCATTGCTAAACATCCGCCGATTTTTAGAGCGGTCAAGCGTCTTGACACCGATGATCCGCAGACAAAAATGTATGCTGATCTGCTTAAGCATGACATTGCCGTATTTGCGGCACACACGAATATGGATATTATCGACAACGGGTTGAATGACTGGTTTTGTGAATTGCTGGAAATCGAGAATACAACCTATTTGACAAAAACTCATACGGTAGGCTATAAAAAATTAGCAGTCTTTGTACCAGTTGAGGCTGCACCGCAAATGCGTCAGGCGTTAGGTCAAGTCGGCGCTGGCTCACAAGGTGATTATCAGAATACTAGCTATTCATTGATTGGAACGGGAAGATTTACACCGCTTGAAGGAGCAGATCCAACAATCGGACGTATCGGTCAGGAAGAAGCGGTTCAAGAGGCAAAAATCGAAGTGATTTTTCCGGAAACGATCCAAGCGGATGTCATTGAAGCAATGCTTAAAGCGCACCCGTATGAAGAACCTGCTTATGACGTATATACGATCGAAAATATGACGAAGGAGTTTGGTCTTGGACGTGTCGGTGAGCTGCCAAAAGCAATGATTTTTAGTGAATTTGTTGAGAAGGTAAAGCATGTTTTTGACTTAGAGGGCTTGAGGATTGTTTGTGCAGATGAGGAACAAATGATTCAGCGTGTTGCGATCTGCGGCGGCAGCGGTGAAAAATTTTTCCGTGATGCGATCAAAAAACAGGCAGATGTCTATATTACGGGGGATGTTTACTACCACACGGGTCATGATATGCTGACAGAAGAGTTGGCTGTCATCGATCCGGGGCACTATATCGAACAATTATGCAAACCAAAATTGGTCGAGCTATTCAATCAATGGAAAAAAGCATATAATTGGGATGTGACCTTTATTGAATCACAGGTGGATACCAACCCATTTCAATTTAGATAAAAAGGAAAGAAGGAACTGAACCGATGTATGAAAATCTATTACCGCGCTTTTTGCGCTATGTAAAAACAGAAACACGCTCAAATCCTAAGAGCGAAACAACTCCGTCTACACAGACTCAAGTTGCATTTGCTCAAACACTGAAAAAAGAATTAGAAGAGCTTGGCATGAATGATGTCACATACAACGAAACAAACGGTTTTGTGATTGCTACTTTGCCAAGCAATATCGAAAAAGAAGTTCGTTCGATCGGCTTTATTGCGCACATGGATACGGCAGATTTCAACGCAGTTGATGTGAATCCGCAAATTCTTGAAAACTACGACGGAGAATCAACGATAAAATTAGATTCAGAAGGGAAGTTTACACTGAACACAACAGACTTTCCTAATTTAAAAAATTATGCAGGTCAAACGTTGATCACCACAGATGGTACGACATTACTTGGTGCTGATGATAAATCAGGTATTGCAGAAATTATGACGGCTATGGAAATCTTGATCAAGAATCCATCGATCAAGCATGGAACGATTCGTGTTGCTTTTGGTCCAGATGAAGAGATCGGTGTTGGCGCAGATAAATTTGATGTTGGACAGTTCAATGTTGATTTTGCCTACACGATGGATGGCGGTCCTGTGGGGGAATTGCAATATGAAACCTTCAATGCCGCACAAGCAGATATCACGATCCAAGGAAAAAATGTCCATCCGGGTACGGCTAAAAATACAATGATCAATGCGCTGCAGTTAGCGATCGATTTTCATAATCAGCTGCCTAAAAATGAAGTACCGGAAAAAACAGATGGCTATGAAGGCTTTTTCCACTTAGCAGATTTGAGCGGAACGCCTGAAGAAGCTAAAATGACGTATATCATCCGTGACCATGACCGCGAAAAATTCGAAGCGCGCAAAGCCTTGATCACAAAGGTTCAGGAGATCATCAATCAGCCTTTTGACCAAGAACGTGTCCAAATCAACTTATATGATCAATACTACAACATGGGAGAGATCATCGAAAAAGATATGAGCATTATTGAATTAGCTAAAAATGCGATGATCGAGTTAGAAATCGATCCTGTGATCGAACCTGTTCGTGGTGGAACGGACGGATCTAAAATATCTTATTTGGGAATCCCTACACCAAATATATTTGCTGGCGGCGAAAATATGCATGGTCGTTTTGAATTCGTTTCTCTACAGGCGATGGAAAAAGCAACGAATGTGATTGTGAAAATTGCCGAGAATAACGCCAAATAATAGCTAATAATAGCAAAAAATCGAATTAGGGAGTACAGTTACATAAACGTGACGTACTTCCTATTTTGATGGGAGAAAATACGGAAGGAGAGGAACACAATGGAACGTGTAATGATTCTTTTTAATGAAACCTCAGGAAAAGACGAAGGAAAAGAGTTGGCAGAAAAATTTGTCGACTATGCTAAAAATCATGGGCAAACGAACGCACATTTTTTCTTAGAGCAAGTAGGACCAGATTGTGACAGTGATAAAACAGTGGAAAAAGCCAAAAATGAAAAGATCGATACATTGATCTTTATTGGCGGTGACGGTACGATCAATCATAATGTAGCAGACTTCAAGGAGCAGTTGCCTGATTTGAATGTTGGTCTGCTTCCAGGAGGGACAGTCAATAATATGGCGAGGGTTTTAAATATCCCTTTAGACTTTGAAGCGGCTGCAGAAGTGATTTTAAATGGGAATACCCGAAAGATCGACTATGGTATGATCAATGATAAAGTGATCGTGAGTACGATGACGATCGGGATCTTAGCAGATACAGCGGCTAGGATCAGTCAAAAGGAGAAGCAAAAATATGGAAAGTTGATTTTCATTAGAAATTTTTTCAAGCTGTTAGCAAAGAAAAAAAGATATCGTCTGTCGATCAAGACAGAAAAAGAAAATTGGCGTGGGAAAACACAGCTTGTCACGGTCACGATGACGAATTCAGTTGGTGGTTTTACGAATTTCGACGATTCAGCATCGCCAGATGATGGGTTGTTCCATATGACGATCTTGCCTAAATTGAATTTTTTCAAATTAGCATTCTATCTGCCTAAAATCATTTTAGGAAAAGTTTATGAAGTCCCAGGTATCTATTATCTGAGTGCTTCACAAATAGAGATTTCTAGTTATTCGGATAAGACAGTCGGTACGCGAGTCGATGGAGATCCTAGCGAGGACTTGCCAGTTAAAATGAAAGTTGTCAAACATGGGATGACGGTATTAGTCCCCGAAAGTCAAGAAGGCTAAGCTATAAAATTGTTTAATTACCTTTACAATTTGTGCTCTTTCGAGGTATGCTAGTAGCAGATTGGTTGTGGAGGAGAAGGTATGATGGGTTTGTTGAGGCATTTGCCATGGGTTTATTTAGTGATTGTCAATGTATTTGAATTTTTTGCAATGTATTTAGATAAAAAACGAGCGGAGAAAAAACGCTGGCGGGTCCCTGAATTCGATCTTTTGTTTATTGGGATCATTGGTGGAGGAATTGGCGGATTGCTGGCGCAGCAGCTGTTTCATCATAAAACTCGGAAATTACGCTTTTATTTTTTCTTTATCTTTGGTACACTTGTAGCTATTGCAATTATCTGTTTTAGTTATCAAGGATAGTAGTGAAAACAATTGTTAGTTGGGAGAAACTATGAAAAGCAATTCTAAAACAAAAATTTTCTTTAACATCGGTTTACTAGCTATTTTTATTGGAGTCATCATTTACGTAATGGACAATTCATTGAGTGATATTTTTGCTCAATTGATGGAGACGAGCTGGCTCGTTTTATTATTAGTGATTATATTCGGCGTTGTTTATCAACTTGTTGAAGGTCGTTCGATCAAAGAGATCGCGGGACATTTTCAAAAGGATTTCAGCAGTAAGGATGGTTTTTTTACTTCTTGTTATGTGGCTTTTTATCGAGTGATCTCATTTGGGACTGGGACCCTTCTTTCGGAAATTTACTTTTATAAGAAAAAAGGGCTGGCTGTGTCTCAAGGGATCGGGGTAACAGCTTTACACATGATCATGTATAAGCTTGCTGTGATTTTTTGGGCAATTCTAGGACTGATTTTTCAATTTTCGTTGTTCTATGAGCGCTCTCCTAAAATGATTCCATTTATTTTGATCGGTGTGATTTTGACTGGAATGATCATCCTTTCATTATTGGTACTTTCAAGTAGTATCAATCTTCAAATTATTTTGATCATTTGGGCGAATAAGTTCTTTAAGCGCAAAGCCTTACGTGATTGGGTGGATAAATGTAATTTACAAATTTATTCATTGAGAGAAACCGTACAAACGATTATCAAAGACCGCTCAGCAATGCTCCTGATTTTTGGCTGGAATGTTGTCAAGCTGCTTTTTTGGTACGTGATTCCGTATATTGTTTTAGTAGAAAATCATCCAACTGTCGATTTTCTATTAGTCTTTTCGTTTACTAGTTTTGCTGTTATTTTGTCAGGTGTATTTCCAACACCAGCTGGGATCGGACCTTTTGAATTCGTTTATTTACTGTTATTCAAACCATTAGTAGGTACAGTTGATGCAGTGTCATCATTGTTACTGTATCGTTTTGGCAGTTTTGTCTTGCCATTTTTGATCGGGTTCATTTTTGTTGTGATCGAGAAAAGAAGAGAGATCCAGTCAGAGCTGCATGCAGTAAGAAAAGAAAAAAGAGAAACATTGGAAGATGACTAATAATAAAGGGTGTTAGTCCAGAGAATATACAGCAATTTCTAGCAAAAAGAATCATGGAAATTTTGACGATCGATATTATTATCTGATCGAGTTCGGATATTTTAGAGACGCTTCAAGATCTAATCAAGTTTGAATACAAATTTCACAAAGCCCCTGACGATACATGAATGGTAAATTCATGTGTCGCCAGGGGCTCTTTTACTATCCGTTATGCTTTGCTTTTTTATTTCTACTTACGAAAAAAATGGTTGATCCAGCTAATAAAAAGCTACCGCTGATTAAGAAAAACAAAGTTCTCTGTTCTCCTGTTTTTGGTAAGCTATCAGGCTTTTTACTTACGTTATAAGTAGTACTCGTTGTTTCTGGTTGTTTCCCACTACTGTTTGATGTTTGACTCGTATCGATCGTTTCATTTGTCGTTGATTCGGTGTTGCTGGATATGGAAGACTCTACTTCGCTACTGGTACTTTCAGAAGTTAGGTCTGTCGTTGTTTCTTCAGTGGTTGTTTCTGATGTTTCCTCTGTCGAGGTATCGCTTGTTTGAGAGGATTCACCAGGTTCTCCCGTACCACTGCCTCCACCGCCTATAGCTGGCGTTTCTGCTTCGATTATTACAGGCTCTCCTTCACCATCAGCCTCAAGAATCGCTTTATTTCGATAAGGTAAATTAGGATCAGCTAATTTATTTGAAAGAAAAGTTAATGAAACAGCTTGATTCAATGTGCCTAGATCGATGACGAAACTGTCTGTTGCTGTACTGATTTTGGCAGGATCGATTGCTTCTTGTTCTTGAAAGACTTGTGTTGTCTTATCATAGGTTCCAAGAGCCGCCTGAACGAAAAATCCTTCGTCAAACTGCTGATCGGGACCAAGTATATCAGTGAGTACAGTGTTTGTAATATATTTTGAATCTGGATTGATAATAATATTCCAAACAGCAGCTGTATTGTCATAGCTATTCCAGCCGACCATATTCATTACCCAATCTGAATTTTCCACAGTACTTGATCCACGCGCATAAAAAATGATTTCACCCTGACGGTTTGCTGTGTGAGATTCATAATATGGACCAAAAGTCGCTGTGACTGTATTGGTAAGATCATCTCCCGTGATCGTCAGGATCACGGTTCCGTCAGCAGCTCTAATATCATAAGAAAAACTAGAAGCGATCAGACAATTTGCGGGTACGTCTAAACGCATCGTATCGCCCGAAGTGATCGTAACTTCATTAGGAACTGCATAAGGGAAAGTGAGCGAAACGTTTTGATGATAGCTGATCTCAGTCTGTTCATCAACGATCGTGTTGCCAATCATGATCGTTGGATTTGAAACATACAAATTGCCAAAATCCACATTTGCATAAGCAGATTTAGTAAAGAAGATACTAAAAATCAAGCATGAAATAAGTGGTAAAACCAATTTTTTAGCGTGCATTAGTTAACCTCCAATAAATTATTAGTAAAACAAGTCTTTATTAGTCATACTGATCGAACGAATGGTCTTTAGCAGAAGCCAAAGAGGAACCTAAAATTTGAGCAGATGATTCTTTACTTGTTTGATAGAAAAAAAGCTTTGCTTTTTCACATAGCGTGTGTTCATTTTCATTAGTCAATTGTGTGTGATGATACAGTATAGAAAAAACAGCTCCAAGCTCTGATGTTATGGATTCTTCGTAATTTAAATGTAAGTTGTCTTGTAGCTGGGTAAGAAATTGTTCATCGATTTTATGGGAAAAGGTAATAGTATTGTTGTTACTGATGATTCCAGTACAGATGAACGCTTCTTTTTCTTCATGATAAAAATGAACAAAAGTTGTTGCTTGAATATCCTGAACAGCAATCAACTGAATTTGACTGATTTTTGATTGAGATAGCACGAGACCGCTCAAACTCGTTTTCAAATTAGATAAAAGCAGCTTTTTCTTGTCAGCATCTAAAAAAGATGTGGATAAATTTTCAGTTGAACATGTAGATGGATGTTCGTTCAATTGCATTTTCTCTTCAGTCTTGAAAAAAAATATCCCCATGAGCTTTCCTAAGATGATACTAAATAAAATAATAATAAGTGGAAAAATTGAAAATAATCGTTCGTCAAAGAGGTGATTCATTTTATTTAATAGAAACATTTTCTTCCCTTGTCGTTTTGAACCAGGATGTTTTCCCCAATAGTTGACGAGTGAATGCTAGAACAATACTGGGGATCGTCAAAAAGATATAAATATACATAAGCATTCCTCCTATATAGCTTCTGATTTTTGGCGAATTATCGATCATATCAATTTTAGTTGTTGCATTAATATAGCGTTTGGTAAATGAAAGTCCAGGATAAATAGTTATAAGAAACATGATGGTGATAGTAAAAAATGAACGCAAGGTAGCACCATCTAATAAAGCCCGACAAAGAAGTTCAATAGAAATGATCACGATGATACTATTCAGTAGATTAAGATAAGGTTGTATCAGAAAGAAGAGCATTTCTAGTTTTCCAGAACCTGTCAGTGAGGTCGAGATGATCACTCTTCTAATATAGGAATGACATTGTAGACTACCTTGGATCCAGCGGCTTCTTTGCTTCAAGTAGCGTCTATAGCTTGTCAATCCTTGCTGATAAATAACCAGTTGATCCGAATAAACTAGTCGATCTTTATTTAATAGCAAGCGAATGGTTAGATCATAATCTTCAAGTAAACAATCTGTCCATGGTGTTTCAGATAATTTCTTTAGTGAAGATAAACGAGTGAATTGACCATTCCCCCCTAAGCCCACCGTTTTTGTTTTCATTCTAAATTTTTGCATAGCGCCAATAACCTCATAAAATTCGATATCCTGTAATAATGAAAGGAGATTTCCCTGTTTATAGTTGTTGATGATTCGTACTCGTGCTTGAATACCATGGATCGTCGGATGACTAAAAATTCGATCAGCTATTTCAAATGCATTGGGGCACAAAAAACCATCGGCATCTAAAATGGTAATGATAACGTTTTCTGGATCAGCGTGAGAATAATCTTTAAGAATCCTTTGGTAAGCAGTATTCAAGGAGTGGCCTTTTCCTTTTTGAGCATTCGGTTTGTGCTTTTCAATCAGGTTGATTCTTGGATCATTGAAATCATTTACTATTTTTATCGTATCATCAGATGAATCGTCATCAATAACGTAGATGGCCAAATTAGGTAACGAAAAATCCAATAAGGAAGAGAGCGTAGCCCGAATGACCTTATCTTCATTGAAACAAGGAATCACGACTACATATTGTAAAGTCGGACTCATCAGCCCGGCATTTTCGATATATAGTTCATCTGCATGTTTAATGATCGTAATATAAATATAGTAGATACTGATCAAAATTAAAGAAATAGTATAAATAATAGGCAAAATGCGCCTCCTTCACTGTTTGTAGTGCTTTATCAATGGAAAATATGTGTTGTTAAGTCGACTATATGTATGATATCACATAAAAATAGGATAAATTATCAGTTTATTTGTCAATTAATCAAAATAATGAGAATGTATTTTTACTTATTATTTATTCTGATCGATAAAGTAAGAAGCTTATAGTTGGAAATTGGTTACACGATTAAGCTAAAGGCCAGTTTTAGAAGCAACTGTTTAGGAATCTTAGTGTTTTAAAAACTGTTATTTCTTGACAGTAAGTAAAAACACAAATAATGAAAAGAAAAAAATTAGCTAGTATAATAGCTTACTGCGTAAAGCAGAAAAGTAGTACAGCTCGTCTTTTTTATAATGTAAAGGTTAGCTAGCTATTTTCCAAAGGATTAGAAAGATGATGATTTGATGAGAGGGTAAGAGATGGTTGTCTTTTTATGATCTCTTATGTTTACAGCACTTTTTTCTGATTATATAAGACACTGACCATCAAAAATGATTTTTGTAAATTAGAAAAAACGAATGTATTATTATTAATCTAATAAATTGCTGATAAAATCAACATTTCCCCAGAGAAGTGCTTGTCTAAAAATGCGAAAATGATTATGATTAAAAAGATATTTTATACATCATAGAATGAATAGGAGTGATTCGATGGAACAAAAGCAATTACGTTGGTTTACTGTAGGTTTAATTGCTTTTAACATGGTTTGGGGATTAGGAAATGTTGTGAATAACTATGCACAACAGGGAATCTCTGTTGTAACATCATGGCTTTTGATTTTGGTCTTATATTTTATTCCCTATGCGTTGATCGTCGGTCAATTAGGTTCAACGTTTAAAGACAGCAGCGGGGGTGTCAGCTCTTGGGTGCAAAACACTAGTACTAAACGGTTAGCATATTATGCTGCCTGGACGTATTGGGTCGTACACATCCCATATCTAGCACAGAAGCCGCAATTAGTTTTGATCGCCTTTGGTTGGGCGATTCAAGGAAATGGCAATATTGTAAGTAATTTTTCTGTTGTAGGGATCACATTGATTTCTTTAGCGATCTTTTTGATCTTTTTACTACTATCAACAAAAGGTTTGATGACCCTAAAAGTCATTGGTGGAATGGCCGGGACAGCTATTTTCGTAATGTCTATGCTGTTTATATTATTAGCGATCGGTGCACCTATGATGAACTCGACTGTTGAATTTGCAACACCTCATATGGATAAAGTCAGTACGTATATTCCTAAATTTGATTTTAGCTATTTTACGACTGTCTCCATGCTGGTCTTTGCAGTCGGAGGAGCGGAAAAGATTTCTCCTTATGTAAACTCAATGAAAAATCCATCAAAAGAATTTCCAAAAGGAATGATCTTTTTAGCAGCAATGGTTGGTGTTTCTGCTGTTTTAGGTTCATTTGCGATGGGGATGCTATTTGCAAGTAATAACATTCCGGAAGATTTAATGGCCAATGGTGCCTATACTGCTTTCCAACTTTTAGGAGAGTATTATGGTGTTGGAAATTTACTAATGATCATTTATGCTATCACAAATGGTATTGGACAAATTTCAGCCTTAGCCTTTTCGATCGATGCTCCACTGCAAATTCTTTTAGCAGATGCTGATCCTGAATTTGTGCCGGAAGCCTTGCGTAAAAGAAGTAAAAAAGGAACATTGGTCAACGGCTACTTATTAACAGGTATTCTAGTAAGTATCATCATCGTATTACCGATGTTTGGTATTGAAAATATTCAAGAGCTTGTAAAATGGCTGACAAACTTGAACTCTGTTGTAATGCCGATGCGTTATCTATGGGTATTCTTTGCCTATATGATGTTGAATAAAGCGTATAAAAATTACAGTTCAGAATATAAATTCATCAAGAATCCGAAAATCGCCTTTGGTTTTGGATTGTGGTGTTTCTTGTTTACTGCTTTCGCTTGTATTTTGGGGATGGTGCCAAAAGTAGATTTTGCGGCAAATCCTAAAGCTTGGTTTTTCCAATTAGCTTCAAATGTTATTACACCTGTTGTGCTGATTTTATTAGGGATGATTTTACCTGCACTTGCACGTCGGGATAAAAGGAAAGCAAACGCATAAGCGGAATGAAAGAGAGAAGATGCTCAAGTAGAGTGTTTTCTCTTTTTTTTATTTAGTATACATCAGCTAAATAAAGGAACCGAAGTGAAAAATAGAAACGTGATGCTTGATATTTTTATGATAACTAAACATTTCTGATGCAGGAATTCCTCAATTGGCGAATAAAAAATAAATAAATGTTGTTTAAATGTATGTATTATCTGTGTTTTTCGTTTAATTGAAGATATTTGTAAAAAAATGAGAACAATTTTACGAATTTATCGGTATAATAGAATAGAAACTGTGTTCTTTTTTCTAAAAAAATGATACGATTTATAAAGGAAAAAAATTGAGGAAGTGAGAACGATTAGTAAACGACAACGTCAATCAGAAAAAGAAGAACGGTCAACAGTTCTCTGTAAAGAGGTTGATCCGGATTATTTAGGCCGTGAAGTGTATGCCGATGATGTAGAAACTCCATATGCTTTTTATCTGGTTCGAAAGCTGAACCTAGCAAAAGATTATCAAAATTTAGCTGAAGGAGAAGCTTTTTTTGATGCGATTTGTGATAGCTGGGATGAAACAGAAGATTTTGAAGAACTAGTAGTAAAAAAAATCTATATGTATGTCGAAACAGAAGTGATGTATTATACTCTGTTGATGGGTAGTTTCGAACCGACAAGAAGAGAATTACGAATGAATCTGAAAAAATGGTTTGAAGAAATCACGCTGGAGCCAACTGAGCGTTCTCTAGTTTCTAAAAGCCAGTCTGAGTTGAACACAGGTGAGATTCAGGGAATGATGAAACAAATGATCGAAACATCAAATGAGATTTTTCGTTTGCGCAAAATGATCAATGAGCTGACTGAAACAATTAATTCAAGTCAAATGCAGCTGCAAAATAAACAGAGTCATCCAGTCATATCAAGAAATATCCAAACCATTCACCTAAAAAGAGCACAGCCTCTAGTGATCGAGGAAGAAAAAAAGGATACAGAAACACCAGCGGAACCTTCAGAGGTTGCCGTAGAAGCTGAATTGATCGATGAGACTGAAACACCAGAGACGTTAGAAGAAGTCCAAACAAAAACAGAAGATGAGGCAGCAAGAGAACCTGAAAAAAAGTTGGCGAACGAATTGGCGGAAAAACCAGTTCAAGAAGATTTCCCAGCAGAAGAACCTACAGTTTATCCAAATCAAGAAGTAGAAGATAAGACAGAGGAAGTAGAACCTTCAGTTTCAAAAAAAGAACGAAATACAATAAAGCTCAAACGCAATAAATCAGCGCTAGAGCCAAAACCTGTAGTCGATGAAAATGAGGTGAAAAGCCCAGCCTTTACACCTGTTGATCTGTCTTCGTTAGTTTTCAAGAAAAGGAATACAAAAAAGGCCACGCCAAGTAACTGGCCGCGTTTTTCAAAACTGCTTAAGAGTAGTAAAACAGTAGATGCGCCTGCGAAAATTCCTAATTTCTCTAAAACAGAAATGGAGAATTTAGAAGATGAAATCTATTTACGTTTTATGAATAAACGGATGCGCTTAGGTGCTAAGAAAAATCATGTTCAAAAGAAAAGCATCTTGCGTTCTGAATTATTAGCACAAATCAATCAGGCGGAATATTTAAATTATTCTTGGGGACAGGTCGTTCGTATACGTAAAGAAGATGTATTGATCTGCGGGCGCCTTAGCTGCGCTAGTTTGGTTTCTTCTTTAGATGAATTTTTACAAGAAATGCGTGAACTTGCATACAGTCGTTCTTTATTTGGGAAGAAAGTTCGTTGTTCTGTTGATTTATTACGCCGTTTGGAAGGATATATTTTAATGGATCAATATATGCAAAATCTAAGCTTGATGCCTGTCGAAAAATAAATTTTTGATCGTATTCAGCCTAAAAATGATAAGTGGCGGTTAAAAGGCTTGAGAGATAACGTAATACGTTGTCTCTCAAGCCTTTTTAATTTATTAAATGCTATCAACTAAGACTAAAAAAAAATGTCGTTTTGTAGTATAATCGTCAAGGGTAGAGAAAGGCGGGGAAGCAATGAAGAAAAGTCAAATATATGCAGTGGTCGATATTGAAACAACAGGTACAGATGCGACAATTGACCGAATCATCCAATTCGGCTGCGTGCTGATCCAAGACGGAAAAATCATTTCCCGATTTGCAACAGATATCAACCCCAATCAAGCTATTTCTCCACAAATTCAAAAACTGACAGGTATCAGTAATAGTAGAGTCCAAAAAGCTCCTTATTTCGAAGATGTTGCACTGACGATCTACAATCTTTTAGCAGATACTGTGTTTGTCGCTCATAATATTTATTTTGACTATTCATTTTTAGCACAGGAGTTAGTTCGCTGTGGTGCACCAAAACTAGAGATTCCTGGAATCGATACAGTTGAGCTGTCACAAATTTTTTTACCAACGGAAAAAAGTTTTCGTTTGGGTGATTTGTCTGAAAGCTTAGGATTAGTTCACGATAATCCGCATCAAGCAGATAGTGATGCACAGGTCACTGCGGAATTGCTATTATTGATCGAAGCGAAGATGCGCCGATTGCCGCTGATCACGATGGAAGCTATCGATAAGTTGAGTCAGCAAACCGGCATGGATACTAGTCGTTATATCCATTACATTTACGAAGAGATGAAACAGGAGATTTTACCATTATCTAAAGAGTATCGAGTCGTTTCAGGAATCGCATTAAGAAAAAAAGAAGTCCCGCTTTTTGAAGAAAAATTGTATGGTCAAACGGCATTTCCAAAGAAGAAAAAGACCAAAGAAAAGATTTTTGGTCAAACGATAAGTTATCGTTCGGAACAAAGTCGTATGATGAATTTGGTTTATGAGCATTTTACTCAGGATGAAAGCAAAGACTTGTTTATCGAAGCTGCAACAGGTACTGGGAAAAGCTTAGGTTATTTATTTCCTCTGAGCTATCTAGCAACACCAGAAAAGCCATTGATCATTAGTACGGTTTCGATTGTTTTACAAAATCAATTGCTGGAGAAGGATATCCAACTGGCTAATCGAATTTGTCCCAGACCACTTCAGGCGACGATCATCAAAAGTCACCGCCACTATATTGATTTACAGCGTTTTAAAGCGACATTGAATGATCCTTTGCCGCAAAAGCAATATGCTCTTTATCAAATGGGTGTTTTGGTCTGGCTCCTAGAAACGCTGACTGGTGATTTAGACGAATTGCAGCTGATCAATTTTAACCATATTTTTTGGCGTGATGTTGCTCATCGAGGAATTGATTTTCTATCCAGTAAAGATGCGCTGTATCAGGAAGATTTTGTCCGCTTTCTTTATAAGAGAGTCAAACAAAGCAATGTTTTGATTGTCAATCATGCATTTTTAGCACAAGAATCGCTTAGAGAAACAGCACTTTTGCCCAAAAGCCCTTATTTGATTATTGATGAGGCTCATCATTTACCAGACATAGCAGGCAAGATTTCTCACCGTCAATTTAATTATGCATCATTTAAAAAGCAATTAGCACTCTATTTAGAAGAAGAACAGTTATTTGATCAAGTGACGCATATCTTCGATGAGGCTAAGGAAGAACGGCGCTTGTTGCGAATCTATTGTAAAGCAGCTACTGACTTAGTTGAGGAATTCAGTGATCTTTTTTATGAAATCAATACTTTATTTCCAAAGCAAAAGCGACAATCGATGGAGACAGAACTGTTAGTCAAATCATTGTTCGATCAGCTGTCTTTAGAAGGAGAATCTTCAATTCAAAAAATCGAGATCTTATTATCTGAAATGAGAGAGATCCAAAAAAGAATTCAGCAATCAATTGAAGAACATTTAGAAAAATATACCTCCTCTGATCGAATCGTTTTTGTACGGTTGCTGCAGTTTTTTGAACAAATCGACCGTTTACACGAGTGTTTTGATATTTATGTAAATGAATGGCAGCCGCGCTGGATCAAGGAGTACAGCTGTACTTCGCAAGGATATGGTGCTTTAGCTATCAATGATCTGGAAGCGAGTATTTTACCTACAACAACTTGGTATGAGCGGTATCAGCATATTCTATATACTGGTGGGACATTAAAGTTTGGTAGAGATAAAAAATATTTGCCAAATAAATTAGGTGTGCCCGATGCCTTATTCAAGACACTGCCTGATCCTTATGACTATGAACAGCATGCGCGTTTGTATATTCCAACGGATGGTATTGCCGTCAATCAAGTGAATAATGCTGAATTTTCAGCCTACATTGCAACGGTTATTCAGGAAATTTCAAAGCAGGATCGTTCTATTTTAGTGCTCTTTACCTCTCATGAGATTCTTTCAAGCGTCTATCATCGCCTGCATCAGGCTTTTCTTAGTGATGGGCGGGAACTTTTGGCCCAAGGAATCAGCGGAAGTCGAGAAAAAATCTTAAAACGATTCATTCATTCTAAAAATAGTATCTTGTTAGGAGCAGATAGCTTTTGGGAAGGGGTAGATTTGCCAGGTGATACTTTATCCCTTCTGATCGTTACTCGTTTGCCTTTTGAAAATCCTCAGCGGCCGTTTGTAAAAGCACGTTATGAGTACTTAGAGGAAAAAGGCATCCAGGCGTTTGCCCATGAAGCATTACCGAAAGCAACTTTACGTTTACGGCAAGCATTAGGTCGCTTGATTCGTTCAAATAAAGATAAAGGTGCGATGATCGTTTTAGATCGTCGTTTGATCACGGCAAAATACGGGAAACAAATGATCAAGGCTCTGCCAAAGAATTTACCTGTGAAAGAAGCACCATTAACTGAAATAACGACAGAATTAGCTGATTTTTTAAATAGCTGACAAAAAGAAATTTACTTGCTAACTATTAAATTAAAAATAGTTTTCTGCTATAATGATAGCCAGTAAGTGAGGAAAGGGCGAGGCGATTGCAGGAAAAAAAAGAACAAAATGAAGTGAGAAAAAGAAAGATTCTTTTAGGAATCATTACAGCCTTATTAGTGATGATCGTTCTGGTTGTCATTTTCTATGTACGGGCAACTCATCCGTGGAAACAAGCTGAAAAAGAAGCTACAGCAATCGCAAAAGAGTATGCTCAACTTGAATCAGTCGATAACTTTTACTGGTTTACTAGGAAAGAAACCTCCTTTGCAGTGACGGGAAAAGATGCTAAAGGAGAAGAATTAATCGTCATCATTCCGAAATCAGGGAAGAACATTACTGTACTAAATCAAAAAGACGGGGTAGAAGAAGGGCACATTCGCCAGATCATGAGCACGGATTACAAAGAAAAAGACATACGAAAAATCAGCTTAGGTCTATACGAGGATAAGCCTACATGGGAAGTTATTACTAAAAACGATGACGGTTCCTTATCCTACTACTTATTGTCATTTGAAAAAGCAGAAGAAATCATGATCATAAAAAATGTCTGACGAGACGTTTTATGCTATTGTAAGAAGTAAAAAAACAGGTAACGCAACACATGAAAAATGAAGAATAAAAAAATGAATGGAGTAAACCGTATGGAGATATCAACGCGTGCACAAAAATTAGAACCTTCAGTAACCTTGGCGGCTTCAGCCAAAGCAAATGCCCTAAAAGCTCAAGGCCAGGATGTGTTGAGTTTAACAGTTGGTGAACCAGATTTTATGACACCTAAAAATATCCAGCAGGCAGCGATTCGGGCGATCGAGAGTGGTCAAGCCAGCTACTATACACCATCTGCCGGTATTAAAGAATTAAGGCAAGCAGTCGCAGAATATATTCAAAGCAATTATCAATTAAAATATCAGATGGAAAATGTTATTATCACTGATGGCGCTAAATTTGCTTTATATTTACTTTTTCAAGCAGTCTTAAACCCATTGGATGAAGTGATCATTCCGGTTCCTTATTGGGTGAGTTATGGTGAACAGGTGAAATTAGCTGAGGGAGTACCAGTATTCATTACATGTGCACAGGAAGAAAAATTTAAGGTCACTGTGGAACAGCTAGAAAAAGCACGTACAGACAAAACAAAAATTTTGATTCTAAACTCACCTTCCAATCCTACAGGGATGATTTACACAGAAGAAGAATTAAGAAAAATCGGTGACTGGGCTGTCTCCCATGATGTTTTGATTGTCTCAGACGATATTTATGGTAAATTGGTTTATAATGGCGCTGTTTTTACGCCCATAGCAACCTTATCAGAAGAAATCCAAAAGCAGACCATCATTATCAATGGTGTTTCTAAAAGCTATGCGATGACCGGCTGGCGAATTGGCTATGCAGTAGGAGATCAAGCAATCATTAGTGCAATGAATGACATAGCTTCACAATCAACGAGCAATCCGACAGCAGTCAGTCAATATGCCGCAATTGAGGCTTTGAGTGGTGAACAGGATACTGTAGAAACAATGAGACAGGCTTTTGAAGAGCGTCTAAACAAAATATACCCACTTTTTGCAGCAATTCCAGGCTTCAGAATGGAAAAGCCTCAAGGTGCCTTTTACCTATTTCCAAATATCAAAGAAACGATGGATCTTTGCGGCTATACTGATGTGACAAAATGGGTGGATGACTTATTGGCAGAAGCACATGTCGCATTAGTCACTGGAGCAGGATTTGGTGCGCCGGAAAATGTTCGGATCAGTTATGCAACAGATCTGCAAACATTAGAAGAAGCGGCAAAGCGGATCACCGCATTTATTGAAGCAAAATCAGCAAAATAAATACTCAATTCGGGATGGCAAAAAAGAAATGAATGGAGAGACGATTGTGGAACAAATTCAAATTATTGATTCAAAACATCATGTGGGGGAAACCGTAAAAATCGGTGCTTGGATCGCCAATAAACGTTCAAGCGGGAAGATCGCTTTTTTACAATTACGTGATGGGACAGCTTATTTTCAAGGGATCGTTGTCAAAAGTGAAGTTCCTGAAGAGGTCTTTCAATTAGCGAAAAGCTTAACGCAAGAAACCTCTGTTTGGATCACTGGTGAAATCAGAGAAGATAGCCGCTCAAAATTTGGTTATGAGATCGGTGTGACTGGGATCGAAGTGATCGGTGAAAGTCATGAATATCCAATTACACCTAAAGAGCATGGAACAGACTTTTTGATGGATCACCGTCATTTATGGCTACGTTCATCCCGTCAGCATGCAATTATGCAGATCCGTAACGAAATCATTCGTGCGACATATGAATTTTTCAATAAAAACAACTTCGTAAAAATCGATCCGCCGATTTTAACAGCAAGCACAGCAGAAGGCACGACAGATTTATTTGAAACGAATTATTTCGATCAAAAAGCGTACCTATCTCAAAGTGGTCAATTGTATATGGAAGCAGCAGCTTTAGCTTTTGGAAAAGTATTCTCATTCGGACCGACCTTTAGAGCAGAAAAATCTAAAACACGCCGTCACTTGATCGAATTTTGGATGATCGAGCCTGAAATGGCCTTTATGCATCAAGAAGAAAGTTTGGAAGTCCAAGAGCAGTATGTAGCTTTCTTGGTTCAAAGTGTATTGGATAATTGTGATTACGCTCTTGATGTTTTAGGACGTGATAGAGAAGTCTTGAAAAAATATACACAATTACCATTCCCGCGTATTTCTTATGACGAAGCGGTTGAATTACTGAAAGAAAATGGATTTGATGATATTGAATGGGGAGATGATTTTGGTTCACCGCATGAAACCTTTATCGCAAATTCTTTTGATCGTCCTGTATTTATTTTGAACTATCCAAAAGCGATCAAAGCCTTTTATATGAAACCACATCCTACACGTGATGATGTTGTGATTTGTGCGGATATGATCGCACCGGAAGGGTATGGCGAAATCATTGGCGGTTCAGAACGTGCTGTCGATCATGATTATCTATTAGAGCAAATTCGTAACCATAATCTAGATGAAGCAGAATACGCTTGGTATTTAGACTTACGTCGTTACGGCTCAGTACCGCACTCAGGATTTGGTTTAGGTTTAGAACGTACAGTGACTTGGCTCGCTGGGATCGAACATGTTCGTGAAGCAAGTCCATTCCCACGCTTATTGAATCGTATTTATCCATAAAAAATTCTTATGAAAAGCTGTCGAAACAAAGTAGCTACTTTGCTTCGATGGCTTTTTTTTGTGCGAAAAACATCTCTTACTTTGCGCAATGAAAAAATGAACTGACGTAAAAGATCAAGAAGAAAAGAGAAAAGTTAAGGCAAATTGTTTAGAAATCCAGTAACTTATGGTAGAATTGACAGAAAGTACAATAAAAGGACTGAATCCAAATGGAAAACCCAGCACAAATCAAAAGAAAACATTTTCGTTTTCCAGCTTATGACGATGATTTAGGTGTAAAACTAACTTCAGAAAATAAACGAACATTGTTTCAAGATGAACCAATGTTGACAAATACGACATCCGTACAACCTCAGGCGCCAGTGATCGATCCAATCACAGTTCAGCCGACAATGACAAAGCAACCGACTCAAACGAATAATAACAATGTCTCTCATAGCCCAGAGCAGATGGCCGAACTTGCCCAACACAAGTCGAATCTGCCAAACTATATGATGAGTCACAATAAAACAACAACAAAGCAAAAAACAAATCTATTTGGTAATATGCCGAAAAGAAATAGCTATGGATTTGGCAGCTCATCTACGAACCGAGACAAAAAGGCAACATCAAGAGATTATACGTATGAAGCTCGTTCTTACTTCGTACCAAAGTATATCCCGGCGTCTGTGATCCCGGAAAAAAAAACGCCAGCGCTAACAGAACAAGAGCTGGCTACGGCGATGAAAAAAGATAAAAATTCGTATCTGTTATTTGATGATGAGCCAGCAGCGTTTCAAGTCAAAGGAAATGAAGATCCGACGGTAAAAAAATTCAACATTCCGAAAGAAACACCTGAGATTCCTGTGACAAGACGTCAGTACCAACAAATCAAACCAGATATGGAACGTTTTGGTAAAGATGATATCAGCCAAACACTGCCGCGTTCTAGAAAAGAGTTAAAAACAGCCAAAGCAAATGCGAAGAGCCAAACAGCTTATGGTCAAAAAGTAGCAGAGGCCGAAAGCGAAAAAAAACGCGGTATTTTAGATAAACCATTAAGTGGTATCATTGAAGATTCAAGTATGGAATTAGAAAATAGCAAGTATTTTAATTAGTAGTATTCTGAGACAAAACAGTCACTGGTTTTGTCTCAACTTTTTGTGTCTTTTAAAATAGTAAAGCAGCACAACTATTTTTGGGTTGATTATTTTGTGATTTTGTACGATAATGGGTAGCATGCATTTGCTGACTATTATAAGAAAACAGAATTTACATAGAGATTTCAGGAAAAGAGGATTATAATGAGCAATCAAGAAAAATTACATCATTTTGTTGGCATAAAAGGTTCTGGAATGAGTTCATTGGCTCTTGTTTTATTTGAGAAAGGGTATCGTGTGCAAGGGTCTGATGTAGAAGAATATTTCTTTACACAGCGTGATCTAGAAAAGGCTGGAGTGAAGATCCTACCATTCAACGCAGACAATATCACGAAAGATATGGTTGTTATCGCTGGAAATGCGTTTCCAGATACACATGAAGAATTGGTTCGTGCAAAAGAGTTAGGTGCTGAAATCATTCGTTACCATGATTTTATCGGACGTTTTATTCAGCCTTATACAAGCGTTGCAGTGACTGGTTCTCATGGGAAAACAAGTACGACAGGTTTACTTTCTCATGTATTGACAGGAATCGCACCAACAAGCTATTTGATTGGTGACGGGACAGGACATGGGGATCCTAAAGCGCAGTTCTTCGCTTTTGAAGCTTGTGAATATCGCCGTCATTTTCTTGCTTATTCACCCGATTATGCAATCATGACGAACATCGATTTCGATCATCCTGATTATTATAAGAGTATCGAAGATGTTTATTCAGCATTCCAAACAATGGCAGCACAAGTGAAAAAAGGTATTTTTGCTTATGGAGATGACAAATATTTGCGCCAATTATCAGCAGATGTGCCGATTTATTATTATGGGTTGAATGATGATGATGATATTCAGGCTAAAAATATTCAACGAACAACACAAGGTTCTTCTTTTGATGTTTACCATAAAGATGAATTTGTAGGGCACTTTGTTTTACCGGCTTTTGGTCAACACAATATCATGAACGCACTTGGTGTGATCGCAGTTGCCTACTTTGAAAAACTGGATATGTCTAAAGTTGCAGCAGAAATGCTAACTTTTTCAGGTGTTAAACGTCGTTTTACTGAGAAAAAAGTATCAGATATGATCATTGTTGATGATTACGCACATCATCCGACTGAAATCATGGCGACGATCGATGGCGCACGTCAAAAATATCCTGATAAAGAAATTATCGCTGTGTTCCAACCTCATACCTTTACACGGACGATTGCATTGATGGATGAATTCGCAGATGCATTAGATTTAGCAGATCATGTTTACTTGTGTGATATTTTTGGATCGGCAAGAGAACAAAAAGGTGATGTAAAAATCGAAGATTTGGGTAATAAGATCGAAAAAGGCGGTCAAGTAATCAAAGAGGATAATGTTTCACCGCTATTAGACCATGAAAATGCTGTGATTATTTTTATGGGTGCCGGAGATGTTCAAAAATTTGAGCAAGCCTATGAAACATTATTGAGTAATACAACAAGAAACGTTCTATAATTTATTGTTCAAGACGATGATATGAAGCTTTGGCGTTTTGCCGAAGCTTCTTTTTAACTTGCCTTTTGTCGTCATTTTGGTACAATAATCTTATCATTAGTGGAGGTGTACTAATTTGAATATCGGAAAACCGAGAAAATTAGGCAAAACCATCGAAGATATTGAGGAAGGCGATTCGCTGTCTTTAACTGAGTCGATCGAAGATAAAGATTTACTTCTTTATTTGGGCTTAACGAATGATGCCAATCCTTTGTATATCCAACATGATTATGCCCAAAAAACAGAATACGGCAAGCCGATCGTTCCATCGATCATGCTGATGGGGATCATTACCAGTGCGATTTCAAAGCATTTACCAGGACCAGGCTCTCATGTGGTCAATTTTTCGGTGAACTTTGTAGGACCAGTCTTTCATTACGAAACACTGACATTTCAATTTGAAGTGATCAAGGTGGATAAAATGAAAGATGTTGTGACGATTTCGATCGAAGCTGTCAATGAAGAAGGAGACCGTGTGCTTGATGCAGTTGTCATGGTTCAGCCGCCTCAAGTGACAATAGACGAACTGGAAGAGAAAGAAGGAGAAATGAATGAATAACGGAGCAGTAGCAAATGTTGGTTTGAATAAGTTTTATTCAAAAATTTACGCGTTTTTAGCGATGGGAATCGGTATTAGTGCGTTAGTATCATATCTAATATTGAATGTATATTTCTTTGAAGTAGTGATGTTTTTATACAAATATCCAATGGCTTTTTATGGATTTTGGATTGCAGAATTAGCGTTAGTTGTTTTCTTAGGTTTTAAAGCAGCTAAAAATCCGACACTGGCAATCAGCGGATTTGTTGTATATTCTATACTGAATGGCATTACATTGGCTGTAACATTAGCGATGTATACAGAAGGAACCGTTGTAGCGGCTTTTGTTAGTGCAGCAGCTACGTTTGGAGGAATGTCATTAGTTGGGATTTTTACAAAACGTGATCTTTCTGCTATGGGACATGCAGCATACAGTGCGTTGATCGGTCTGATCATTGCGATTTTCCTGAATGCATTTATTTTAAAGAGTGGTCCTGTTGATTACTTTATTTCAATTTTGATGGTCGTTATTTTTGCAGGTATCACTGCGTATGACAATCAAAAAATCCGTACATTGTATACACAAACAGGCGGACAGCCAGGTACAGGGATCGCGGTTTTCATGGCATTACAATTATATCTTGATTTTATCAATTTATTCTTAGCATTCTTACGTATCTTTGGTAAAAACAACTAATAAAAGAACTTAGAAAAGGACACTCAGATTCTTCTGAGTGCCTTTTTTTGTTTTGAATATACGTATTTATCGTGTTTTTATGCATAAAAATTCTTTTATTTGTTTTATTTTGCATAAAAATCATTGACTATCATGAGACATTGATTTATACTTTTAGAAAATCAGAAAAATGAGACGTTTGTTGTGGAATGTTTATTAGAGGTTGTCTCTTTGGGAAGGGTGTAAGTGATAGGGATGGATGAAAAAATACCAGAAGGATTTAAATTTTATGGCACGCATGCCGGCATCAAGAAAAAAAGAAAAGACTTTGGTTTGATCGTAGCAGATCACGTGTGTCATGCGGCGGCTGTTTTTACTAAAAATACGTTTTGCGGTGAATGTATACCGATCGGTAAAGAACATGTCAAAAATGGAGAATTACAGGCAGTCGTAATAACTAGTGGGGTTGCAAATGTGGCGACTGGCAAAGAAGGACGAGAGAATGAGTTTCAGATTTTAGATAAAATTTCGTCTAAACTGGCGATTGCTCAAGAAAATATTTTACCATCATCGACAGGTGTGATCGGACCACAATTACCTATTGAAAAAATCAATACATTTTTGGAGACGCATTCGCTGGAGCTTACAGAAAACTATGAAGACTTTGCCGAAGCTATTTTAACAACAGATCAACGGATCAAAGTGCAAAGTCTTGAGGTCGGTGAGGGAAAAATTTTAGGTATCGTCAAAGGATCGGGGATGATCGAGCCGAATATGGCGACCATGCTGGCTTATATTTTAACAGATATAAAAATCAGCAAAGAAGATATCTATCCAATGTTAAAAATCGCGGTTGACCAATCGTTTAATACAATCAGCATCGATTCAGATACAAGTACGAGTGACACAGTTGCCTTATTAGCAAGCGGTCATAAGACAGCTTCGATGGAAGAGCTGCAAATAGCCTTAAACCAAGTTTGTCATGCATTGGCATTAGATGTTGTGAAAGATGCTGAAGGAGCGACAAAAACGATGTTTGTGACGGTCAAAAATGCTATGAGCCAAGAACAGGCAAAGAATGCTGGAAAATCAATAATCAATTCGCCATTAGTGAAGACCGCTTTGTTTGGTCACGATCCAAATTGGGGCCGAATTGCAATGGCGCTTGGGAAAACAGATGGACTTATTTTTGACCCTAATAGGGTTGAGATTTCTTATGGCGAATATCCGATTTTCTCTGAAAACCATGAAGAGCTGCAAAATATCGAACAAATCGCATCGTATATCCAAGAAAATGAAGATATCTATTTAACGGTCGATCTACACCAAGGAACTCACGATTTCCAAGTGATCGGCTGTGATTTGAGCTATGAGTATGTCAAAATAAACAGCGATTATTCTACTTGATTTCATAAACTAAGAAGCATAGGACAAAAGTGTTCAGCTCATTTCAGAAGCCTTCAGCTCTTAGTACTTTAGCACTTAGAATGTTGCTAGCTTCACTTTGTTCTTTAAACAATGCGTTAACTGATGTGGTCGAAGCGTAACGTAGTAGCCGCTTTTTTCTCACCACTTATTCAAAATTAGAGTCCAAAACAAAACTGGTTTTTAGTTTTGTTTTGGGCTTCTCTTTTCATTTACGAATGTATGTTCTATAATGGAGAAATGACAGGTGGGAAAAAAATGAAAGATAGACAACGGATCGCAGTCCGCAGTTTAGTAGAATTTATTTTGCGTAGAGGTAGTATCGATGCAAGACATACAAGTGAACATACGGCGGCTGAAGGAGCGAAAATCCATCGTAAATTGCAAAAGGCGGCTCCAGCTGGATATAAGAAGGAAGTTAAGCTTTCGATCGATGTAGAAATGAATGATCAAACATACTTCATTGAAGGACGTGCCGATGGCATTTTTATAGATGAGGACAAGGGGATCATCATTGATGAGATAAAAAGTTCAGAACCTGATTTCTCTGAGCTGCGGGAAGAACAGATCGATATGTACTGGTACCAAGTCATGTGTTACGGGCACATCTATTGTCAACAAGAAGAGCTAGAAACGATCACATTACAGCTAACGTATTTTCAAACGACAACGGAAGAAATCACGCGAACAGAAAGGCTATTTACAAAACAGGAGCTGTGTGAATTTTTTGATGATTTGACCAGCAAGTACGAGCAATGGCTGATTTTTAAAATGAATTGGCGAAAGATCAGAAATGCCTCCTTGAAAGAACTTCCGTTTCCATATGGTGATTATCGCAAAGGGCAAAGAGAATTAGCTGTCGCTGTCTATAAAACGATTTTAAGTGATCAAAAGTTGTTTGTAGAAGCACCGACAGGAACTGGTAAAACGATCTCTACATTATTTCCAACACTAAAAGCAATCGGTGAAGAACAAGCAGAACGTGCATTTTACTTAACTGCGAAAACGATCACACGTCAGGTAGCAGAAGATGCAGTAGAAGCGATGAAACAAAAGAATCTGGAATTAAAAAGTGTGACCTTAACAGCAAAAGATAAAATTTGTTTTTTGACTGAACGAAATTGCATACCGGAAGCGTGCCCTTTTGCGAATGGGTACTATGACCGTCTGAATGAAGGGTTATGGGATCTGTTAAACAATGAAAATCAATTTACAAGAGAAGTTATTGAACGCTATGCCAAAAAACATAGTCTTTGCCCGTTTGAGTTGTCGTTAGATGTAAGTTTATGGTGTGATCTTGTGATTTGCGATTATAATTACTTATTTGATCCCACCGTATATTTAAGAAGGTTCTTCGAAGAGCAGCAAGAAGAAAAAGAAAATATTTTTCTAGTCGATGAAGTCCACAATCTAGTGAACCGTTCTAGAGAAATGTATTCAGCTTCTTTAGTTAAAAATACATTTAGCTCATTAAGAAAAATGCTTGGGAAAGAGCAGCAAAAACTGACACGAGCTATCCGGAAAGTCGAAAAGGAATTTGAGAAGATCGAACAAATCTGCAAAGAAGAAGAAAAAGACTTTCTGCATCAAAGTGCACCCATTGATTCGCTTGTAAAAGCGGCTTACACACTATCTGAGAAAATCGGTGAATGGCTGCCGGAGAATCAAACATACGAAGAATTGAACCAAGTGTTATCCGTTTATTTTGATGTACTGAATTATACTAAAATCAGTGAATATTATGATGATCATTATTGTACTTACGTTGAGTGTCAGAGCTACGACGTGACTGTAAAGCAATTTTGCATCGATCCTTCCTATTTATTAGAGCAAAAATTAGACAAGGGCAAAGCGAGTATCTTATTTTCAGCTAGTTTGACTCCATTAGATTATTATCAAGAGGTTTTGGGTGGAGGAGAAGAAAGTTTGAGATACCGTATTCCGAATCCTTTTACTAAAGATAATCAGCTGTTAGTCATTGAAAATCATATTCAAACGACCTACAAGGAACGGGAACGGAATTATCAAAAGATCGTTGAAAGTCTAACAAATATGATCCAACAGCGAACTGGAAATTATTTTGTCTTTTTTTCATCTTATTCTTATATGGATGTCGTGTATGATCTATTCAGAGAAAAAAATCCAGGAATCAAAACCAAGCTGCAGGCTTCTTCTATGAATGAAGCTGAGCGGGAAGCTTTTTTAGCTGACTTTGTTTCTGATCCAGAAGAAACGTTGTTGGGCTTTTGTGTGTTAGGGGGGATTTTTTCAGAGGGAATCGATTTAAAAGGAACGCGATTGATTGGTACAGCCATTGTTGGGGTGGGTTTACCGCAGATCAATCACGAACAGGAATTGATCAAACGTTATTACGACTTAGAAAAAAATCAAGGGTTTCAATTTGCTTATCAAATCCCCGGAATGAACAAAGTGCTGCAGGCAGCAGGGCGTGTCATCAGGGATAGCGAAGATCGAGGAGTTGTATTATTGTTGGATCAGCGTTTTTCATCTGCAGCTGTGCGACAATTTTTTCCGCCGCATTGGGATCAAAGTCAAACGGCTTATTCTGCCGAACGTTCAAAAGAATTACAGCAACGATTTTGGCTTTCAACAAATGAATGAGCATAGAAAAAAATTACGTTTACTGTTATACTAAAAAAGCGAATCTTCTTATAAAAATAAAAAAGCAGGCGGACGATTTGTCGGCTCTTTTTTAGAGAAAAGAAGAATAAGAATCATAGGTGAAAAGAGGCTAAGTAATGAAAACTATTCTTGTTTTGCATACAGGCGGGACAATTTCAATGTCTAAAGAGGCAGATGGTAATGTAGCACTCAATACAATGAATCCCTTACTCGAACAAGAAGCTTTGCTGGAGGGTAAGGTCAACTTGATCGTTGAATCGATTTTTAATATTCCTTCTCCTCATATGACATTAACACGTATGCTTGAGCTAAAAGAGCGAATTCAGCAGGCACACGCTGAAAAAATCGATGGCGTCGTCATCACTCATGGGACCGATACGTTGGAAGAAACAGCTTATTTTTTGGATATCACGCTGGAAAATAAAATTCCCGTCGTTCTGACTGGTGCGATGCGGTCAAGCAATGAAATCGGGACAGACGGCTTGTATAATTTCATCAGTGCTGTATGGACTGCTTGTTCGGAGGAATCTCAGGGAAAAGGTGTTTTAGTGGTGATGAACGATGAGATCCATACGGCTCGTTATGTAACGAAGACGCACACTACAAATGTAGCAACATTCCGGACACCAACTTTTGGACCGATCGGTATGATCGCCAAGGAAAGAACTTTTTTTGCAAGCGAAGTGCGGCCGCAAGAAATATGTGATATTCAAGAAGTTGAAGGAAATGTATATGTCATTAAAGCTTATGCTGGGATGGATCAGCAGCTGTTTGATTTAGTGGACAATGACCAGACGGATGGTTTGGTCATCGAGGCTCTTGGCGCGGGAAATCTTCCACCGCAAACCTTACCTGCGCTAAAACGACTGTTGCAAAGAAAAATTCCGATCGTTCTTGTTTCACGTTGTTCGAATGGAATCGCTGAGGACATCTATGATTATGAAGGCGGCGGCGTGAATCTTAAAAAAATGGGCTTGATTTTTTCAAGAGGATTGAATGGTCCTAAGGCCCGCATTCGCTTGATCGTTGGGTTGAATAGTGGGAAAAATATGCAGGAGTTAGTAGACTTTTTAAGTGAATAGACAATAAAAAGAGCCTGATTTTTTTGATCGATCAACTAGTCCATTTAAGCTTGGATTTTTTGATCATCGCTAAGAATCAGGCTTTTTTTCATTTAGATAAATAAAAGAAGATAGTAGCTGAATCAACGATAATTAGTAAACTGAAGTTCAACAGGTAGATCAAGTGTTCTAAGTAATGTAATCACCTTTTGTAGATCATCACGGCTTTTTCCAGTCACACGAATTTTGTCTTCTTGGATTTGTGATTTTACTTTGATTCCTGAGTTTTTGATTGCTACATTGATTTTTTTTGCATTGTCTCGATCGATGCCGCTGATCAGGTCACCGTATTGACGGACGTTTCCTCCAAGAGCCTTTTCGCTATCGGAAAAATGGATGTTTTTAATTGGAACTGCCCGTTTTACTAACTTGCTGAATAAAACATCTTTGACTTGCTCAACTTTATAATCGTCTTCTGCAACTAGAACTAATTTTCCATTTTCTAGTTTTATGTCTGCAATTGAACCTTTGAAGTCAAAACGATTTTTGATTTCTTTCAATGCGATTTGGATCGAATTTTTGACTTCTTCCATATTCATCTCAGAGGTGACGTCGAAACTTGCTTCTTTTGCTGCCATTAGTTAACCGCCTTTCATTCATTTCTTCCTTTTATAGTACCATTAAATGACCAAGAAACAAGTCCCAACCATTTTTTGATCATCAGTCGTTCAGAATAAAAGAATCCTCATTTTTGGCTTTTTTTCTTTTCTTTTTTCAGGCAACCTGTTATTCTAATTCGTGGGATTTGACTTGGACAAACAGGACATAGAATGACTATTCAGTATGTTTGGTAATGGGAGGAATTATGGTGGGCAAGCGAGCTGCTTCATATAAACAAAATGAATTACTGAAAAAATTTGCTGTTATTTTTATCACGGGAATTTTAGCGGCAGTTGGATTGAATTTTTTTCTAATTCCCGCAAGAGTCTTCTCTGCTGGAATGAACGGGGTAGCGCAAATCATTGCAACGCTGCTGTATACACATTTTTCAATCACGATCGATACAGGTTTATTTATTTTACTATTGAATATACCGATTTTTGTATTAGGCTTTATTAAACTAGGGAAAGAATCGACTATTTTCAGTTTTCTAAATGTTGCTTGGATTTCAGTTGTGACCATGTTTCTACCTATCGTCGTGATTACGGAAAATCCATTGATGAATGCGATCGTTGGTGGTGTGTTGATCGGGATTGGTGCAGGCTTATCTTTGAAGATGGGGTTTACGACAGGTGGAATGGACGTTATTTCACTAGTCTTATCAAAGACGACTGGGAAAACGGTTGGAAATTATATGTTTATGTTGAATGGTATCATTGTTGCTGTTGCAGGTGTTGTGTTTGATTGGGAGAGTGCGTTATATACGATTATTTCGATCTATTGTTTAACACAGGTCGTGGATACGATCCATACCAGTCATCAAAAAATCACAGCGATGATCATAACAGTGAATCCTGAAACGGTTGCTCAGGCGATTTCCAAAGAAATGGTTCGTGGGATGACATTATTGCCGTCTATCGGCGGATATTCGGGTGTAGAAGGTCGAATGATCATGATGGTGATCACACGATATGAACTCTATGACCTAGAACAAATCGTTTATTCAGTCGATGAGAATGCATTTATGAATATTTTGCCTACGCAATCGGTCTTAGGGCGATTTGCCAATGAAGATGAACAGCGGATTTTTAAAAGTACAGGATCATTTCCAGAGTTAAAAAAACATAAAATGAAACTCAAATAAAATAAATCTTTGCTTGATCATAAGATCCAAAAAGAGAGATATCAACATTTATTTCTGAAGGAATAAATGTTGATACCCCTCTTTTTTTTCGACAAATAAACCTGAGTGTCTACTCTTTTGTGAAAGTATGGACAAAAATTTTCTGAAAAAGGTAATTTTAGTAGAAAAGTACTAAAAAGTCTGCTAAAATGTAACTGTTAGTTAAGGGACGCCCTTAACAAATAAAGTTTTTTAAAACTTAGGAGGAATTTTATTATGCCAGTAGTATCAGGAGCAGAATTCTTAAAAGCTGCACGTAAAGGCGGATATGCAGTTGGTGGATTCAATACAAACAATTTAGAATGGACTCAAGCAATTCTAAAAGCTGCCGAAGCTAAAAAAGCACCAGTTCTTATCCAAACATCAATGGGCGCAGCAAAATACATGGGCGGATATAAAGTGGCTAAAGATATCATCACTGATTTAGTTGATTCAATGGGTATCACTGTACCAGTTGCGATCCACTTAGACCATGGTGACTATGAAGCAGCTTTAGAATGTATCGAAGTTGGCTATACTTCAATCATGTTTGATGGTTCTCATCTTCCATTTGAAGAAAACTTGAAATTAGCTAAAGATGTCGTTGAAAAAGCACACGCTAAAGGAATCTCTGTTGAGTGTGAAGTTGGTTCGATCGGTGGAGAAGAAGACGGGATCATCGGTTCTGGTGAATTAGCTGACATCGAAGAGTGTAAACAAATGGTTGCTACAGGTATTGACTATTTAGCTTGTGGTATTGGTAACATTCACGGTCAATATCCTGAAAACTGGAAAGGCCTTGCTTTTGATCACTTACAAGCAATCGCTGATGCTGTAGGTTCTGATGTTCCTTTAGTATTACACGGTGGTTCAGGTATTCCTCAAGAACAAATCCAAAAAGCTATCTCAATGGGTGTATCTAAAGTCAATGTAAATACTGAATTCCAATTATCTTTTGCTAAAGCAACTCGTGAATATATCGAAGCTGGCAAAGACAAAGAAGGAAAAGGCTTTGACCCACGTAAATTGTTAGCACCAGGTGTTGCTGCAATCGTGAAAGATGCAGAAGAGCACATCGACTGGTTCGGTTCTGCTAACAAAGCATAATCTAATTCTTTAAACCCTGAGCTGGACTGCTGAAAAGCAGTTCGGCTTTTTTTATTTTTTTCTAAAAGTTTACAATACGTTTCTTTTTTTGAGCGAAAACGCCTAAAACATGAGAAAAATAAGAAAGAGAATACGTGTTGGCTTTTTTATTATCTTCTGATGTGTTAGAATAGTTTGGGTATATCACAAAAAATAAAACTATTTGTTTTACATAGATAGGTGAGAAGATAAATGAAAAAAATTGTAATCAATGGGAACCGCCCGTTAACGGGAGAAGTTTGTATCAGTGGGGCAAAAAACAGTGCAGTGGCGTTGATTCCAGCAGCTATTTTAGCGGATTCACCAGTCACATTGGATGGGGTACCAGATATTCAGGATGTCCATTCATTAATTGAAATTTTAGAAATTATGGGTGCTAAAACAACATTTGAAAATAATACATTAGTGATCGATCCAACGGAGATCGTCTCAGTACCGATGCCGAAAGGAAAAATCAATAGTCTTCGTGCATCTTACTACTTTATGGGGTCATTGCTGGGAAAATTTGGTGAAGGAGTAGTTGGGTTACCAGGAGGCTGTTATTTAGGTCCCCGTCCAATCGACCTTCACATCAAAGGTTTTGAATCTCTAGGAGCAACTGTGACAAATGAACATGGAGCGATGTATCTAAGAACAGAGGATGGTCTTCATGGAACGAGGATCTTCATGGATATGGTGTCGATCGGCGCAACGATCAATGTTATGCTGGCGGCTGTAAAAGCAGAAGGGAAAACGATCATCGAAAATGCTGCTCGTGAACCTGAGATCATCGATGTCGCTACCTTATTGAACAATATGGGAGCCAATATCCGTGGAGCAGGCACAGATATTATCCGTATCGAAGGTGTGGAACAGCTGCACGGCTGCCGCCATTCGATTATTCCTGATCGTATCGAAGCAGGGACCTATTTGGCTTTAGCTGCTGCAATGGGCGAAGGTGTAACGGTTCGTAATGTCATTTATGAACACCTAGAAAGCTTTATTGCAAAATTACAAGAAATGGGTGTGAAAATGACGATCGAAGAGGACAAGATCATCGTTCATCCTTCCCACGATTTAAAAATGACAACGATCAAAACGTATCCATATCCTGGATTTGCGACAGATCTTCAACAGCCGATCACGCCGTTGATGTTAAAAGCTAAAGGAACGGGCGAAGTGATCGACAGTATTTATACGCAACGGACAAAACATATTCCTGAATTAGTACGAATGGGTGCGGATGCATCGATCGAAGGCAATATGATCGTCATCAATGGCCCTGCTAAATTGCATGGTGCTGAAGTAGTCGCTTCTGATTTACGTGCAGGTGCTTGTTTAGTGACTGCTGGACTGATTGCAGAAGGTACGACCACGATTTACAATGTTGAATACATTTTACGAGGCTATGATCATATCATTGAAAAATTAACAGCCTTAGGTGCTGATATCCAAATGATCGAAACAGAAGAAGAAATCGAGGTGACTAAATGAGTGACTATTTAACGATGGCGGAACTTGAAAATAGCACACTAAAGGACATTTATGCCTATGCGAAGGAATTTAAGATCCCTTATTACAGCCAAATGAACAAAAAAGAATTGTCTTTAGCAGTGATTAGAGCTCAGGCCGAGAAGCAAGGTTTCTTCTTTATGGAAGGAATTTTGGATATCGTTTCTCAAGATGGGTATGGTTTCTTACGTCCAATCAATTATGGACCAAGTGCTGAAGATATTTACATCTCCTCTTCTCAAATCCGTCGATTCGGGTTACGTAATGGGGATAAGGTTGCTGGAAAGGCACGCCCCCCAAAAGAATCGGAACGTTATTATGGCTTGATGCATGTTGAAAGTGTGAATGGCAAAGATCCGGAAGAAGCTAAAGAGCGTCCTCACTTTCCAGCGTTAACACCTCTCTACCCAGAAAGACAAATCAAATTAGAAACAACACCCGGCAGATTATCAACTCGTATGATCGATATTTTCTCTCCTGTAGGTTTTGGGCAGCGCGGTTTGATCGTTGCGCCACCTAAAGCTGGGAAGACTAGTGTTTTAAAAGAAATTGCCAACGGCATTACTGAAAATTACCCTGATGTAGAATTGATTTTATTATTGATCGATGAGCGTCCGGAAGAAGTGACTGATTTAGAACGCAGCGTCAAAGGTGATGTCGTATCATCAACATTTGACCAACAACCGCAGAATCATACACGAGTTTCTGAACTAGTCTTGGAACGTGCGATGCGTTTAGTTGAAGATAAGCGAGATGTTGTGATTCTGATGGACAGTATCACACGTTTGGCTCGTGCTTATAATTTAGTCGTACCGCCAAGCGGACGAACATTGAGCGGCGGTATCGATCCTTCTTCTTTTTATAGACCAAAACGTTTTTTTGGTGCAGCTAGAAACATTGAAGAAGGAGGCAGTCTAACGATTTTAGCAACTGCTTTAGTGGATACCGGAAGTCGAATGGACGATGTGATCTATGAAGAGTTCAAAGGGACAGGGAATATGGAACTGCATCTATCACGTGATTTAGCAGATCGCCGTATCTTCCCAGCCATCGATATCAAAAAATCAGGAACACGTAAAGAAGATCTGTTAATGTCTTCTGAGCAACTAGAAGAAACATGGAAGTTGCGTAATCATATGACAGGCGATTCTCTGGAATATACAGAGCAATTTGTTAAATTTTTACGTAAAACAAAAAGCAATGAAAAATTCTTTGAAGATTTCCATGATGTATCCTTCGGAAAACAAAGCAAAAGAAATGTAAAAAGATAATTGCATCGATGAATGAATCATGCTATTATAGTACTGTTGTATACCGACAAAATAACTCTGATGCAGCAAATGGATCAGGGCAAAGGAGCGAAAAGACTATGAAACAAGATATCCATCCAGAATATCACCCAGTCGTATTTATGGACTCAACAACTGGTTTTAAATTCTTATCAGGTTCTACTAAGCACTCTGAAGAAACAGTTGAATGGGAAGACGGAAATACTTACCCAGTAATCCGTGTCGAAGTAACATCTGACTCTCATCCATTTTACACTGGACGTCAAAAATTCACACAAGCAGACGGACGTGTGGACCGTTTCAACAAGAAATACGGTCTCAAAGACGAAAACGCTGCAGAATAAGATTTCTGTTGAATACTCAACAATTGTACGAGTTTCCTTTGTGGAAACTCGTTTTTTTATTGCGCTGAAGATAAATCGACATGAATATAACAAAAAAATAGAAATTCAGTTATAATTAAGAAATCAATGGTAAAATAAAATCAGTGAATCAAGCTAGTATGCATGATAAAAGAAGGAAGGAATGGAAGTAGTGAACATCACACAGAAAGATTTTGGCGAATCAACAATTTTGTATTCGCTTACTAATAATAACGGGGTTACATTATGCGTATCTAATTTAGGTGCACGAATCGTTGATTTGATCGTGCCTGTGGCCGGTGAAAAGCGCAATATCGTATTGGGGTTTGACTCCGCAAAAGAATATATTGAAAAAGATCTATACATCGGTGCGACGGTTGGACGAGTAGCTGGTAGAATTGAAAAAGGACAATTTACAATCAATGATAAGAAATACCAATTACCAGTCGATCCTCTTACTGGAAATACCCTTCACGGAGGAGCCAAAAGCTTTGAATCACGACTTTGGGAGTCTCGAACAGAAGAAACGGAAGAAAGAATTTCAGTGATTTTTACGTATGAAAGTCCTGATCAAGAGCATGGTTTTCCAGGGAATTTAAAAGCAGAGGTAATATATTCTTTGACGAATGAAGATGAGTGGATCATTGATTATCAGGCAATAACAGATCAGCCTACAATTTATAATCCGACGAACCATGTGTATTTCAATTTGACAGGCGATGTGACAAAAACGGTTGGTGAGCATTCTCTGTTTATTGATGCAGATCGTTTTGCAGTGGTAGATGAAGCGACTTCTGTCACAGGAGAACTGCAGAATGTCACGGATACACCTTTTGATTTTAGAAACAATACTCCAATAAAACAAGTTTTTGAGGCGAATTATAAACAAAATATGATGGTTGATGGGTTAGATCACCCATTCCTATTAAATCAAACAGGTTTTGAAAAGCCGCAGGCGATCGTCACTTCGCCTAAATCAGATGTATCGATTGAAATGTATACAGATCGTCCAGCTGTTGTTGTTTTTACAGCTCAATTTGGTGAAAATAGTCCAGAAATGAGAGGGACTAAGATGGTCAGCCATGGCGGAATCGCGTTAGAAACCCAAGTGAGCCCTGGTGCTGGTGTTTTTGATGGTTTTGGTGATATTTCATTATATCCAGATCGTCCATTTCATAGCCGAACGGTCTACAAAATAAAAAGATCATTATAAGGAGTGAAAAAGAATGAAAAAGTTATTAGGTAGTATTGAAGCTGGCGGGACAAAATTTGTATGTGCTGTTGGAACAGATGACCTAGAAATTTTAGAAAGAGTGAGTTTTCCGACGACGACTCCAGAAGAAACAATGGCTTTGGTCATCGGTTTTTTCAAGCAATATGACCTTCAGGCGATCGGTATTGGTTCATTTGGACCAATCGATATTCATGAGGATTCGCCAACATATGGTCACATCACTTCTACTCCTAAGTTGGCTTGGCAAGGATTTGATTTCGTCGGAGAGATGAAGCAGCATTTCGATCTTCCTATTGCGTGGACGACAGATGTTAATGCTGCAGCTTATGGAGAATATGTGAAAGGGCACGGGATAGGATCATCCAGCTGTGTCTATTATACGATCGGGACAGGTGTAGGGGCTGGTGCTATTCAAAATGGCCATTTCATCTCAGGATTCAGTCATCCTGAGATGGGGCATACAACACTTAGAAGACATTCAGACGATTTATTTGAAGGAAGTTGCCCTTTTCATGGAGACTGTTTGGAAGGAATGGTTGCCGGTCCTGCAATTGAAAAAAGAACAGGAAGCAAAGGACAAGAATTAGAAGAATCCCATCCATTTTGGTCGATCGAAGCGTATTATATCGCTCAGGTAGCCTATAACACAACGCTGATGTTTTCACCTGAAGTCATTATTTTTGGTGGTGGCGTAATGAAGCAGGAACATATGCTGGAAAAGGTTCGTAAAGAGTTTAAAAAACTAGTGAATGGGTATGTGAAAACTCCGCCATTAGAAGAGTATATCGTTACGCCAGCCTTAGTGGATGATCCGGGTACGATAGGGTGTTTAGCTTTGGCCAAAGAGAAAATAAGATAATCAAAAGGTATGAAGAATAAATTTTTTTATCCTATATAAAGATCACGTCTCCCAAAAAAAGCTAAATATTTGTGGCAACCCTAAAATGGTGCTATTGTAATAGTGTACTAAAAAATATTAGGAGGGATTTTGACATGGCAGATTTAAATGGACGTTTAGATGATGCAAAGGATAAAGTTGAAGGTACCGCTAAAGAAGTTCAAGGGAAAGTAACCGATGATAAAGGGAAAGAACTTGAAGGCAAAGCGCAATCAACTTTTGCAGATGCAAAAGATAAAGCTCGTGATGCCGGTGATGATATCAAAGACGGTGCTGAAAAGTTAGGCGATAAGATCAAAGAAGGCTTTGAAGATATCAAAGAAAAATTCCACAAACATGATGATAAGTAGTAATTTGAAAAACTAAGAAGCAGTTTTTAACTGACAAAGTTTACTTGTATAACCAAATAATATTGAATAAGGGTGAGACAAAAGCGTACGATTCGTTTTGTTTTGCCCTTATTTTTGTTGTAAAGCGTAGTCATAAAATCATTGATATGATAAAGTTAAGGGAGTAGAGTGTGGAAGGAAGGGATATGAGTGTTTACTGATTGGTTATTGTCGATGGATGCTTGGCAGCAAGCGTTGGTTGGGACAGGATTTACCTATTTCATGACTGCTTTGGGGGCAGCATTGGTTTTTTTCTTTAAGGAAATAAAAAAAGATATTTTGAATTTGATGCTGGGATTTGCTTCAGGTGTGATGATCGCTGCGAGTTTCTGGTCTTTACTTGACCCGGCAATCAAACAAGCAGAAGAGAACGGCAGTATTGCTTGGCTGGTCGTAAGTTTCGGGTTTGGTTTAGGCGGACTGTTTTTATATATTGCTGATAAGACGTTGCCACATATGCATTTCGGCCCTAATCATGAAAAAGAAGGGTTACCGAGTCATCTAAAACGTACGATTTTACTCGTTTTCTCTATTACATTACATAATATTCCAGAAGGATTAGCAGTCGGAGTAGCCTTTGGCGCAGCCAATTCAGCGGATGATCCAACAAAAGCTGTTTTGGCGGCAGTTTCTGTTGCTCTAGGAATCGGGATTCAAAATTTTCCGGAAGGTGCAGCAGTGTCGATTCCTTTGCGTCAAGAAAATCTAAGTCGGAAAAAAGCCTTTCTGTATGGTCAAGCTTCAGGAATTGTAGAACCGATCGCAGGGATCATCGGAGCTATCTTGGTAACGAAGGTCACCATGCTATTGCCGTATGCACTAGCTTTTGCAGCAGGAGCAATGATTTATGTGGTAGTCGAAGAACTGATCCCGGAAGCACAGCAAACAGTAACCAGCAGAAGACACTTTGCTGTCTTTGGTGTAATGCTTGGTTTCATTATCATGATGATTTTAGATGTGGCGTTGGGGTAATGGACGGCATCAAAAAAACAAGTGCTTAGGATAAGTATCCAAGCACTTGTTTTTTAGTCGTTTTAAAGCACACGCTCAAAAGGATCTAAGCTGATTCCTTTTTCTAAAACGATTTTTGCATATTCTTGTGCAGAAAATAAAGAATGGTCTTTATAATTTCCGCATTCTTTTGCAGAAACAGCAGGAACGAAATCTGTTTCAACAATAAAATTAAGCACGTTTACTAATGCATCGCGAATTTCTTTTGGTGAATGTTCATTCCACATGATCATATAAAAACCAGTGCGGCAGCCCATTGGAGAGATGTCGATGATTCCTTCTAAATGATCACGTAAGTTCACTGCTAATAAGTGCTCCAGTGTATGAACCGCTGCTGTCGGCAATTCATCTTCATTTGGCTGTAAGAAACGTAGGTCGTACTTTTCGATCAGCGCTTCCCCATTTTTTTCTGTACCAGCTAAGCGCACATAAGGGGCTTTTACTGTATTGTGGTCTAATTCAAAACTTTCAACACGTGCCATGGTATTCACTCCTTCAAATTAAGTAAATGTCGCTTTTAACTATAACAAATACGTTTCAAATGTCAATAGATTGACGTAGGGACTTCTTTGACGATGAGTAGAATGAATTATTTCAATAAAATGGAGAAAAATCACTTTACTTCCTATGTAGTAATAGTCGATACTATGGTAAAATGAAAAAAGCAACTTTCTTCAGGAAGACGAGAGGAGATAAATAAGTATGAAAGAAAAGTATAATGTTGCCATAGTAGGAGCAACTGGGGCTGTTGGGACAAAGATGATCGAGATGTTGGCTGATTCGACATTGCCGTTGAACCATGTCAAACTTTTGGCATCGAAACGTTCAGCTGGTAAAGAACTAATGTTTAAAGGGCAGACATTAGTAATCGAAGAATTAGTTCCTGAGTCATTTGAAAATGTTGACATCGCTTTGTTCAGTGCAGGCGGAAGTATCTCTAAACAATTTGCTCCTGAAGCGGTAAAACGCGGAGCAGTGGTTATTGATAATACGAGTCATTTTAGAATGGATCCAGAAGTTCCTCTAGTAGTTCCAGAGGTCAATCCGCATGCATTGAAACGTCACAAAGGAATCATTGCTAACCCAAACTGCTCAACGATCCAATTGATGGTGGCACTTGAGCCGATCCGTAAAGCATATGGCTTAGACCGGTTGATCGTATCGACCTATCAGGCAGTTAGCGGAGCTGGTATCCACGCAATGGAAGAGCTAAAATCACAAGCAGTAGACTATATCAATGGAACACCGGCCGATCAGCTGAAAGCAACGATTTTACCGAGTGGTGGAGATAAAAAACATTATCCGATCGCGTTTAATGCGTTACCGCAGATCGATGTTTTTTCAGATGAGGATTACACATATGAAGAATGGAAAATGATCAACGAAACGAAGAAGATCATGGAAGATGACAGCATCAAAGTTGTTGCGACATGTGTACGGATTCCGGTGTTGTCTGGACATTCAGAATCTGTGTATATCGAAGTCAAAGAAGATGGCGCAGATGTTGCTAAAATCAAGCGATTGATAGCAGAAGCGCCTGGTGCTGTATTACAAGATGATCCAAGTCAGCAAATTTATCCGCAGGCTTTGACAAGTATCGATCGTAAGGAAACTTTTGTTGGACGGATTCGCAAAGATATCGATATCGATAAAGGATACCATATGTGGGTCGTCTCTGATAACTTGTTAAAAGGTGCAGCGTGGAATTCCGTTCAAATTGCTGAAACATTGCATGCAATGAATTTGGTTGGTGTTGAATAGATCGCTCCAAAAATTGGATCTTTGGGAAATGAGAGCTTGTTATTATCTAGCTGCATGAGCCAGTTTTTGCTGAGAATCACAACAAAAAGTATTTGAGTTGATGATGAACAGTACAAGACTTTCATAAGAAAGTGTTGATCATTTATGTTATCCAGTTGCACAGGCTAGCTCTTCGAAAAAAAGATAAAAATAGATGAGACAAAAAGCGTCTCAATCGATTTTTCCTATTTTTCTGTCAGAGCTTGACGAGCCTGTTCAGCATCTATTGTTATCTAGCTGCATGAGCCAGTCTCTCGAGAAAAAGATAAAACCTGAATGAGGCAAAAAGCGCCTCATTCATGTTTTCCTATTTTCTTGTCGAGACTAAACAGGCTCATTCCGCTTTTGCTGAGAATCACAGTGAATGAAATGAACTGATGTTGAACAGTACAAGACTTTCGAAGAAAGTGTTGATCAGTTATGTTATCTAGCTGCACAGGCTAGCTCTTCGGAAAAAAGATAAAAATAGAGTGAGACAAAAAGCGTCTCAATCGATTTTTCCTATTTTTCTGTCAGAGCTTGACGAGCCTGTTCCGCTTTTAAATGTTATCTAGCTGCACAAATCAATCCTTAGGAAAATAGACAAATTGCCAGTGAGACAAGAAGTGTCTCAAAGTCAATTTCTTAATTTTCTACAGAATTAAACGATTTGTTCCGCTTTTAAATTAGGAGGAAGTAAGTATGAATTTAGAAAATGCAACGATCATCACAGCTATGGTCACACCTTTTGACGAAAATGGTGCAATCGATTTTTCTAGATTGCCTCAATTGGTGAATCATCTGCTTGATAATCATACAGAAGGAATAATTTTAGCAGGTACAACAGGAGAGTCACCTACGTTGACCCATGATGAAGAAATTGAATTGTTCAATGAAGTGATTCGTTTAGTCGATGGACGTGTACCGATCATTTGTGGTGTGGGAACCAACGATACACGAGATTCGGTTGAATTTGTGAAGGAAATTTCTGCTATTCGCGGCATCGATGCTGGTTTAGCCGTTGTTCCTTACTACAATAAACCAAATCAAGAAGGACTATACCAACATTTTAAAGCCATTGCTGAGGCGAGTGATTTGCCGATCATTTTGTATAATGTACCGGGAAGAACAGTAGCAAGCCTTGATGTAGCGACAAGTTTGCGTTTAGCAGAATTAGAAAATATCGTTGCTATCAAAGAATGTTTTGGTTTAGATGCCTTAACTGAGTTGGTCGAGAAAGCGCCAAAAGACTTTTTAGTGTATACTGGAGAAGATTCCTTAGCTTTTTCAAATAAAGCGATAGGTGGACAAGGGGTCATTTCGGTAGCCAGTCATGTTTTTGGTACGGAAATGTATAACATGTATCAAGCGCTGGATCAAGGGGAGTTGAAAAAAGCAGCAGCGATTCAACGGCAATTACTGCCCAAGATGAATGCACTGTTTTCAGTACCATCTCCTGCGCCAGTTAAAGCTGTGTTAAATCATTTAGGCATTGCTGTCGGTGATTTGCGTTTACCTCTTGTATCTTGTACTTCTGAAGAAAAGGCGAAAATTTTAAGCATATTGGATCTATGATCCAGTATGAGAATATAGAGAGGTGAAACTAGTGAGTACAATAAAAATCGTTCCCTTAGGCGGCGTTCGTGAAAATGGTAAAAATATGTACATCGCAGAAGTGGAAGATGAAATTTTTGTGCTGGATTGCGGATTAAAATATCCAGAAAATGAACTGCTGGGGATTGATGTAGTCATTCCTGATTTTACGTATTTGGAAGAAAACATCGATCGTGTTGCTGGGGTTTTCTTAACACACGGACATGCAGATGCGATTGGAGCATTACCATATTTGTTAGCCAAAGTCCATGTACCAGTGTTTGGTACAGAGTTAACGATCGAGTTAGCTAAATTAAACGTGGGGGATCATGCAGAGTCAAAGAACTTTGATGATTTTCACGTAGTTGATGCACATACGGAGATCGATTTTGCGCATGCGACAATCAGCTTTTTTAGAACCACTCATACGATACCAGAGTCGATTGGGATCAATTTAAAAACCAAAGAAGGTAATATTGTTTATACGGGTGATTTCAAATTTGATCAAAGCGCCATACCGATGTATCAAACTGATTTTGGGCGTTTAGCAGAAATCGGAAACGAGGGTGTTCTTGCCTTATTGAGTGATTCGTCAAATGCTGAAAATCCTTCACAAGTTGTTTCTGAACTTCAAATTGCAGATGAAGTATTCGATACGATCCGTTATTGGGAAGGCCGTATTATCGTAGCTTGTGTGGCAAGTAATTTACAGCGTGTGCAGCAAATTTTAGACGCTGCCCATCGTTCTGATCGTAAGATCGTCTTGACAGGACAAGATTTTCAACGAATCATCAACACAGCGATCAAGTTGGACAAGTTAAAATTACCAAGTGAAGACTTGATTATCGGCGTAAAAGAAATGAAGAAATATCAAGCAGAACAACTGATCATTCTGGAAACAGGAACGATGGGTGAACCAATCAAATCGCTGCAGAAAATGGCGAATAAAACTCACCGTACCATTAAAATCCAGGAAGGTGATTTAGTTTATATCACGACTACGCCAACAACAGCAATGGAAACAGCTGTAGCTAAAACAGAAGATATCGTTTACCGAGCTGGCGGCGTTGTCAAACAAATCTCAGATAATATGCGTGTGTCTGGTCATGCCAGTCCGACAGATTTGCAGTTGATGTTAAACTTGATCAAACCAAAATATTTTATTCCTGTACAAGGAGAATATCGACAATTAGCAGCACATGCTGATTTAGCTCATGAATTAGGTATTCCATATAAGAATATTTTTATCACTGGGCGTGGAGATATTTTGGAATACACGAAAAAGAAAATGACTGTAGCTGGCAGTACAACTGCTGAAAATATTATGATCGATGGGATCGGTGTCGGTGATATCGGCAATATCGTATTACGTGATCGCCGAATTTTATCTGAAGATGGCATTTTCGTTGCTGTTGTGACGATCAATCGACGTGAAAAACGAATCGTTTCTCCTGCAAAAATTACCTCAAGAGGCTTTGTTTATGTAAAAACAAGCAAAGATTTGATGAAAGAAAGCAGCAATATCGTGACGGAGATCGTTGAAAAACATCTCGAAAGCAGCGATTTTGAGTGGAGTAAATTAAAACAAGATATCCGGGAGCAATTAAGCCGTTACTTGTTTGAACAAACGAAACGCCGTCCGGTGATTTTACCAGTTATCATGGAAGCTACACAAAGAAAAGGACGCAAAGCGTCAAATTAATATCTAACAGAGGTTGAGGCAAAAGTCGCCTAGGTTCGAGCAATTTTTCAAAAATTGCCGAAGAACCTGACTTTTGACCGCTACTTATTACGTTCTAGAGTGCAAAACAAAACTGATTTTTAGTTTTGTCAGGCACTCTTTTCTTTATCATGACCGAATTTTTTACAGATAGACTTTTTTTAGATACAATTGAAGGGATGACGGGGAGGTATAGATTTGGAAAAGAAACAAGAAACACGCTGGATCAAATTTCTTGGAGGGAAAAATTTACTATTTACGCTTGTAGCCCTGCTTCTAGTAGGGGCAGTGATTTTCATTTTCCATCAAGTTGGTTTTATCTTCGGTCCGATCGGGGTCGTCTTTAAGACAACTATAGGGCCAACAATTTTAGCATTGATTTTATATTATTTATTTAACCCTGTAGTAAACTGGCTGGAAAAGCATAAGGTAAAACGAGTATATGGTGTATCTGCTATATTTATTGTCCTGATCACATTGTTCGTTGTTGGGATTATTTTAGTCGTGCCGATCATTCAAAAGCAGGTGGATGGGCTAGTTAAAAGTTTTCCTCAATATATGGATGATCTCAACAAAATGGTTGCAGACTTTTTCCATAATTCCGCTTTTGAAAAACCTTTGGCGAATGCATTAGCGAGTGTACAAAATTGGTTCGACAATGTGTCGGATAAAATCGGCAGTTATTTTTCTAAAGCAGTTGAAGGAGCTTCGACTGTGTTTTCAACATTGACTGGATTTGCACTTGTTATGGTCACGGCACCGATCATCACCTTCTTTTTGCTGAAGGATGATCAAAAATTCTTTTCATTCGTATTAAGTATTATTCCACCACGCTTTAGAAAAGATGCGAAAGAGATCGGTGCGACGATGAGCAGTCAAGTAGGTGCCTATTTAAAAGGTCAGATCCTTGTATCGATCGCAATCGGTATTTTGACTTTTATTGGTTTTTGGTTGATCAAAGTTCCTTATTCTGGAACCTTATCGATCATTGTTGGTGTGACAGCTGTGATTCCTTATATTGGTCCAGTGATTGCATTTATTCCAGCTGCGATCGTTGCTTTGATGGTTTCATTCGGGATGTTTATCAAAATGAGTATTGTTTGGATGATCGTCCAAATGCTGAATGGTCATTTAATTGCGCCGCAAGTGATGGGAAAACGTCTTGTTGTGCATCCGCTGACCATTGTGATCGTTTTATTAGTGATGGGCGATCTACTCGGCATGTTTGGTCTGATTTTTGGAATTCCGATTTATGCGATTGCTAAAGTACTTGTGACGTACCTATTTCGTAAATTTAAACAACGCTATAATCAGTATTATGGAGATAGTGGAGAATATGAGGATACAGAGTTTTCTAAAGAAGAATATCTAGATGAATAAACGGAAAAAGTGGATTAGTCAAACGTATGAAAAGAATAGACTTGTTCACTTTTTCTTTTTAATTATTCAAATAGAGTTCGTATCTTTTGTAATACAAATTTTTAGGCGGTACAATTTAATTAAGGTAAAAAAATGTGGATTTACGAGGAGAGATAATTATGAGGCGATTAGTAAAAACCTTATTTGGATTGATCGCATTAGTACTTTTCATTGGAACACTGGGCCTGCTTAGTCAAGTGGTTCAAATTCCTTGGTTATCTTCAACAGTTGGGCGTTTTATCGTTGGTCATTTATGGCTATTCTCATTTTTTGAATGGATTTTGTTGATTTTAGGCGGTCTATTGACTCTTACTTTATTGCTTGTTTTATCCGTTTCTGCACGCCGCAAGCGGTTAGTCGTAAAAGATGGATCGAATCGTACGGAAATTCTTAGAAGTACGCTTGTCCAAATTGTGCAAAATGCCTATGATTCAATGATCCATCCAGATAAAACAAAAGTGACTGTCAAGATCAAAGGAAAAGAAAAGGTACTTGTTAAACTGAAGATCGATGTTCGCAGTAAGGAAGACTTTGCACCAATGGCAGATAAAATCAAATGGCAAGTAGAAGAAGCGTTGTCTAAAGCTTTAGAATCGATCGAAAGTAGTGTGATCGTTACTGTAAAAGAAAAGGCTCCTACAGATTCTGCTTCTTTTGGAAAAAAACATTCACGAGTCGTTTAGGAGGGAAAAATGATGGATCAAAAACAAAAAGAAGAGTGGTTCAAACAACTTAAACCGTACCGCTTTAGAATTATTTGGACAACCTTGTTTTTCCTATTGGCAATACTTTTTCTTTGGATCGGCTTTGGGAAAACCTTGGTTTTGTTGATTTTTGGTACAGTAGGTTATCTTATCGGTAAAATGCGGGATGAAGACTTAGATATCTATTCCTTGATCGATGCAGTACGCGGAATGATAGGAATTTAAACAAAAAAAATTTGAGAGGAGAAAATAAAAATGACAGAAGAAATGAAAGAAACTGTAGGTGGATTAAAATCAAAGCTGACTTTTGATGACGTGGTGATCAAAAAAATCGTAGGTGTTGTTATTTCAGATATCGACGGTATATTAGGCTTGAGTGGAAACTTGTTCACGGACTTTGCGGAACGTTTTAGAGATAATGAAGACTTAACAAAAGGCATCGATGTTGAGGTTGGAACAAAACAAGTAGCCGTTGATGTTTCTGTTATTTGTCAGTATGACGTTGATATTTCTATGTTATTCGACAAAACGGTTGAGAAAATCAAAGAAGCGATCCATTATATGACCGGATTGGATCTTGTGGAATTCAATATGAATGTCGGTGATGTCATGACCAAAGAACAATACTTGGAAAAATATCGAGGAAAAGATGCTACTGATGCTGCAAAAGCTGCAAACTAAGCTAAGATAATGATATGGCAAAACGTGTGGAACCTAGAAAATTCAGGTTCCACACGTTTTTTTGTTAAAAAATAATGTGCTCGATCGCTAAAAGATCTTGTTTGATGCTTAATCCATCTTGTTGTGCGCTACCTAAGTAGCCTGTCAGTTTGCCGTTCTTTCCGATTACACGATGACAGGGAATAATGATTGGAAGTGGGTTTTTACTATTCGCTTGTCCTATTGCACGAACGGCTTTTGGAGAATCTACTGCAGTAGCAATATCTAAATAACTGCGCGTTTCACCATATGGAATCCTAGTGAGAGCTTGCCAAACCTTTTGTTGAAAGACTGTGCCGGTTTGAATCGATAAGGGTACGTCAAATGATGTTCGCTTTCCTGAAAAATAGTCAGCCAATTCATCTGCCGCTTGTCGTGTATATCGATTGTCATGGTGATCTGTCAGTTCAGTAAAAGAAATATTTGTCAGGCCTTGATCATTCGCATCGAGCCAAATGAAACCAAAAGGTGCTTGTACTTTCATTTCGAGCCTCCTATATTTTCGTTGTTACTTTATTATACTTCAAGTCTAAATATGGTACTATACTTTTATATACTGAATTTTGGAGGTGCTATGATGGAAGAAATCGTCATCTTTCACACAAATGATCTACATTCCCACCTAGAAAACTGGCCAAAGATCAGACGTTATCTGACGAGTCAAAAAGAGAAGTATCTCCGTACAGGAAAAACAGTTCTAACAGTTGATCTTGGGGATTTTGTCGATCGCTGGCACCCACTGACTGAAGCGACTGATGGGCAGGCAAACATTGAGCTGATGAATACGATCGGCTATGATGCAGCAACGATCGGGAATAATGAAGGCGTAGGGAATTCTAAAGAACAGCTGAATCATTTGTATGATCATCGAAATTTCGATGTGTTGCTGGCAAATTTACAAGATAAAGAAACCGGGGAAACTCCGGAGTGGTCTGAGCCATTCAAACTCATAGAAACAGCAGATAATACTAAAATTGGACTTATTGCTTTAACGGCTCCTTTTCCTTTGACTTATGAACCGAATGGCTGGACGATCCATACTGCTAAATCAGTCTTGCCATCGTTACTTACAAAGGTTCGTCCCTCGTGTGATATTTTGATCTTGATGAGCCATCTAGGGATTGATGAAGATATCAGGCTGGCCAATGAATTTCCAGAAATCGATATTTTATTAGGCTCACATACACATCATTTATTTAGGCATGGAGAAAAAATCAATCAGACACAGTTATCCGCAGCAGGGAAATTCGGGCATTATATTGGAGAGGTCCATGTAACAGTTGAACAAAACAAGATCGTTCATAGTACAGCAAAAGCCTTACCGACAGCGGATCTACCGGAAGAAGTAGAGGATCAAAAAGAAATTCAGGATTACTTGACATTAGGGCACCAGCTATTACAGGCAGAGCAGATCGCCGAGATGCCATATTCACTCTCTATCGACCTAAATACAGAACATTCATTGATGACGACCGCTTTAAGCGCATTAAAAGAAAAAGGCGGAACAGAGGCTGCTGTATTGAATAATGGTCTATTTTTAACAGATATACCAAAAGGAATCGTTGACAAAGATCAGTTGCATGAAAGCTTACCGCATCCTATGCATTTGATTCGAGTGACTCTTTCAGGTGCTGATTTTGTTCGGATGCTTCAAGAAATGGAGAAAAACCGACATTATTTACGTAAATTTCCTATTTCTGGAATGGGTTTTCGCGGAAAGGTTTTCGGGGAATTATATTATGATGGATTTTCTTATGATAAACAAACGCGACAAGGCTTTTGGCAAAATCGACCAATTGATCCACAAAAAAATTATACGTTTACGACAGTCGATCATTTTATGTTTATCCCATTTTTCCCAACCATCGAAATAGCTGGAGAAATTGAATTTATCTTCCCAGAATTTTTGCGAACGGTTTTGGGAGACTACTTAGCTGCCCACTATCCAATCCAGTAAAAACAAGGTATAATAAAAATCAGGTGGTGTAAATATGACAGAAAAAACAAAGAAACCATACAAGTCGGCAAAGCCGGTAAAGCATAAAGAAGAAGCAACCTTAACCGATGAACTTACAGCAGTTCTCGAAGAGATAAAAGAAGAACCAGTTAAAGAAAAGAAAAAAGGCGAGATCGTAACGCTTATCGACGATGATCATTTAACGATCGGAGATCGTCAATATCAACTGGTCAAGAACCATCGTGAAGCGTTCGACAGTGAGCGTTTAGGTGAACGATTCAGTGATGTTTTGTCAAAATATGACTATATCGTTGGCGATTGGGGCTATGATCAGCTACGATTAAAAGGGTTCTTTAGTGATTCAAATCGTAAAGCTGCACCAGAGCAGCGCATCGATACCTTAGAGGATTATCTTTATGAGTATTGCAATTTCGGCTGCGCTTATTTTGTGATCGAACGCATCGGCGGAAAAAGAGAAAAACAACAAACACGTCGTAAAAAGAACAATAAAAAACCTGCAAATAAAAATCAGGCACATACAGAAGAAAAACGTACACCAGTGCCAAATAAAACCAAACCAGTGATCAAAAACCGTAAAGAAAATGAACAGAAAAAAACAACGGTCGGTAAACAAGAAAGTACTGGCAGTCAAGGCCGTTCATTTACGATTCGTCAACGTGAGGAGTAATCATTTGTGGAAAAACATTACAAAGGCTATTTAATTGATTTAGATGGTACGATTTATCTTGGAAAAGAAGTGATCCCGGCTGGTAAACGTTTCGTAGAACGATTACAAGAGCTAAACTTACCATTTCTTTTCGTCACAAACAATACAACAAAAGCACCACAAGCGGTCGTGGATCGATTAGCACAGGAATTCGATATTCATGTGCCGATCGAAACAGTCTATACGGCTAGTCTTGCGACGACCGATTATATGAAGGAGCAGAAAAAAGGTCAGCGAGTCTACGTCATCGGAGAATCAGGCTTAGTTGATTTGATTTTAGCAGCTGGATTTATCTGGGATGAAAAAAAACCAGATTATGTAATTGTTGGGTTGGATACTGAAATTACCTATGAAAAATTTGCTATCGCTGCACTTGCTATTCGAAATGGTGCTGTCTTTATAGGAACAAATCCGGATAAAAGTATCCCGACAGAACGTGGTTTATTACCTGGAGCAGGCTCATTTATTTCATTGGTTGCTACAGCTACCCAAACGACACCGGTCATGATCGGGAAACCAAATAAGATCATTATGAATGAGTCACTGAAAGTATTGGGGCTTGAGAAAGAAGAAGTGATCATGGTTGGTGACAACTATGAAACAGATATTCAGTCAGGTCTTCAAAATGGCATCGATAGCTTACTTGTGTTATCAGGTTTTACTCCAAAAGAAGCTGTTCCTGATCTACCAGCAAAACCAACGTATATTTTAAATTCGTTAGATGAATGGACATTTTGATATGAGGAGAAAGGAAACCAGCTGGATTTGGCTGGAACGCTTGGGGATTCTATGTGTGATTTTAACGATCCTTTCCTTGAGTATCACATTGACGATCAATTTTAGACCCCTTTATGTTTGGGACATCAAAGCGTTGAATCTACTTGATCAAGTAACGATCAGTCAATCGGAACTTTTAAAGAATTTTGGTCAGTTGATGTCTTATTTGAACAATCCTTGGAACCAAACATTACAGCTCTCTGACTTTCCAGTTTCTGCAAGCGGAGCTTTTCATTTTTATGAAGTCAAGCGGCTTTTTCTCTTATGCTATGGAGTCTTGCTTGTGACGATCATTCCAAGCTGCTTGTTTATTTATCGTTTGTTCAAAGTAAAAAGACTATGGCGTTTGATTCGGCCATTTCAATGGGGGATGATCATTCCAGTATTTTTTGGCCTATTGATGGCGATTGGCTTTGATCAGTTTTTTGTGGCTTTTCATGGTGTTTTTTTTAACAACGATGATTGGTTGTTTGATCCAGCAACAGATCCGATCATAAATGTCTTACCAGAAGAATTTTTCATGCATAGCTTTATTCTATTTTTTATCTTGCTGGAAGTATTTTTCTTGATCGGGATAATCATTGGTAAACGTGAACTTAAAAAAATATGATCGTTATGATCATCGGAGATTGCTGCGAAAGTAATCTCCGATATTTTTTTATACAGGTAGCTGTCGATGTCGATTTACAATAGATTCATTTAAACTCTTGACATTTATATCAGGTACCTTTATAATATAATTCAGGTACCTGATATATAACTATTTTTATGGAGGAATCAATTATGGAAGAACAAACATTGATGGAAGAGTTTCTAAGATTACAAGCAATGATGCAGCGGTATTTTATGAAACGTCGGAGAGATCACGGACCATTTGGTAACCCTCATAGAGGTCAGGGGCGTGTGTTGAATTTGTTAAAATTGAAACCTGAAACAACTCAAAAAGAATTGTCTTATTTATTAGATATGCGTCCTCAATCGTTAGGTGAGCTGCTAGGAAAATTAGAGAAAAAAGGCTATATCGATCGTGAACCGCTTGAAAGTGACCGACGTGTCATGGTTATTCGTCTTACAGAAGCAGGGATGACTGCTGCAGATAATAGTCGAAGTGAGGAAGAAACGATTTTTGATGTTTTGTCAGAGGAAGAACAAGCATCTTTCAAAATTATTATGGATAAACTTCTAGGAGCTTTAGAAGCAGAAATTCCAGAAGAGGAAAGAGGATTTGGCGGTCCTCATATGCATCGCGGTCCTGGTCGGGGACTTGGCGGCTTTGGAAAAGTCGATCCAACAAATGCAGAACGGTTTGATCCTCATGGTGACTTTAATCCAAACGGCTTTCCAAAAAGAGATAAATTCAGTTTCAATCCTTTTACACGTGATGGAGAAGACGACGGCTTTAACGATTTTTAATAATTAGCAAAAGACAGGAAGAAGGATGCAATGAAAGGCGTTTAGGTTATAGTGAGATTGCTGAAGAGCCTGATTTTTTGACCGCTATTTAGTAGGATTAGAAGAGGTTGAGACAGAAGTGTTTAATCCCGAGAAATAAGAAAGAATTCACGAAAATTGTTTTGCAAATTTTTGTGAATTCTAGCTTATTTCCGACCTTCAAAGCTTAGGGCTTTAGCCCTTAGCATTTGATGAGATCGGAGTGCAACGTAGTGGGATTGCTTCTGCTCTCACCGTTTATCTGGATTACAGGTGACTGGGATTTGACTCGTAGAGTTTTGTCTCAGTCACTTTTTTTTATTATTTTCAATCTAGTTATGACAACTAGATTGAATGTTTTTTAAAATAATGTTAAACTGTTTTTGTAATAAGAAGGAGGAATAATGTGAATAACATAAAATCTTCTTTACAAACATGGGGAGAAGAATTAGTGGATGTTCATTTGCCAAGGTGGCATGAATTACCAGAGATAGATCTGTATATGGATCAGGTGATCACGTTGGTAGAACGCTATTTATCGCCCATTATTTTGAAAGAAAAACACACATTGCTGACCTCATCGATGGTCAATAATTATGTCAAACTAGGACTGATTCCAGCGCCCCAGAAAAAACGTTACAATCAAAAGCATTTAGCTTTTCTGATTGCTATCACTTTATTAAAACAGGTCTTGACCATTCCAGAAATAAAACAAGGGATTCTCTATCAGGGTTCGGCAGTTGGGATCAGAGAAGCTTATGATCTTTTTTGTGATGAGCAAGAAGCGGCACTGGCCGTGGTCATTTCTCAAGCGATAGGGAAGCAGCCGATCGCAGCTTTTGATCAGCCGATCACAGTGGACTATTTAGCTGTAAAAGGGGCAACATTGTCCTTTGCAACGAAACTATTTACTGAAAAAGTCATTGAACTAGAACAAAAATATTTAGAAGAAAATGGAGAACAAACCTATGAATAAAGAGAAAATCGCTTTATTAGTTGATTCAGGGACAGATGTACCGCAGGAGCTGATCGAACAATACGGCATGTATATGATTCCATTACAAATCATTTATAAAGATCGAATTTATACGGACAAAGTGGATATCACGCCAGAAGAAGTCTATGAACGTTTACCAATAGAAATTCCAAGCACATCATTACCTGATGGAGAAACGATTACAAAAATTTTTGAGCAAATCAAAGCGGATGGCTATGAAAAAGTTTTAGCAGTCACTATTTCGAGTGGGTTAAGTGGAACATTTAATGTTGTTAGGCTGATCGGCGAAGATATAGAAGGCTTGGAGACATTCGTTTTAGATACAAAAAATATTGGAATAGGCAGCGGCCTACAAGCGATCGAAGCCGCAAAATTGATTGATGCTGGAGCAACATGGGAAGAACTTATAGCTGCGATCTCAAAAAATGTTCAAAAAGCGAAAGTTTTCTTCAACGTAGCGACATTGGAGTATTTACAAAAAGGTGGAAGAATCGGTTTAGTGGCTTCTATTCTTGGAAATGCTTTAAAGCTGAATCCAATTATTTCCTGTAATGAAGAAGGAATCTACCATACAGTTGCGAAAGCACGCGGTAGAAAGAAAAGCTTGGATAAAACATTTGAGCTGGTCAAATCATTTATTGGAGAGCATAAAAAATTTGTGCTGGCAGTAGCTCAAGGGCAAGCCGTGGAAGAAGCAGAACAGTTTTATGAAAAGCTGCAAGCGCATTTTCCACAAGCTGAAAAAATCTATTTTGGGACGATCAGTCCAGCTTTAGTTGTTCATACTGGACCAGGACTTTTAGGGATCGGTATTCAATTGTTAGATTGATTAAAAAATACCAACATTTATGCACGTATTGCAGTGCCTAATGTTGGTATTTTTTTTATATTCCTTTTATGATTATGTTTATCAATTATATTTCTTTTTACTCATGACTCTTTTTTTGAAATTTAATTGAAACTATCATGAAATATTTCATTTTTTGTGATAATGTAATAATGAACATAATTAAGGGAGGAAAAGTTATGAAAAAAGCAATTGCAGAATGTCTTGGAACATTCATTTTAGTTTTCTTTGGTACCGCAACTGCCGTTTTAGGAAATGGTATGGAAGGAATCGGTACAACTGGAATCGCTTTGGCATTTGGGTTAACGATCATTGCAGCGGCTTACAGTATTGGGACTGTTTCTGGTGCACATTTAAATCCAGCTGTTTCATTAGGTATGTGGGTCAATAAACGAATTTCTTCAATGGAATTCATTTACTACATCGTAGGGCAAGTGGTGGGAGCGATCCTTGCTTCATTTACATTATTGTCTATCTTAAATGCAGCAGGATATGAAACAACAAGCCTTGGTCAAAATGGTTTTGGTGATCTAAGTGCTGTCGGTGCATTACTAGTAGAAATTATTTTAACATTTATTTTTGTTTTAGTGATCATGACCGTTACAAGTGCTAAAAAAGGCAATGCCAAACTTGCAGGAGTCGTTATTGGTTTGACTTTAACAATGATTCATTTAGTGGGTATTCCATTAACAGGAACATCTGTGAATCCAGCAAGAAGTTTAGGACCAGCGATCTTTGTTGGTGGAGATGCTTTATCTCAACTTTGGGTATTTATCGTAGCTCCTCTGATTGGTGGCGCGCTTGCAGCATTAGTTGCTAAGTACTTGCTTGATACAGAAGCATAAATGAAAAACAGTCTAGCGATCGAATATCGTTAGACTGTTTTTTGTTTACATATTTTTCATGCCTGATTGATAATGTGCAAACAATGGACCTGATAATTGAAACTGAAACGTATCACGATCAACTGCGCCGACAACTTCCTGACTATGATAAAGAGTCAATAAAAATTGTGCCATTTCTTTGGATGTATGATACATGGAAAAAGCCTTTGAGTAGTCATAGGTTTTCGAGTCATTGGCGATTTGAGCAAATTCAGTTTCTGTCGCAGCAGGAGCGAGGACTTTGGCTCGAAGCGGGGCTCCTTTTCGTTCTAATTCTAAAGCGATCCCCTCAGTGAAGGCACTTACGTAAAATTTTGATGCGCAGTAAGTAGCTGCATTAGGAACATTTTTATATCCTCCAGCAGAAGAGATATTGATCAGCTGTGCGTGTTCTTTATTTTCATGATCAGTTACAAAAAGAGTAGAAAGAATCGTTAAAGCTTCAATATTGACCGCCAACATTTGATCGACCTTTTCTAAATCCTGATTTGAAACAGAGTGATAATAGCCAAAGCCTGCATTATTGATCCATGTGTCGATCTCATACTTTTTCAATTGATCGTATAGACTAAAAACAGCTTTACGCTGAGATAAGTCAACCACTTTGAGGACGATATCCAGCTCAGGATGTTCAGCCAGAATGTCAGCCTTCAATTGATCGAGACGTGTTTTTCTTCGAGCAACCAAGATTAGATTTTTTCCTAAAGAAGCAAATGCTTTGGCGGCTTCTAAGCCGATACCAGAGCTTGCTCCTGTAATTACAACATAGTTCATCTTTTTTTCCTCCTAAATTTTTTTGGTGGTACAATGAAAGTATAGGGTTTAGAGACGACTCTAATGCAAGAACAATTTAAAAGGAGGTGCTAGATATTTATACGATCAGTGAATTTGCTAAAAAAATCGGCATTAGTGAGCATACACTACGTTATTATGAAAAAGAAGGATTGATTGAACCATTTAGAGATGAACATAATTATCGACTGTATGGTAAAGAAGATATTGAATGGGCTACATTCATCATCAAACTAAAAAATACTGGAATTTCTTTGAAGGAAATCAAGACATATACCCAATTAAGGAAAATAGGTGATGCTACGATCACAGCCCGAAAAGAATTATTGTTGAAGCATCGCTCAAAGATTCTAGCTGAATATGAAAAAGTTCAAAATCATTTACATTTACTGGACGATAAAATTTCTTTATACGAGGAGCTGGAAGAGAAGTACAACCAATAAAAATCCACCGTCGATTTCATTCGGTAACAGAAATCGGCAGTGGATTTTATTGTTAAAAAAAGGTCAATTGTTTTGTTGTAGTGTCAACGGTCACACGATCACCGATCGGGATAGTAAAGATTGGTTGTGTATGCCCGAAATTCATATCATAGATCACTGGTATTTCCTTTAACAAAGGATACTTACCTAAGATAGCTAAAAGACGTTCTTCTGTCATGTCAGTTTCCTTTGGGAAACGTCCAATCAATAATGCTTTTGGATGTCTTACTACTTGAAGCAAAGAGGCTAAACCACGCGCAAAGTCATGGTAATCATTCTCTTCTGCATTTTCTACAAATAAAATCGATTGTTCAAGCTCTGGAAGAAACGATGTACCGAATAGTAGTTGAAACGTTCCTAAGTTTCCGCCGTAACAGATGCCAGTGACAGGTGTCGATTGGCTATAAACCTTCCATTGATTTCTATGCAGCTCTCTTTTAGGCTGAGGCAAATACCATTCATCTTGACTCCAAGATTTCGATGCACGAACGTCAAAAGCTTCTTCTTTCATGGTTGCTAATTCAAAATTTTTTGTCTGATAGTCTTGCAGCTCATCCATTTGGAAACTAGAAAAATGAGGACCAACATAGGTCAAAAGACCAGTCTTCGTCGTGATCGCATTACATAAGGCAGTAATGTCGCTATAACCGCAAAGCACTTTTGGGTGGCGTTTAATCAATTCAAAGTCGATATAAGGTAAAAGCTCATTGCTGTTAAAACCGCCGATCGCCGTTAAAATACCTTTCACCTCAGGATCTAAAAAGGCTTCATGTAAATCTTTGACACGGCTCAAAATAGAGGAAGAGCCTAGGACATCTTCTTCATTCGTATGCTCAGCATATGTGACAATAAAGCCTAATTCGGTCAATTTCTTTTCTGCTAGGTTGATCCCGAAATCATTTAAACGGGCAAAGCTGCTGGAGGGGGCAACAACACGAATCTGATCCCCTTTTTTTAATCTAGGTGGTTTCATTTTGATCGCTTCCTTTAAAAAAACTTATTCTTTATTATAGTCATTCTTTCATTATTTTAGCAATATCTGAGTCTTAAAAAATAGCGCCTTATGAGCTAGAGATGAAACAGTGGACAAAATAAGGTATAATAAGAGAAAATGTATTTGATTAATAAAAAGACAAATGAAAAAGAGGTGCCTCTTAGATGAAAAAAATCTTAGTTGTAGATGATGAAAAACCAATTTCAGATATTGTAAAGTATAATCTTACCAAAGAAGGCTATGAAGTTTTTACAGCATATGATGGAGAAGAAGCAGTAGAGAAAGTCAAAGAAGTAGAGCCTGACTTGATAATCCTTGATTTGATGCTGCCAAAAATGGACGGGCTGGAAGTTGCTAGAGAAGTTCGTAAAACATACGATATGCCAATTATTATGGTGACGGCAAAAGACTCTGAGATCGATAAAGTTTTAGGCCTTGAGTTAGGTGCTGATGATTACGTCACAAAACCATTCTCAAATCGTGAACTTGTTGCGAGAGTAAAAGCAAACTTGCGTCGAGGAGCAACGAGCGCAAAAGAAGCTGAAACGACAACGCAGTCGGAATTGATGATCGGTGATTTAACGATTCATCCAGATGCCTATATGGTGTCAAAAAGAGGCGGTAAGATCGAGCTGACTCACCGTGAATTTGAACTGCTTTATTATTTAGCCAAACATATCGGCCAAGTCATGACTAGAGAGCATTTGCTACAAACCGTTTGGGGCTATGATTACTTTGGTGATGTTCGAACAGTTGACGTAACCGTTCGTCGTTTAAGAGAGAAAATCGAAGATAGTCCAAGTCATCCAACCTATTTAGTGACACGCCGTGGTGTTGGTTATTACCTTCGTAACCCTGAACAGGAGTAGTGATCTATGAGGAAAAAAGTTCACTTTTTTCAATCGGTAAACTTTAAGATCGCCTTATCGTTTATCCTTTTGTTATTGATTGCGATCCAAATCATTGGCGGCTATTTTATCCGAGAATTAGAGTCGACCACAATCAATGACTATAAACAAAATGTTGATTCCCAAACAACACAGCTCGCTAGCACGATCAGCAGCAAATTAGGTGAAAAAAATCAAGACCGAACAGAAATCGATGCGAATTTGAAGAAAACGCTCAATGATTTTGCTGGTTCTGAAACAATTGAAGCGCGAGTTGTTGACGATAAAGGAATCGTTCGTGCGACAAGTGACCTGAATCGTCAAGGCATCGTCGGCAAGAAAAATGATTACCGTGATTTGAATGATTTTAGTGCAAAGAAATATTCAGCAATGGATCAGGATAAACGCGTATACATCAACGTTGTGCCTATTCAATCCCCGACTGGCGATACAGTCATCGGGGTTCTTTATGTTAAAAGTAATATAGAAGGGAAATATCAGGAGATCACGGATACCGCAAGAATCTTCTTTACGGCCTCTTTGATTGCGGGGGCTATTTCGATCATCGTCACTCTATTGATTGCTCGTTCGATTACACAGCCGATCGGTGAAATGAGAGAACAGGCTCTGCGGATCGCTAAAGGAGACTATACGGGGAAAGTCCAAGTCTATGGGAAAGATGAGCTTGGACAGTTGGCGGAAACCTTCAATCAATTATCCGAAAGAATCGAAGAAGCGCAAGAAACGATGGAAGCAGAACGAAATCGTCTAGATAGTGTGCTTGCTCATATGACAGATGGTGTCATTGCGACTGATCGACGAGGAAAAGTAATCACGATCAATGAAATGGCGCTGTCTCTATTAAATGTAAAAGATGAAGATGTGATCGGTTCATCATTGCTAGAATTATTAGATATTGAAACAGACTATACGTTACGTAAATTATTAGAAGAACCAGAAGAAATCTTGATCGATCGTTCGACTTCACCTGAAGACCAAATGATCATTCGTGTCGATTTTGCGATGATCCGCCGTGAATCAGGGTTTATTACGGGCTTGGTTTGTGTGCTTCATGACGTGACAGAGCAGGAGAAAAATGAGCGGGAGCGTCGTGAATTTGTATCCAACGTTTCTCATGAACTTAGAACGCCGTTGACAAGTATGCGCAGTTATATCGAAGCGTTAAGTGAAGGTGCTTGGGAGAATCCGGAAATCGCACCAAACTTCTTAAATGTGACTTTGGAAGAAACCGATCGAATGATTCGAATGATCAATGACCTCTTGAATCTTTCACGGATGGACTCGGGCAATAATGAATTACAGCTGGAATACGTCAATTTCAATGAGTTGATCAATTTTGTTTTAGATCGCTTTGATATGATGGTGGAATCTAATGAAAAAAAATATACGATCCATCGTGAATTTACAAAACGTGATCTATGGGTAGAGCTAGACACGGATAAAATCATCCAAGTGCTGGATAATATTCTAAACAACGCGATTAAATACTCTCCAGATGGCGGAGCGATCACCTGCCGCTTGCTTGAAACACACAACAATGTTGTATTTAGTGTAACGGATCAGGGCTTGGGCATTCCTAAAAAGGATATCAATAAAGTCTTTGATCGTTTCTATCGTGTTGATAAAGCTCGTGCTAGAGCACAGGGTGGAACGGGGCTCGGTTTGGCTATTTCGAGAGAAGTGGTCAAGGCCCATAATGGTGCAATTTGGGTAGAAAGTCAGGAAGGTCAAGGCTCAACCTTTTATATATCCTTGCCTTATGAACCTTATGAGGAGGATTGGTGGGAATGAAAACAACAGAAAGAATCATTCGAATCGGCTTGATCTTTTTAGTGCTGCTTAGTCTATATTTTTCATTTAGTATTTGGCTCAGCTCTGCAAAAAAAGAACAGCCCATCAAAAATGATCAGCAACTTGCAACTGCAGTAGTCAATGAACGTCTTGATACAGATGTCTTTTTACCATTGCGCCTGATCCGAATGCAAAATGGTGTGTCTGAAATGAATAATAGTGAGAACCTGATCACCAATATTCAAAATGAAATCAGACAAGCAACCTTTGGTAAGCTGACTCAGGTCGTTAAAGATGATGCGAGTCAGTTTGAGAATTATCTGACGATGGATCAAGGGTTTGAACTCTTGTATGAAGGGCCGTTTTTGCTAAGTGAATATATGTCTGTCTATGATTTGAGTATCGATTTAGAAGATATCGCAGATAGTGATGATATTCATTTCACCTGTATACAGGTCAATTTAAAGCAAAATAAACTGCGCTTTCTAAATTTTAGCTCAAATGATATTTATGAAACACCGATTTCTATGGATAATGAAAAAGTCTTGAATTTGATGAACAAGGTTGGCGTTCAATATAATCCGATCTCTGAACAACAGTCTCTTTCACAAAAGCACTATTATTTGTCTGATGATTTGAAGATGAAAAAATATAGTTATATTTTAGCTTCACAGCCTGTAACTAAATTCAGAAATGCTTTTTTCACAAACACGGAAGATATCCAAACGAACGAAGACAGTCAGGATTTATCCTATGCTAGCCGTAATGAGCGTTTGATTGCAGATGAAAAGCTTGGAACGATTCATTTTAGTGGAGATATCGAGAATAGAACAGCTCAAGATAACATATTTTCTGACAGTTTTTCCTACATCAAAAAATTGGGAACGAGTATGGGGAATTTACGTTATTTTGACCGTACAAAATCCGAAATCAATTACCGAACGTTTGTCGAAGGCTTCCCAGTGTTTAGTGAAAATGATAAAGGACAGGTGCATATCACTATTGGCAACGATAAGGCTGAAAAAAGTAGTGTGGTGATCGAGACAAGTGTTGATACTATTCAAGTTCCTATTCCTTCAGAAGAAGAAGTTCAATTGCAAAGTACAGAAAGCTTGCTTGAGCAGCTAACGTTGAATGGCGCTGATCCAGAAAAAATCGACTCGATGGTGATCGGCTATACTTGGCATAAGATCGAAGAAGTCACTCAAGTCGTTGACTTAACTCCTGAGTGGTATATCCGTTATGATGGTCAGTGGTCCTCTGTGCCTGAGCTATTGGAACACTTAGCGAATGCGGAGGTGGAATAATGGACTTTAAACGAATCGAGTGGATTTTTTTCCTAGCCTTTTTAGGATTGAATATGTTTCTTTTTGGCATTTATCAAGAAGGAATAAAAGAAGAAAACAATGTATCCTTTTCTGATCAAACGGATAGTATCGAGAAACGATTAGCTAAAGATGATATCACCTACAAAGAAAAACTGACAGGTGAGAAAAAAGAAGGCTATTATCTAAGTGGTGAACAAACCAACTTTTATGATGCGATTCAAAATGAACGGGAAACGAGAGATCGAAATTTTTTTAAAAACGGAGTAGAGTTGATCGATAATTCAATCACTGTATATCCTCAAATGAATTATACGCAAACCAGTTATTTCATTGATGAGAAAAATATCGAGAAGTCTTTAGAGACGTTTTTAAAAGATCAAGATAGTGTTTTATTTGGTACGGAGTACCATTATATGCCTGATTTTTCCAATTTGGAAGGAGATTTTCCAGAGTTGGTTGCGTCTCAAGTCTATAAAAATATTCCCTTTAAAGATGATACCGCCCAAATTTCATTGAAATTAGAAAATACAGGCGAGTCTGACGGCATTCACAAAATCAATAAATATACACAGACGCATATCCAAGGAATAGAAGAATTACGGGATAAAATGGATTTGTTTTCTGATCGGGATGCGATCGAAACGTTGTATATCAACAATAAGATTCCAAGCAGTTCAAAAATCACGTTCATGGAATTAGCATATACAAGAATTTATAAAATTCGTGAAAAAAACGTTTATGTGCCTGTTTGGTTCGTTGGAATCAAAGCGAAGGGAAGTAACTTGCAAATTGAACAAGTCAATGCCATGAGTAATACGATCATTACAAATAATACGGTTCCAAAGGTGGAAAATCAGTAGTGATGGTTGTATAATAAGTAGCTGTAGACTAAAGAAGGGAAGCGAAGAGAAAAGATGAGTCAAGAAACAGCTTTTAACATCAGCATTCTTGCCAGCGGCAGTACAGGTAATTCCCTTTTTATCGAAACAGAAAACAAAAAGCTACTTGTGGATGCTGGATTAAGCGGAAAGAAAATCACATCATTATTAGCGGAAGTTGACCGTAAACCAGAAGATTTGGATGCAATTTTGGTCACACATGAGCATCGTGATCATATTCATGGTGTCGGTGTTCTTGCTAGAAAGTATAAATTAGATGTTTACGCGAATGAGAAGACCTGGGCGGCGATGGATCCTATGATCGGCAATGTTGCAACGGAGCAAAAACATATCTTTGATATGGGAAAAGTGTTGACCTTTGGCGATATGGACATTGAAAGCTTTGGTGTTTCTCATGATGCAGCAGCGCCTCAGTTTTATCGGTTCTATAAAGATAATCGTTCATTTGTGATGCTGACGGATACGGGCTATTGTAGCGATCATGTTCGCGGGACGATCAAAGATGCAGATGCCTATTTGATCGAAAGCAATCATGAGCTGGAAATCTTACGAATGGGTCCGTATCCTTGGAGCCTAAAACAACGGATTTTAGGAGATAAAGGACATTTATCTAATGATGACGGCGCTTTGACAATGGCTGAGGTGATCGGTGATCGGACCAAACGTATCTATCTAGGGCATTTGAGCAAAGAAAATAATACAAAAGAGCATGCTAGAATGGCGATGGAATCGATTTTAGCAGAAAAAGGCTTAGGCGTTAATTTTGATTTTAATGTTTATGACACAGATCCTGAAACGGCTTCTGAGTTATTTCCCCTTTGATTTACATTGAGGGAGGCTGAGAAAAAACTGATTTTTAGTTTTTTCTCAGTCTCTTTTTATATTTAGTTTTTAGAGATGGATCAAATTTTTTTCTGACTTGTTTTTTTAGATAATGTGCAGTATAGTTAACTATATTTTGGACGAATGAAAAATGAGATGTTTTGGTTCGGGTTATTTTTGTCGCAGTAGGAGGAATTGTATGTTTGAATTTTTGCCGCATTCTGTTTTACAAATGGGGACGATTTTTTTATCGATCGTGATAGAAGCATTGCCGTTTGTTATGTTAGGATGTGTGATTTCTGGTGCATTGCATGTGTTTTTGACACCAGAGCGAGTGAAAAAATTGTTGCCGAAAAATAAAATATTATCGATTTTGGTCGGTAGTTTTTTAGGGTTCTTTTTTCCTTCATGTGAATGCGGCATTGTGCCGATCGTCCATCAGTTTGTAAAAAAAGAAGTACCGACATATACCGCATTTGCCTTTATGATAACAGCTCCGATCATCAACCCGATCGTATTGTTTTCAACCTATATTGCCTTTGGAAATTCGATGAAGTTTGTTCTTTGGCGTGTTTTAGGGAGTATGCTGGTTGCTTTAGTTATCGGGTTTTGGTTAGCTTATGTGAATAAAGAATCTATTTTAAAACAGGAAATTAGTTCATTTTCATGTGAACACGGTGAAGAGGAAGAGACTGAGAATATAAAATTTTTGAATAAATGCTGGTCAGTCTTGACGCATGGGATCGATGAATTTTTTGATACAGGCCGCTATTTGATTTTTGGTTCTCTTTTAGCTGCTGCGATGCAAACCTATTTGCCAACGGGTGCTATTTTACAATTAGGGCATACAAAAATCTTAGCTATTTTAGTCATGCTTGTATTAGCTGCAACACTTTCTCTGTGCTCTGAAGCAGATGCCTTTATCGGCTCATCTTTGTTGAGTTTATTCGGCAATGGACCAATCGTCGGTTTCTTAGTCTTTGGACCAATGGTCGATATCAAAAATTTATTAATGATGAAGCGCTACTTCAAAACATCGTTTATGATGAAATTTGTGGGCATTGTGACAGTAGTTGTTACTATTTACGCTTTAGCAATTCCTGGGTAAATGCGGCGGTTTTTGACTGAGCGTAGAAGAGATTTATTCAGGGTAGTAAAATCTGTTTCAATGGATTTGTTCTGCTTTTGCTGAGAATCACAACGAAAGGATTTGAGTTGATGATGAACAGTACAAGACTTTCGTAAGAAAGTGTTGTTCATTTATGTTATCCAGCTATACAAACCAATCCTTAGGAAAATAGATAAACTGCCAGTGTGACAAAGAGCGTCACAATGTCAATTTCCTGATTTTCTACAGGATTAAGCGGTTTGCTCTGCTTTTACTTTATCCAGCTACATGAGCCAGTCTCTCGAGAAAAAGATAAAACCTGAATGAGACCAAAAGCGCCTCAGTCATGTTTTTCTATTTTGTAGTCGAGCCTAAGCGGGCTCATTCCGCTTTTGCTGAGAAACACAGTGAATGAAATGAACTGATGTTGAACAGTACAAGACTTTCGTAAGAAAGTGTTGTTCATTTATGTTATCCAGCTGCATGAGCCAGTCTCTCGAGAAAAAGATAAAACCTGAATGAGACCAAAAGCGTCTCAGTCATGTTTTCCTATTTTCTAGTCGAGCCTAAGCGGGCTCATTCCGCTTTTACTTTATCCAGCTGCATGAGCCAGTCTCTCGAGAAAAAGATAAAACCTGAATGAGACCAAAAGCGTCTCAGTCATGTTTTCCTATTTTCTAGTCGAGCCTAAGCGGGCTCATTCCGCTTTTACTTTATCCAGCTGCATGAGCCAGTCTCTCGAGAAAAAGATAAAACCTGAATGAGGCCAAAAGCACCTCAGTCATGTTTTCCTATTTTCTAGTTGAGCCTAAACGGGCTCATTCCGCTTTTATTTTAAGGAGGAATATACATGATTCGTTTTTTAATACTCGTCGGTTATAGTACCTTGATGATGTATTTGCAAGTTTCAGGTAGATTAAATCAATATATAAATGTTCATTATCGTTATTTGGCTGTTTTATCTATGGTCCTTTCATTCGTGTTGGCAATTGTTCAGTTGATTTTATGGAATAAAGAAGATGGACAAAAAGCTGAACATGATCATAGTCATAGTCACGAAGAGCATGATCACGGACTTGATAAACCTTATCAACGTGCGCTAGCTTATGTACTTTTAGTTTTACCTTTAGTTGTCGGTTTTTTGTTTCCCACCGTTAGCTTGGATACATCGATCGTTGAGGCAAAGGGCTTCAATTTTCCTTTGAGTAAGGAATCAGTTGGAGATCCCGATGTAGAAACGCAGTATTTAAAACCTGATACGAGCATCTATTTTGATAAAACTGATTATGAAGCTCAAATGAAACAAGCATTATCGAAGTATATCAAAGATGATCAAGTCAATGTTTCAGAAGAAAATTATTTAGAAATAATGGAACTGATCTATACTTACCCTAGCGAATTTGTTGGAAAAACGATCACCTATGAAGGCTTTATATTCAATTCTGCACAAAAAGAGCAGGAAGATATTTTTGTTTTTCGATTTGGGATCATTCACTGCGTTGCAGATTCAGGTGTGTTTGGTTTATTGACCCATATGCCGAGCGATCAAGCTTTTAAAAATAATGAGTGGGTAAAATTGACTGGAACCATTCATTCAGAATACTATGCACCTTTTAAACGAGAAATTCCTGTGGTTGAAGTAGGAAAAGTAAAAGAAATTCAGGAACCAAAAAATCAATACGTCTATCGGTCCTTTTAAAAAATCTGATGAGTGCTTATCGTTTATAAAAAATGTCCGAAACAAAACCTTTTTTTGGTTTAGTTTCGGACATTTTTAGTTATTGATTACTTTTCCCAAATAAGCTGATACTCTAATTCATCATTCGCATCTATTTGTTTATCGATAATTTGGAAATCATGCTTAAGATAAAAGGTCAATGCTTTTTGATTTTTTTGATAAACTGAAAGGCTCAATTGATTATTCACTGATTTTACTTCGTTCAGTAAAGACTCTCCAATTTTTTGATTTTGGTATGCACTTAAAACGAAAATACCAGCAATATATGTGTTACTCAATCCCAAGAATCCGACGATCGTATCATTTTCGATCGCAAGATAAAGATCGGCCAGAGGTAATTGCTCTTTCACAGATTCTAAATGCTCAAGCCAATAGTTTTTCGGAATAAAAAAATGCGCCTCAATATTGACAGTTAACCAAATTTCTAAGATTTCTTCTAGTTCTTTTGAGGTCAGCTTTTCAACTTTTTTGATCATCTCTTTGTTATCCTTTCTAATTATAAATAGCTGAAAGAATTAGTTAAACACTCATCGATCCACCTCTCAAATCATTTAATTATTTTTCCTCTTTTTTACGAATCAAGCTTAGTATTTCTCGTTTTTCTCTAAAATTACGTATATTGTGGTTCAGGACCTCCGACAAGACAAGACCTAAAGCAATCGCTCCAGCAATCATAATTGCTTGTACGGCAGCATCGATCGCTATTTGATAATTACCGATCACTAAGTTACGAACAGCTTGGTAGGCTAGACCTCCGGGAACTAGAGGCACCATGCCTGGAATATTAAAGATCGTTACTGGTAATTTCAGTGTACGTGAACAGATAAAGCTGACAGCGGCCACACTTAAAGCGCCTAATAAAGAACCCAAAGCGGCATTAGCACCCAGTTGTATCGCTACCCAGTACACCATCCAACCAGCTGCACCTGATAGACCGCAAGCGATCAAAGAACGTCTGGGAACATTGGTGATGATCGCATAAGCACTAGAAGCTAAAAAACTAAAAGAAAATTGAATAAGTATAGTAATCATAAAAAGACTCCTTAAAAGTAAGAATGAATCAACTGTTTTCAGTGTTGAAAGAAATAGGACATATTTCTTTTTATAGATTCATTAAAAGTAGTAGAACCATCAATAAAATAATTGGAAAACAAAAGCAATCGCAAATCCGATCATTGAAGCTGTCATCATTGCTTCTGTTCCTCTGGAAACGCCGGAAAGATAGTGTCCAGCCAATAAATCCCGTAAAGCATTGGTCATTTGAACGCCAGGTACAAGCGGCATAACACAGCCGATAATGATCATATCCTGATCCGTTCCCAGACCAATTTGGCTGCTCAAAAGAGCTGCACAACCAATGAAAAAGGCAGCAAGAAATTCAGAGAGAAATTTGATTCTCAAAACCTTCAAGCTTGAGTAATAAAGGACATACCCAAGACCGCCAATAAGACAAGTCAGAAATAAGTCTGACCAAACCCCACCAAATAAAATCATAATTGTTCCGCTGACTACCGCAGCACTAATGAAGCGCAGCCATAAAGGAAAAAATTTCCGTTCCTGTTCCAATTCCTTTAATTTTGTTAAAAGTTCATCCAGTGTATAGTCGCCCATCACATATTCACGTGATAATTGATTGATATTAGAGACTTTTTCTAAGTTTATTGAACGATTTAAAATCTGTACCATCCGAATGGTGGAAGTCCCATCCAGTCCTACGAACAGCCCGGTTTGTGTTACGTAGCTAACAAGGCGATAGTCTCCTGATGCTAAAGCGATCCGACTCATCGTATCTTCCACACGATACATTTCAGCATCACTTTCCAACATGATTTTTCCTGCTAAAAGACAGGTCTCTAAAACTTTTTCTATATCAACAGTTGCCATTAGCAAACCTCACTTTTTAGTCGTTTCTCTTTCTCTAGATTAAGTATAGTTGATTCCACTCTGAAAAAATAGCCAGAACACTAAAAAGTTGACGATAATTAACTGAAGCAAGGTTTATTAGAGAGAAATTTGACCTATTTTTAATAGGATGATTAATAATAAATATCGTTTTTTAGCTTCTTGTCGTATAATAGAACAACAATGTGGCTTAGTTATCATTGAGACAGAAAAAATGAAATGGTTGGAGTGGAAAGTATGATATTATTTGGTTCGTTAGTGAATGGTATAGCGATTATTGCAGGCAGTTTGATGGGCTCTATTTTACGTAATATTTCTGAACAGATGAAGGACACTGTTACGAAGGGGATCGGACTGGGTGTTTTAGTCTTAGGAATTCAAATGGCATTTAAGACATCTTCTTTCATCGTCATTTTGATTAGTTTGTGTCTTGGAGCGATGATCGGAGAGGCAGCAGGGATCGAAGACAAGATGAATGATTTTGGCTTGAAATTAGAAAGAAAGTATGCAAAGCCTGGTAGCAATTTCGCTGAAGGCTTTGTGACAGCTACATTGATTTTTTTGATTGGTTCGATGGGGATCATTGGAGCTATTGAAAGCGGTGTGGCAAACAATCATCAAACGCTTTTGACAAAAGCTGTCATGGATGGGTTCATGTCGATCATGTTGACAGCAACATTTGGTGTCGGGGTCCTGTTTTCAGCAGTTCCTGTCTTTCTTTATCAAGGAGCGATCGCACTTCTAGCAAGCGTATTGATGAGATATATACCTAGCGAACTACTTGACTTATTGATGGATGAGATCAGTGCGATTGGCGGATTGATGATTTTAGCGATCAGCTTGAATATTATGGGATTAACAAAAATTAGAGTATCGAATTATTTGCCTGGGATCATTATTTTGATCGGCATCGTGACAGTTCAATTTTTTATGTAAAGATAAAAAAGGTGTAAATGATGACTAAATGATGTCATCATTTACATGTTATAGTCAACTCATATCTGAGAAGGAGTGGACAAATATGAGCATTCACTTGAATGAAAAAATGATCGCAGGAAAAATGATTCGAACCAACAATCAGCAGATAGAAGATATCATTGCCTTATGGAATATAGTTCCTGCAATGAATTTATCTGGGGAACTATATGCAGTTTATACAAATTATGAATCAAATTTTAAAGGAGATTATGATTTGTTAGTAGGTAGTGAGCAGGCAGAATGTAGTCAAAAGGTCGTGATCAATTCTGGTGAGTATGTTGCAATTAAGGTCAACGGACAGTCACCTGAAGCGGTCGGTCAGGCTTGGCAGCAGATTTGGCAAGATGAAGGACTGGAAAAAAGACGAACCTATCAAACAGATGTTGAACATTACCAGAAAGATGGAACAATAATGATTTATCTTTCTGTTTGATTCTTCTTTTTCATTGATTTAAAAAGGATTGAGATGCGCGAGTATAGCGATGTCTCAGTCTTTTTTTGTATAATTCCGTCCTGGTTTTGCATAAATATTTATTTTTATTAATTAATTTAATAAAAAACCATTGACTTGCGCGAGTATAGAACGTATACTTATGAAAAGAAAATGTAAGAAGTAAAAATGAAAAGAAAAGAAGTGATCAGTTTGAAGGTTTCTATTATAGGAGTTACTGGGTACAGTGGGTTGGAACTCCTTCGTTATCTGAAGCATCATCCCTTTGTGGAAGTTGTTTCTATCCATAGTCATTCTATGAATAAAAAATCATTAGAACAACATTATCCGCATGTAAAACAACTTACAGCACTACCTTTAGAAGCAATTGATCCCAGCAAGATAATGGCTGTAAGTGAATTAGTCTTATTAGCGACTCCTTCAGGTATTTCAAAGGAGTTAGCTCTTCCTTTTATTGAAGCTGATTTTCCAGTGATCGATTTGTCAGGTGATTTTCGATTAAAAACAGAAGGCGCATATGAAACTTGGTATGGAAAAAAAGCAGCTCCGTTAGAGGCTATTCATAAATTTGATTATGGACTTTCTGAATATAGACAGGAACCTAAGTCAAAATGGATCGCAAATCCAGGTTGTTATGCAACCGCGGCTGAATTATCTCTTGCTCCTTTGTTAAAGAATCACTTGATCGTGCTAGATTCAATTGTAGTTGATGCAAAATCAGGCATTTCAGGTGCAGGCAAAGGCTTGTCTCAAGCGACTCATTTTCCTGAAAGCCACGATAATATGTCATTGTACAAAATGAACAGTCACCAGCATATTCCGGAAATTATGCAACAATTAAACGCGTGGTCACCTGAATTAGAGGCAATTCAATTTTCGACCTCACTGATACCAGTTACAAGAGGTATCTTTTTGACCGCATATGCTAAAGTAGTTCAACCGATTTCTGACGAGAAACTAGTTGAGTTGTACCAAGAGGAATATAAACAAGCACCGTTTATCCGAATTCAAGAGGTTGGAAGCTTTCCAGTGCTCAAGCAAGTGATCGGGTCTAATTACTGTGATATCGGTTTGGCTTATAATCCTAAAACGAAGATGATCACGATCGTTACGGTCATCGATAATCTGGGTAAAGGAGCTGCTGGACAGGCAGTTCAAAATTTGAATATTTTCGCTGGGTTCGATGAACAATGCGGCTTGGATCTTTTACCTATCTATCCATAAAAGAAATACGAAGTACATAAAAAAGGAGCGACCACAATGAAGAAGGTTATTGTTATTAAGATGGGCGGAGTAGCAAGTGACAACTTGACGAAATCTTTTTTTAGTCAAGTAGAACAATGGCAAAAAGATGGGAATAAAATTGTGATTGTTCATGGCGGCGGCCATTATATTTCAGAGATGATGCAGCGGTTAGGCGTTCCAGTCAACATTCAAAACGGCTTAAGGGTCACGACAGAGGAAACACTAAAAATCACTCAAATGGTTTTGATCGGGCAAGTTCAGCCAATGATCACGACGCATTTTCAACAAGAGGGATTTTCTGTCGTAGGATTGAATGCTTCCTGCGGGCAAATTATTACGGGAAGCTATTTGAATCAAAAAACTTTAGGAGCAGTTGGTGAGGTTGAACAGGTCGATACAGAGTTGCTGGAGCATTTACTTGAACGAAACCATATTCCGATCATTGCACCACTTGGACTAACTAAAACAGGGGATTGGCTCAATATCAATGCGGACCAAGTAGCTTGTAAGGTTGCAGAAGAGCTACAGGCTGAAAAACTTTATTTACTGACGGATGTTCCAGGTGTCAAAAAGGAAAATCAATGGCTAGAGGAACTTACTATCAAAGAAATCAATGATTTAAAGAAAACAAACGTCATTAAAGGTGGTATGTTACCTAAGATCGAAAGTGCAGTAACTGCGATCCGCGGTGGCGTAAAAGAAGTTCACATTACGAATCAGCTGTACGTTTCAGGTACGAAGATTCAAGAGACGGAGGTCTATGCATGAGCTATTTATTTCCAAACTATCAAAGAAAAAAGATTCAATGGGTCAAAGGAATAAATAATACCCTGATCGATCAAGATGGAAAAAGTTATCTGGATTTTACTAGTGGAATCGGTGTAATGAATTTAGGATATGGTGATTCGAGCTTAAATGAAGTATTGAGTGATCAGGCAGAAAATTTATGGCACACACCTAACTTGTACGAAAGTAAATTCCAAGAAGAAACAGCTGAAAAGCTTGCTAATGGAAGGGACTATGTCGCTTATTTTTGCAATAGTGGTGCTGAAGCGAATGAAGCGGCGATAAAACTTGCAAGGAAAGCGACGGGACGCAGTAAAATCATCAGCTTTGTCAATTCATTTCATGGAAGAACCTATGGCGCAATGAGTGCAACAGGACAAGAAAGCATTCATCAGGGGTTCCAGCCTTTAGTACCTGATTTCGATTACTTGCCGTTCAATGATTTGGATTCTTTAAAACAAAAGATCGATAAACAAACGGCGGCGGTCATTCTTGAGTTGATCCAAGGAGAAGGCGGCGTGATTCCAGCTAAACAGGAGTGGGTCAAACAGATAGAACAGCTTTGTCGAACGACTGGGACTCTATTGATCATAGATGAGATCCAAACGGGGATCGGTCGAACAGGAAGTCTGTATGCCTATGAGCAATATGAGATCGAACCAGATATTTTCACGTTGGCAAAAGGATTAGGAAATGGTATTCCTGTAGGAGCAATGCTTGGGAAAAAATCATTCGCACAAGCTTTTGGTCCAGGAAGTCATGGATCTACGTTTGGCGGCAATAATTTAGCCATGCGTGTCGCAAGTGAAGTGATTGAGCGAATCAACCAGCCTGATTTTTTATTAGAGGTACAAAGAAAAGGGAATCTCTTGATGAAGGGGTTGAATCAGCTGGCGCTTAAAACAACGCTGATCAAAGATGTTCGCGGAAAAGGGCTGATGGCGGGGATCGAGCTAACTGATGCAGATGTACTTGCCAGTATAATGGAGCAGTTAAAAGAAGAAGGTTTGATCACATTAAAAGCAGGGCAAGCAGTTCTTAGATTGTTGCCCCCGCTAACGATTTCTGACGAAGAGTTAAATAGAGGAGTAGAACTATTAGAAAAAGTGTTATGTAAGGAGCAGAAAAATGATTAATTCAATATATGGAAAGAGTATTTTAGATTTAACCGAGCTGACAAAATCAGAATTTTTATCGATCATTGAACTAGCAATTGCCGTTAAAAAGAAACCAGAAGATTACAAAGGTGCGTTATCAGGAAAAATTTTGGCGATGATCTTTGAGAAAAACAGTACACGGACAAGAGTCTCATTCGAGGCTGGAATCATCCAGCTAGGAGGACAAGCAATCGTTCTTGATTCAAAAAATACTCAAATGGGACGAGGAGAGCCAGTCAAGGACACAGCAAAAGTCATGTCTGGTTATGTTGATGCGATCATGATTCGGACTTATTCGGATCAAATGGTCGCAGAGTTAGCGGAAGAAGCAACGATTCCTATTATCAATGGTCTAACGGACAACCATCATCCGTGTCAGATTTTAGCAGACTTTCAGACGATCTATGAGCTGAAAGGAAAACTTGAAGGAATTAAATTGGCCTATGTTGGTGACGGGAACAATATGGCCCATTCATTTTTGATTGGTGGAAGCCTTGTCGGAATGGATGTTTCTATAGCTGCACCAAAAGGCTATGAACCTAAATCAGAGTTTATCGATATTGCTTTAGAAAACGCAAAAGAAAGCGGTAGTAAAATCGATATCACGAATGATCCTGCATCAGCAGTGAAAGATGCTGATATTTTGATTACGGATGTATGGGCAAGCATGGGTGATGAAGGGGAGCAAGCGGAAAGAGCAGAAGCTTTTAAATCATTCCAAATCAATAATCGTCTAGCAGTCTTGGCTAAAAAGGATTATAATTTCTTGCATTGTCTACCTGCACATAGGGGAGAAGAAGTGACCACTGATATTATCGACGGAGCTCATTCTGCGATTTATCAGGAAGCTGAAAATCGTCTACATGCACAAAAAGCATTGATGTTGAAAGTGATGAAGGAATAAATAAGAATCCGACAAAAGTTGTTTCTGATTTCATCATTTATAAAGTTTTAGAGTGTGAAGCAAAACTGTTTTTTAGTTTTGTACGGCACTCTTTTTTTTGCAAAATTGTCGAAGTAGCTGATTTTCTGTTGGTACATATCAATTTATCTATGAGATTCTTCAAAAATAAAGGGAGGATTCGTTGGTTTTTGGTACTGCTAATATAGATAATCTAAGGTAGCAGATCGAAATGAATGACATTTTTTGACTGGCTTACTGGATAATCATCAGAGTTTTTCCATCAAATTAAAGGAAATCTTTAATTTATCAGTGAAAATATCAAGTTTTGTTTGTAGTTTTGCTTACTTTTTAGTAGAATGAAGCTGTATGAATAGAAGAAAAGTGAGGTGTAGATAAATGGGTTTTACAGATGAAACTGTACGTTTTGATTTTGATGACAGTCGCAAGAAAGAAGTAAGTGAGACTCTGGCAACTGTGTACAAGGCTTTAGAAGAGAAAGGATATAATCCAATCAATCAGATTGTGGGCTATTTGCTTTCAGGAGACCCGGCCTACATTCCTCGTTATCAGGACGCTCGAAATTTGATTCGTCGTCACGAACGGGATGAAATCATGGAAGAGCTGGTTAAATTTTACTTATCTAATCATGGTATCACACTTCGATGAGAGTAATGGGACTGGATGTCGGTTCTAGAACCGTCGGTGTTGCTGTCAGTGATTTATTAGGCTGGACAGCCCAAGGTGTAGAAATCATTCGAATCAACGAAGAACAGGGAGAATTTGGCTTTGACCGATTAGCAGAGTTAGTGAAAGAATACGAAGTTACCCGTTTTGTCGTTGGCCTGCCAAAAAACATGAATAATTCGATTGGGCCAAGAGCAGAAGCATCAATGGCTTATGGAAAAAAAATCGAAGAGCTGTTTGAACTCCCAGTTAGCTATCAGGATGAACGCCTGACTACTGTTCAGGCAGAACGGATGTTGATCGAACAGGCGAATACATCAAGAGCTAAGAGAAAGAAAGTTATCGATAAAGTAGCTGCAGTCATGATTCTACAAAATTATTTAGACAGCGCTGGCAATAAAATTTAAATGGCTTATAGTTTCACGAATATAAGCAAAAAGGAGAGCAAAGCAAATGGCAGAAGAGCATAACCATAATCACGATCATGATCACGAGGGACATGAACATATCACTTTAGTTGATGAACAAGGGAATGAAACCTTATATGAAATCTTGCTAACAGTTGATGGGCAAGAAGAATTCGGTAAAAATTACGTACTTCTTTATCCAGCAGGAGTTCCTGAAGAGGAAGATGTAGAATTACAAGCTTATGCCTACATCGAAAATAGCGAAGGAACAGAAGGCGAATTACAACAAATCGAAACAGATGCTGAGTGGGATATGATCGAAGAGGTCTTCAATACATTCATGGCTGAAGAAGAAGAATAGAATTTAAGAAATAGCTGAATCCTCATATATGAGGATTCAGTTTTTTTATGAATACCAGTATCAAAGTGTTTAATGATGTTCAGTAATTGCCTATGCTATATTTCTTCTTACAAATTACCAAATGACAAGAGAGGCAATACTATGAAATATGATCATCATATTTTTATCTTATTATAAAAAATGAAGATAAATATAGTATAAATAAAAGATGATTTAAAACAATATGTTGAAAACGCTTGCTTTTTTATGCTAAAATGAAAACAGGAATGTAACCTTTTGGGCATAACCTAAACTACTCATATCTATGGGCTAGTTTAGGTTTTTTTGTTTAAAAAGCAAGAAAGGAGTTTTTACGATTTACTAGAATGTTGAACAAAACATGAAGGAGGAAGGGATTTGAAGAAATTTAGAAGAACGATTAGTTGGGTTGGCTTGTTGCTTGCAGTAATCACATTGGGAGGGTGTACTCAGTCAGCTAAAACAGAAAAGACAAATGCTGATAAAAATGAGGAGACATCTGTTGTTCGGGAAACAGCCTTTGGCAAGGTGAAAGGGTATGAAGAGAAAGAAGCGCTTGTATGGTTAGGCGTCCCATACGGCGGTGAGACCGCAAAAGAAGCGCGCTGGAAAGCACCAACAGATCCACAGCCTTGGGAAGGCGAACGTGATGCAACAAAGGCCGGAAGTGTTGCTTTACAAACGAGTGCAGATGGTATCGTAGGTTCAGAAGATGGCTTAAATCTGGATATCTACCGTCCTAATAATGATAAGAAAGACTTACCGGTTCTTGTTTATATCCATGGTGGGAATAATCAAACGGGGACAGCGGAAGAAATCTCCGGCGTTTCTTTTGTGACGGGGCATGATGCGATTGTCGTTTCCGTCAATTATCGTTTGGGTCCACTTGGATTCAATCCACTGCCAGCTTTAAAAAATGGAACCAAAGAAGAGAATTCCGGAAATTACACATTGCTGGATTTAAGTAAGTCTTTAGATTGGGTAAAGCAAAATATTGAAAATTTTGGTGGAGATCAAAATAATATCACAGTCAGTGGCTTTTCTGCTGGCGGGCGTGATGTGATGGCTATGCTGATTTCACCAATATTTGAAGGGAAATTCGATAAAGCGATCTCATTTAGCGGAGGAATGACGATTGCCGATGAAAAAAGAAGTCAAGAAGTCTATGCGCAGGCAATTGCTCCATTGGTTGTAGAAGATGGTCTAAAAGAAAATGAAACTCAAGCAAAGGACTGGCTATTGAGCACAGATCAAGAGGTAAAGGATTATCTGTATGCACTTGATGGAGATCGTTTAGTTGGACTGATGAGCAATGCAGGGATTCGGATGAGTGTGTTCCCGCATTTATTTAATGATGGATATGTGCTTCCGAAAGAAGGGTTTGACACAGAAAACTATCATTCTGTTCCTCTGATGATGCTGACTGGAGAGCAGGAATTCTCCTTATTTGGGCGCTTTGATCCGTATTTTTCTCAATATTTAGAAGGCGGAAAAATTGATGCTGATCCTGAAATTGCGAATCAATATGCGTTTATTAATAACTATGGCGGACAACTATACAGCTTGTTCAATGTTCAAGAGTCTGCAGAAAAAATGAATCAGCATTATCAAGCAGCTATCTATGGCATGGAAATCGAATTCGGTGCAGATAAAGCTGTAGTAGGAGAAGAAATGGCTAAACTTGGTGCATTCCATGGTGTTTTTGTCCCATTGCTTGATACGGAAAGTAAAAATTATGCAGGCTTAGTTGGAGCAGGTTATGATAGTGAAGGAGCGAAGGATTTAAGCAAAGTATTCCAAAATTATTTATTTGAGTTTATTAAAAACGGTGATCCAAATGGTTCGGATCTGCCGAAGTGGGAAGAATGGCAAGCTGGATCGAAAGACAATCTCTTATTTGTAAATGCGGACAAAAAACAAGCATCAGCAAAAATGGGGCATAAAACCTATGATTATGAAAAAGTTTTGGAAGCAATCGATCAGGATACAACAGTGTCAGAGAATCAAAAGCAAGAGTTGTTGAACAAAGTAATGAATGGCCGCTGGTTTAGCAAACGGCTGGATGAAAAGTATGAGCAGCTTTCTGATTTTGATAAAGAATAGAAAGATTTGCTGTCGGTATAAATATAAGGTCGAGAAACGTTGGAAATAATCTCGATACCTTACGGTAAAAAAGTGACTTATCATTTTTAGCGGGTTTAGACTAAATTTGATAAGTCACTTTATTCGTATAAACATTTGCGAATCAAAGAGCCTGTTTTTCATTTTGATAGAACATGGAAAGTATCAACCCGATAGCAATAAAATTCGCTAGATAAGCAGTTCCTCCCTGGCTGATAAAAGGCAACGGAATACCAGTCAAAGGCAATAAACCAATATTTGAACCGATATTTTCTAGGATATGAAACAAAAAATACATGATGATCCCAGTCGTGATATAAGCATAAAATTCTCGTTTAGCTGCTAAAGTACAGATCAGCATTTGATATATGAGATAGAAGAAAAGTAAAAGCAGGAAACAACTTCCGATAAATCCATAGGCTTCAGCGATAACAGTAAAGATCATATCGGATTCCCGAACTGGGACGTAGACTTGTAAATTGGTCAGTCCTTTTCCCGCTAATTCTCCTGACCCAATCGCGCTCAACCCTCTAGCTTGCTGAAAAGCGATCGAATCCGCATAAGCAAATGGATCCAGCCAAGCGTGAATACGGTCGAATTGATAAGGCTTAAAGTGTAAATAGGCAAGTATTTTTTGTCCTTGCTCCGTTAAAACCAACAAGATCGCACTGATGCCGATCAAACTCAAACCGCCAAAAAGAGGAACCAAAAGTTTCCAAGAGCAGCTTGAAACAAGTAGAATACCAAATAAAATCGATAGAAAAACTAAACTAGTCCCAAAATCTTTTTGATAAAACATCAGTCCAAAAATGGGGATGCTCACAAGTAATAGTTTTCCTAAAAGTGACAGCTCCTCTTTTAGCGAAGAGAAGGTCTTACCATATTTTGTCACGAGATAAGCCAGCATCAGAATATAGCCCAATTTTGCAAACTCAGAAGGCTGAAAAGCAAGCGGACCAAGGCGAATCCAGCGTTTGGTTCCGGTAGCAACAGCCATCACAGGATCATGGAATTTTACTAACAAGCCCATCAAAATCAGGGAACAAAGATAAAGATAGGGAGCAGCTTTCCATAAAATCTTGATTGGAATCAGCATCGTCAAAAACATAGTGATGATTCCTAAGAGTGTCCACAACAGCTGTTTTATTAGCAATGGAGTGACAGCAGTGATCGTAGGATCAGCTTTGAAAGCACCGTATTGTGCGACAAAGCCAACTAAGATCAGTAGCAAAACTGGGAGTAAAAGACCGTAATTGATCAGCTCATTCGATCTGTTCCGAATTCGTTTCATTGGCTTTCACCTCGTGATCGTTGTTTTTCTCTCAGCTCGCTTGCGCGAACATTCAACGCAACACCGAGAACAAGGCTCAAGATCAATAGACTAGATCCGCCATAGCTGATAAATGGAAAGGTCAGTCCAGTCATCGGGATATAGCCCAAAAGACTGCCGACATTGACAGAAACCTGCAAGAGCAATAAGACACCGCAGCCAATGTACAGGTAAGAATAATAAAGACGATTCGTTTTTATCCCTAATAAAAGCAAGCGGGCGACCATAAAGAAGACCAAAAATAGAATGCCCAAAGAAAAAATCAAGCCAAGTTCCTCTATACATATCGCAAAAATAAAATCTGTATCAGGCTCAGGTAAAAAGCCTTTTTTCTGAATACTGTTTCCTAAACCTAAGCCCCAAAATCCGCCATTATGGATCGCATAATAGGCATTGGATGTTTGAAAGCCTTTGCCCATAGGATCGATAAAAGGATTTTGCATGACTTCAAAACGTGTCACTAAGTAACTGAATTTTTGCGGCAGCCATTCTGTGGGCAAAGATAATAAGAGCATTGTTCCCAATTTTTTTGCGATGACGAACCCGATCAAAGCAAATGACATGAACCACGGTGATAGTCCGCTTGTCAAAAATAAAATCAATACTAGAATAAAAATCATGGAAGCACCAGCGATGTTTGGCTGTAAAGCAACGAAAAACATCAAGCTGATCGAAACGATTATCGGCTGTCTGTACTGTTTGAAAGAGAAAGGCGTGACAGTTTCTGTTTTTGATAATGCAAGAGCCAGATAAAGCACTAAAATAAATGGGACCAACTCTGAAGGCTGAAACAAAAGAATTCCTAAATTGATCCAACGTTTGGCACCGCCAACGCTTGTTCCGATGACTGGTAATAGAATTAAGGAAAGAAATGTCAGGCCAAGCAACATGTGAATAATCGTAGGCTTTCTCAAAACAGCTAAATTGATCCGATAGACGATAGCTAAACAAACCAGACTGAAAATAAAATAAGAGGTCTGCTTGAATGCTTTATGTGCCGGACTTAATTGGCTATCAAGCAATTGATAAGAACTAGCGCTATATACCATTAAAATGCCGATCACACACAAAATAAGATAAGGGAGAAGGAGGTAAAAATCTAGATAAACTATTTTGGAAGGCTTCCGCAGCGTCTTCATTCATCTGCCCCGTCAGTTAAAAAGTCATTTATCGCCTGTGCATTTTGCTTCTCATCGATTTCTAAAACACTGCCTGCCTCCGTATAATCGTTAAATGCCCAGCTCCCTTCAACTGGAACAGATAAGGTTTGAAGAGGTTTTACTTTCCCACCTAAAAAGTCCTTGGCTAAATCGATCAGAAGTTCGGCTGGAATATTCGTGTCTAGATAACCAACGGCTTCTCCAGCAATTTGAGGCAGCTGTAAAAGCGGGACCGCGTTTGTAGCTTGTTTTGCTAAAGCGTCCATGACTTGCTGCTGTCTTCTGATACGACCGAAGTCTCCTTCGCCATCCATGCGGAATCTGGCGTACTGCAATAAAGTATTCCCATCCATTGTTTGATTACCTTTTTTTATATCGACGTTATCTAAGTTCAACTCTTTTTCTGCATTGATTTGGACACCTTTGGGGTAAAGATCATCGATCAAACGAATAAAATGGTTAAAATCAACGGCTATATAATAATTGATGGGCAGATCAAAGGAGCTATTCAAGACTTGTTTAGTCAGCTCAGCTCCACCGTAAGCGTAGGCAGCATTGATTTTTTCTGCTCCATGTCCAGGTATTTGAACGTAAGAATCCCGCATGATCGACAGCAGCTTTGGTTGTTTGGTTTCACTATTATAATGCGCCACCATCAACGTATCTGCCCGTCCACCGTCTTCGTCATCTTCGCGTCCGTCATCACCGATCAATAGAATCGTGATTTCTTTTAAATTTGTTTGTGCATCTGCAGAAAAAGTCAAATTCTTTCGTTTAGTGACGTGTGTTTGGGCTGTTTTTTTACCATGATGAAAGCCAATGACTGCATAACAGCCAAGAGCAGTAAAAATCAAAACAGTGATAAGACTAATACAAATCAAACTCTTTTTTACTAGATTCATTGTTATTCCTCGCTAATCATTTTATTGATCATCAAATAAATTGCGGCGCTAGGAATCGACATATACGTCGGGATGACCGTTTTCTTGCTGACTAGGTTGTTTAGACCGAGCTGATTTTTCACCTCCAAATAGTTCACTGATCCAAAACAAAAAACTTCGCTGAAAAAGACTCAGCGAAGGGGATTGATTCCAGCATAAAAAAGGGTCATCATTCTCATCGTTGAGTTTTAGCACTATGAAACGTAAAAAGCATTGCTTTTAGCTACTTTGTGAAAAGCCTTAATTCGACAATTCCTGTCCTACCCATGCCTGTCTTTCGACATTTTTGAGCAGTAGCCTGTGTTTTCATAGGAGCCTCACCTAACAAGTTATTTAGATCGCCACAACTATAATCAATTCAATAACGGAAGTCAATCGTTCAAAAGTTAATTTTTTCCTAAGTAAAAAGAAAGGTTGAAAGAATATCGTTTCCGAGATCGGTCGAGAATACGTTTAGATCAAGCCATTTCATAAAAGAACTAAGAAAAAATTGATTTAAGTATCTTTACTAATAGAAAATCAAGAACCTCTTTTCTTTAGATTTTTTTAATAAAAATAACAGCTAGCATCATTTGTTTAAGAGAAGTTTTAAATTTTATGTCGCATCCAACTTGAAAACAGAGTAAGATAGAATTGTAGAAGAATGCGCTTGCATTTTTTAGAAATGGGGGAAGGTAAATGAGCTATAGAATAATACAGCAAGAAAATTGGATACTCGTTGAAAATGATCAAGGAGCAGCCTTAGGTTATGCAGCAGATTCGGGAGTAACATTGATTGAGCAGGATGGATTCGCTTTTAAAGATTTGAATAAAAATGGCTGCTTGGATCCATATGAAGACTGGCGCTTGCCAATTGAAGAGAGAATCGAAGATTTAGTTACACGATTAAGTGTGGAAGAAATGGCTGGATTGATGTTGTATAGTCGCCATCAAACAGTATCAAGAAGTGACAATCATTTTGTGCAGATGTTTTCCGGTACATATGCGGGAAAGGCGCTAGCAGACTATGACGGACCGATTTCTGAATTGACGGACCAGCAAAAGGAATTTTTAACGAAGGATCATATCCGCCATGTGCTTTTGACGAGGGTAGAATCACCAAAAGCAGCCGCACAATGGACGAATAAAATTCAGGCGATGGCCGAAAGCTTGGACTCGGGCATCCCAGTAAATATCAGCTCAGATCCGCGTCACAGCACAAGTGCAGACACAGAATTCAATGCCGGGGCAGGCGGAGAGATTTCTATGTGGCCGGAGCAGTTAGGGTTAGCAGCAGCTTTTGATCCTGAGCTGGTGAAACGATTTGGAGAAATCGCTAGTCAAGAATATCGGGCATTAGGAATTACGACCGCTTTGTCACCGCAGATAGATTTGGCCACTGAACCGCGCTGGATGCGTTTTTCGGGTACCTTTGGTGAAGGGGTAAAATTAGTCACTGCTTTAGCTCAAGCTTATTGTGATGGTTTTCAAACAACTAAAGAAGCAAACGGTTGGGGCAAGGAAAGTGTGAATGCGATGGTCAAACATTGGCCGGGGGGTGGCAGTGGTGAGGCTGGACGAGATGGCCACTATGGTTATGGAAAATATGCCGTTTATCCTGGAAATAATTTTAACGAGCATCTAAAACCATTTCTAGAAGGAGCATTTGATTTACAGGAAGGGACAAAGAAAGCGGCAGCAGTCATGCCGTACTATACGATATCTTATGATCAAGATCAGAAACATGGAGAAAATGTTGGAAACGGTTTTAGCCAATTTATCCTCAATGATCTATTACGAAAGAAATATCATTATGATGGCGTTGTCTGTACAGACTGGTCGATCACAGCTGATCCAGTACAAATCGATCAATTTCTTGGCGGAAAAAGCTGGGGAGTAGAGGAGCTGACTGTGGAGCAGCGTCATTACAAAGCACTGTTAGCAGGAGTTGATCAGTTTGGAGGAAATAATGAAATTGCCCCCGTTTTGGCTGCTTTTGAATTGGGCGCTAAAGAATATGGGACACAAGCAATGAAAGAAAGGTTCCAAGTTTCGGCTCGCAGATTGTTGAAGAATCTGTTTCAAACAGGTTTATTTGAAAATCCATATCTAATATCAGAAAAATCTGAAGAAATCGTTGGGCAGCCACAATTTATGGAAGCAGGATTTAAAGCACAGCAAAAATCTTTAGTACTGCTAAAAAATAAGCATAGGCTATTGCCTTTAGAAAAGACGGCTAAATTGTATATTCCTAAGCAGCGCATTGGTGCTTCAAAGGATTGGTTTGGTCATCCGCAACCTGCATTTGAAAAAAATCCTGTCAATCGAAGCCTCGTCGAGAAATATTTTCAAGTTGTGGATTCGCCTGAACAAGCAGATGCGATTTGGCTATTTTTAGAGTCGCCTAAAACATATGGCTATTCGAATGAAGATCGTGGCAATGGCTATTTACCGATCAGTTTACAATACAAGCCATACACTGCACACTTTGCCCGAAAAAAAAGTCTTGCTGGCGGTGATCGTTCTTACCATGGAAAGAAAAATACGGCAAGTAATGGGCAGGATATCGAAACACTGCAACGATTAAAGGAACAACATCCTAATGTACCGATCATTGTGAGCTTGACATTGAAAAACCCAACGATCGTTGCAGAATTCGAGCCGTATGTCGATGCGATTATTGTCGATTTTGGTGTACAAACACAAGCGATACTTAGTGTTCTAAGCGGCGCTTTCACTCCTTCTGGGTTGCTGCCGTTCCAAATGCCGGCAGATATGGAAACAGTTGAAAAACAACAAGAAGATGTCCCTCTTGATATGAAGTGTTACTCAGATGAGTTTGGACATATGTATGATTTTGGATTTGGCATGGATTTCGACGAACCGATCGTTGATGAGAGGAGAAAATTTTATGAATAGTTAAGGCGATGTATCAAGAGTTGAGGGCTGAAAATCAGTTTATTGATTCGTTCTATAATGTTGATCAAAAAAGAGTCTTACGTAGACATGCTTTACACATTGCGTAGGACTCTCTTTTTGTTTATTTTGCCGCGATTTTTTTCGCTTTTTCGGTATTCGCAAAATGGAGTTTTGCGTATTTGCTCAGTAAGTCGATACCGCCTTTTTTTAAGACTTTTGCAGCAATCTGATCGGCAGTGCTACCTGCGCCGGATGGAACCTTCAAGCCTAATTCTTGTGATTCTTTCTCCAGCTCATCTAAAAAAGCTGCTCGGCTAATGATCGAAGCAGCAGCGACTGCCACATGATATTGCTCACCTTTGGTTATAAAATAAAGCTTTTCACGTACCTGATTTTTTTCTGAGCGTACATATTTTTTATAATTAGCTTCAGGAGTAAACTGATCGATCAAAATGGCCTCTGGTTTAACAGGTGCGATGTCACCCAATAATAAGTGGATAGCTTGGTTATGCAGTGCAACTTTCATATGGACTGCGTTATATTTTGGCTGGATCTGATTGTATTTTTCCGGTTCAACGATCAGCAATCTGAATGGGATCAATTCTTTGATCACTGCTGCAAGCTGCCTGATTTGCGGATCAGTCAACTCCTTGGAATCTCTGACTCCGAGCGCTTTTAATTTTGCTACCATTGTTTTTTCTACATAAGCAGCACAAACTGTTACTGGACCAAAGTAACTGCCGTTACCAACTTCATCGCTGCCTAAAACAGAAAGCTGACTGAAATTATCTGGCAGTGCTGTAGAAGTTGTCGTTTTAGCTTTAGAGGTGGAAGCAGTTTTGTTCGAACTAGGTGCGCCCCACTTTGCAGCGATCTTTTCCGCTTCTAACCCTTGAAAAACAACTTTTCCTGAGGTGTAGGCAGTGATCGTTGTCGTCCCTGATTTTGCCACGAATTCTGTATACGGAACCTGTTTATTTAAGAGTGAGCGCTCATAAAAAGACTTCATTTTTTTGATGGTATCTTTGGATACTTTGATAACTTGAGTTTGAGACATTAGACGGCTCCTTTCGCGAGTTCTTTTCTATAGTAAAACAAAAAGTTGGAAAAGTGAAGCGTATTTCCTGCTCAAATGAAGCAAATAGATGATGAGAAACGGCTTCATAATCACCTTCATTTGAGTTTTCAGAAACTCTATGATATAATACTTTACAAGTAATGATACTAGTCGGAGTGAGCGGATTTCTGCTCACTCTTTTTAATGGAGTAAGGCAGGAAAAGTACGGCTGTTTTACTTCTACGCTAGTCCTCATTCTATAATTCCTGAAGGAGGCGAAAATTTTGAGTAGTGTTGTGGAAACTGTTACCGAGTTAGTCACACCAATCTTAGAAAAACAAAATTTTGAACTTGTAGAAGTAGAGTTTGTCAAGGAAGGAAAGAACTGGTTTCTCCGTGTCTTTATTGATAAAACCGGCGGCATTGATATTGAGGAATGTGCCTTTGTCAGTGAACAACTCAGCGAAAAACTTGATGCTATGGATCCTGACCCGATACCACAAGCGTACTTTTTGGAAGTCTCTTCTCCGGGAGCTGAACGTCCGTTGAAAAAAGAAAGCGATTATGAACAAGCCGTTGGCCAATATATCCATATCTCTCTTTATCAAGCAGTTGAGGGAGAAAAGCAATTTGAAGGAACGTTAAAAACTGTAGACAAAGAACAATTGGTCTTGACGGTCAAAATCAAAACAAGAGTCAAAGAGTATACATTTGAACGGAAAAACATTGCCAAAGCTCGTTTAGCAATCCAGTTTTAACCCAGACATTCGTAGAGCAAAACAATCTAGTTTTTGCTTATTACGGAAAGGTGTTTTCCGAAAGAAAAGCCATTCCGTTTATCTTTCATTTAAACAAGTAGGAGGAAATGACAACAAAATGAGCAAAGAAATGTTGAATGCATTGGATGCATTAGAAGCTGAAAAAGGTATTTCTAAGGATATCGTGATTGATGCGCTGGAAGCAGCATTAGTTTCCGCATATAAAAGACATTATGGACAGGCCCAAAACGTTGAAGTAGAATTCGATGGCAAAAAAGGCAATATCCATGTATATGCAGTAAAAGAAGTCACTGAAGAAGTGATGGATTCCCAATTGGAAGTCTCATTAAAAGAAGCGATGGAAGTCAATAAGGCGTATGAGCTGGGCGATAAAATTCGTTTTGAAGTGACACCAAAAGACTTTGGCCGGATTGCGGCACAAACAGCGAAGCAAGTTATTTTACAACGTGTGAGAGAAGCTGAAAGAAACATTATTTACAATGAATTCAGTGCATACGAAAATGATATCATGCAAGGAATCGTTGAAAGACAAGACCGCCGTTATATCTATGTGAACTTAGGAAAAATCGAAGCTGTCTTATCAAAACAAGACCAAATGCCAAATGAATTTTATCAACCGCATGATCGAATCAAAGTGTATGTATCACGTGTTGAAAATACATCTAAAGGGCCTCAGGTTTTTGTTAGCCGCAGTCATCCAGATTTATTGAAGCGATTGTTTGAACAAGAAATTCCGGAAGTGTATGATGGAATTGTAGAAATCGTCAGCATTGCTCGTGAAGCAGGAGACCGCTCAAAAGTCTCTGTTCGTTCAACAGATCCAAATATCGATCCTGTTGGTACGTGTGTAGGTCCTAAAGGCCAACGTGTTCAAGCGATCGTGAATGAATTAAAAGGTGAAAATATGGATATCGTAGAATGGAATGAAGATCCAGCGATCTTCATCAGCAATGCGTTGAATCCAGCACAAGTTGTCGATGTTATTTTTGATCCTACCAATAACAAAGCTTGTACAGTTGTTGTACCAGATTATCAATTGTCACTTGCTATCGGTAAAAGAGGTCAAAATGCACGTTTAGCAGCTAAATTGACAGGCTTCAAAATCGATATCAAACCAGAATCAGAAATGGAAGAATTCTACGCTCAACAAGAAACACAAGAAGATGCCGCAGAAGAAGTTTTTGATGAAGCGATCGTAGAGTCTGATTTAACAGCTGATGAGTATGAAGAAATTGCGTTTGAAGAAAAAACAATAGAAGACGAAGAACAAGTCTAACGATTTGGAGGGAACAAAATGAAAAAAAGAAAAGTCCCGATGCGTAAATCTGTTGTCTCAGGCGAGATGAAACCAAAAAAAGAATTAGTCCGAATCACTCGTTCTAAAGAAGGTGTCGTATCGATCGACCCTTCTGGAAAAATGCCGGGGCGAGGTGCGTACGTCGCTCTTGAACCAAAAGAAGTTCAAGATGCATGGGATAAGCACATTTTAGATCGTGTTCTGGAAACAACGTTGACTGACGAATTCTATCAAGAATTGTTAGATTATGTGGAACATCAAAAAGCCCGTAAAGAGTTGTTCGGAAATGGATAAAGAAAAGATTTTAAATTTATTAGGTTTGGCTATGAGAGCTGGAAAACTAGTGACTGGTGAAGAGTTGACTTTAGCAGATATTCGCAGCAATAAGGCGAAATTTGTTTTTGTCGCGGCAGATGCTAGTGAAAATACAAGAAAGAAAATCAAGGACAAATGTTCTTATTATAAGATTCCGACAGACGAGTCGTTTACCCAATCAGAAATCAGTCATGCAATTGGCAGAACGCGCATGATTATTGGGATTAATGATCAGGGCTTTGCGACAAAGTTCAAGGAATTAATCAAAGGTTAGGAAGGTGATTGCATGGGGAAAAAGAGAATTTATGAACTAGCGAAAGAAATCAATCAATCGAGTAAAGATGTCGTGGAAAAAGCACATGCATTAGGTATGGATGTGAAAAATCACATGGGCGCAATTTCTTCAGATGATGAATCAAAACTTCGTCAAGCTTTTGGAGGAAAGAAATCTGCACAACCACAACAAAAACCAGCAGCAAAACCGCAACCAACACAAAGCGGTCAAACAAAACCAGCAAATCCGAAACCAGCTAACCAAAATAGCAATAAACCAACACAAAATCACAATAAAGGGCAACAACAAAATCGTAATAACCAAAATCGAAATACGCAAGGAAGCAGCCAAAATATGACACAAAATCGTCCAAACCAAGGACAGCAACAACGTCCGCACCAAAACAATAATCAAAACCGTCCTGCACAATCAGGACAACAAAACAATAACCAAAATCGTCCTGCACAATCAGGACAACAAAACAATAATCAAAATCGTCCTGCACAGTCTGGGCAACAAAATAATCAAAACCGTAACAATACACAACAACGTAATACACAAAATACAAACCAAAATCGTCCAAACCAAGGACAAAGTAACAACCAAGGCAATCAAAATCGCAACAATAATCAAAACCGCAACAACAGCTTTGGCGGCGGTGGCCAAAACCGCAATCGTAACGGTGGTTACAACAATCAAAACCGCAATCGTTTCAACAAAAAAGGCAAAAAAGGGAAATACCAAGAATCAACAAAACCTGCAGTGCCAGCACGTAAATTCCGTGAATTACCTGATGTTTTAGAATACACAGAAGGAATGAACGTAGCAGATATCGCGAAGAAAATTCACCGCGAACCAGCAGAAATCATCAAAAAACTCTTTATGATGGGGGTTATGGTCAATCAAAACCAATCATTGGATAAAGAAACAATTGAACTTTTAGCGGTCGATTATGGAATGGAACCGCAAGAAAAAGTCCAAGTTGATGTGGCTGATATCGATAAATTCTTTGAACCAGAAGCTTTAGTGGAAGAAAATCTTGTGACTCGTCCGCCAGTTGTGACGATCATGGGCCACGTTGACCACGGGAAAACAACATTGCTTGATACATTACGTAACTCACGTGTGACTTCTGGGGAAGCAGGCGGGATCACTCAGCATATCGGAGCGTACCAGATCGATATCGACGGTAAACCGATCACATTCTTGGATACACCAGGACACGCGGCCTTCACTAGCATGCGTGCACGTGGCGCTGGTATCACAGATATCACAATTTTAGTTGTCGCAGCAGATGATGGTGTGATGCCGCAAACGATCGAAGCGATCAACCACGCAAAAGCAGCAGAAGTACCGATCATCGTAGCAGTCAATAAGGTAGATAAACCAGGAGCTAATCCTGATCATGTAAAACAAGAACTAAGTGAACATGGCTTGATTCCGGAAGAATGGGGCGGAGATACGATTTTCGTCAACATTTCTGCGAAATTCAATCAAAATATCGATGAATTATTAGAAAATATTCTGTTGATCGCAGAAGTCGAAGACCTTAAAGCAGATCCAACACAGCGTGCGATCGGTACAGTCATCGAAGCTCGTTTAGACAAAGGAAAAGGACCGGTTTCAACATTGCTTGTTCAACAAGGAACGTTGAAAGTCGGAGATCCGATCGTTGTTGGTAATACCTTTGGACGTGTCCGTGTCATGACCAATGATATTGGCCGTCGTGATAAAGCTGTAGGTCCTGCGACACCAGTCGAAATCACAGGGTTAAACGATGTACCGCAAGCAGGTGACCGTTTTGTCGTCTTCGAAGATGAAAAAACAGCCCGTCAAGCAGGTGAAGAACGTGGTAAACGTGCGGTTCTTGAACAACGTTCAGCTAATAACCGTGTTACTTTAGACAACTTATTCGAAAGCCTGAAAGAAGGCGAATTGAAAGATGTCAATGTGATCATCAAAGCGGACGTACAAGGAACTGCTGAAGCCTTAGCTGCAAGCTTACAAAAAATCGATGTTGAAGGCGTTCGTGTGAAAATCGTTCACTCAGCAGTAGGTGCGATCAATGAAAGTGACGTTACACTTGCCGCAGCAAGTAATGCGATCATCATTGGATTTAATGTACGACCTACACCGCAAGCGAAACAACAAGCTGAACAAGAAGAAGTGGATATTCGTTTACACCGCATCATCTACAAAGCGATCGAAGAAATCGAAACAGCGATGAAAGGGATGCTCGATCCAGAGTTTGAAGAAAAAATCACTGGTCAAATGGCTGTCCGTGAGCTGTATAAAGTATCTAAAGTTGGAACGATCGCCGGCTGTTATGTTACAGAAGGATTTATCCGCCGCGACAGTGGTGTTCGTGTGATCCGTGACGGCATCGTGATCTTTGAAGGCAAATTAGCCAGCTTGAAACGCTTTAAAGATGATGCAAAAGAAGTGAAACTTGGCTTTGAATGTGGAGCGATGATCGAAAACTTCAACGACCTTAAAGTTGATGACGTGATCGAAGGCTTTATCATGGAAGAAGTAAAAAAATAAAAAGTTCTCATTAGTAAGAAAGAAGGAGAAACAGTATGGCAAATTATCGTGACCGCCGAGTGGGTCAAGAAATCATGCGGGAAGTCAATGACATCTTGAGAAAACGCGTAAGAGACCCTCGTGTGCAGGATATTACGATCACCGATGTTCGTGTAACAGGTGATTTGCAGCAAGCAACGATCTATTATAGCTTGTTATCTGATCTAGCTTCTGACCAACAAAAAGCTCAGCAAGGATTAGATAAAGCAAAAGGTTTGATTCGTAAAGAACTAGGTCAAGCTTTAACATTATACAAGACGCCTGAGCTGATTTTTGAAAGAGATGAATCTGTACAATATGGCAATCATATTGACGATTTGATCCGCAAATTGAATCAAGGGGATTAATAGAAAAGATCTGGAAGATATTTCTTCCGGATCTTTTTTTATTATCTATGTAAAGGTATGGCTCTTGTTTTTCCTTTGTAACAAAATTATTTCATTGTAACTAGATTGAAAGCAACTGTAATCTTTTTATCGATTATAAAGAGAAGAAATATGGTACTATTTTATAGCATAAGATTTATTTGAGAAATCGGAGGGGTATTAGTGAAGAAAAAAAGCTTGACCTTATTGATCGTTGGATTAATGACAGCTGGCGGAGCGTTGGCACCAATCAGTGCAATGGCCGAAACAGCCGATAAAAAAATAGAGCAGCAAGATAAAGAAATCTCTGCATTAAAAGAAAAACAAAAAAGTGTAACCACTCAAATCGCTAGCTTGGAAGAGGAAATTTCTTCTATTTATGATAAAGGGATAGAATTGAACAGACAAAAAACGAGTCTGACGCAAGAATCAGAACAGTTGAAAAAAGATATTGCAGCACTGGATGTTCGAATCAATAAACGAACAGAAGCGATCCAAAATCAAGGACGAAATGTTCAAGTGAATGGGCAGGGAGCTCAAATCTTGGATATGATCTTAAATGCAGAATCAATTTCTGATGCTGTTGGGCGAGTGCAGGCAATTTCTTCGATTTTGACAGCAAATAATGATCTAGTTAAGCAACAAAAAGAAGATAAAAAACTAGTGGAAACTAAAAAGGCGAATATTCAAAAAAATCTAGTTGCTGTGGAAGATGCAACAAAACAACTTGAGCAAGAAAAAGAGTCTCTTGTAAGTAAACAAGCAGATTTGAATGTATTGAAAGCTGAAGTCGATTCAGAAACTGCTGGGGCTGAAAATTCTAAAAATGAATTAGTGAAGAAACAGCAAGAAACACTAAAAGCTCAGCTCGCAGCTGAAGCAAAACAAGCAGAAAATAAAAAAGCTGCAGCCGCCAAAGAGCAAAAGACGACTCAAACAACGGCGAGCGAAACACCAACAGCGCCTTCTGCATCAGAAGAAGTACCAGAATCAAACAGCACTGAACAAACTAATACGACTCCTAGTGAAAGTAATTCAACTGATCAAGGAAATACAACACCATCTGAAGGGCCGAAAGATCCTACACCAACACCGCCAGTGACTTCTGCAGATGCTACTTTCCAAGCATTAAATGCTTTGCGGACTGCAAATGGATTGAATCCAGTGAGCTGGGATGCAGGTTTAGCTGCTTCTGCTGGAGCTAGAGCATCAATGATGCAGGACTATCAAATTCCATCGGATCATTGGAACAGAGGCGATGAAGTAATAGCCTTTATGTTTGCACCTGGAAACTCTGTGATCATGGCTTGGTATAATGAAACGAACATGGTTTCACCATCTGGGACAGGACACCGTGATTGGGAAATGAATCCGAGCATGACACGTGTCGGCTTTGGGTATGCGGGTGATGTGATCGTTGGTCACTCTGCCTAATAATAAATAATAACGAAACAGTGTGGTTCAAAATCATTTTTGGATCGCACTGTTTTTTTACCATAAAATAATCGGTACAAACTTTAGCTTACTTGACCTTGAAAAAATGAATTTTCATGTGCTTCTATGTTATAATAAGCAAGTTAGTAATCTTCGTATTAGGAGGCTAAATCGATGGATGGTATTTTACCTTTATGGAAAGAACGTGGAATGACAAGTCATGACTGCGTATTCAAATTAAGGAAAATTTTACATACAAAAAAAATTGGTCACGGCGGGACCTTAGATCCTGATGTTTCAGGTGTCTTGCCGATTTGTATCGGAAAAGGAACCAAAGTGATCGAATATATGGTTGATTCAGGGAAAACCTACGAAGGGGAAATCACCTTAGGTTTTTCTACAACAACTGAAGATAGTAGTGGAGAAATAGTTGAAAAACATAAATTAGCAGCGCCTTTTACAACAAAAGAAATCGATGCCGCAATGCAGCAAATGACAGGTACTATCACGCAAATTCCGCCCATGTTTTCAGCGGTCAAAGTAAATGGTAAGCGTCTTTATGAGTATGCAAGAAATGGTGAAGAAGTAGAGCGTCCAAAACGAACTGCACAGATTCATTCATTTGAACGAACTTCTGAGCCGGTATTTGATTCAATAAACGGTACACAGAGCTGGCGCTTTAAAGTAGTTTGCGGCAAAGGGACTTATGTTCGAACGCTATCTGTCGATACAGGGGCACTTTTAGAAGTGCCGGCCCATATGTCTGACTTAACAAGAACAGCAAGCGGCGGGCTGACTGCTAGCCAATGTTTAACATTGGAACAAGTCGCAGAAAAAATGGCGCAAGAAGCTATAGATCAAGTATTGTTACCGATCGAGACAGCAATTACTGATTTTCAGCGGATCGATTTGTCAGATGAGCTTTATCAAAAGGTCAAAAATGGTGTTCGATTGACTAAAAATGAATTAGGATTAGATGAAATGCCAAAGGAACTAGTTGCTTTATTTTATCATGATCAGGTGGTTAGTCTTTATATGGCTCATCCAACGAAAGCAAATGTTTTAAAACCAAGCAAAGTCTTACGAAATAATTAATAGAAAGAAGTTTTAATATGCAAGTGATTTCAATTCGACATCCTTATCAACCAGAACAAATTCCGTCAGATGAAGTAGTAATGGTATTAGGTTTTTTCGATGGTGTTCATCGTGGACATCAAAAGGTGATTGAAACAGGTAAAAAATACGCCGAAGAACACAACTTAAAATTAGCCGTTATGACGTTTAATCAGCATCCTTCGATTGTTTTTCAAAAGGTATTGCCCGAAAATATGAAATATTTGAGCAGCTTAGAGCAAAAAGAACGTTTGATGGAACGCTTAGGAGTTGATATTTTATACGTGATCGAGTTTACTTCTGCGTTTGCTCATTTAGCACCGCAGGATTTTATTGATCAATATATTGTAGGCTTACATGGAAAAGCAGCTGTTTCAGGGTTCGATTATACCTATGGTCCTAAAGACATTGCGGATGTGGCTCATCTACCTGGCTATGCAAAAGACCGCTTTAAAGTGATCACTGTCAGCAAAGAAGAGTTAGCCGGTGAAAAAATAAGTTCCACTCGAATTCGTTCCTTGATGGAACAAGGTCGGATGGAAGAAGCTTCTGAATTATTAGGGTATGTTTATGAGACAGATGGGACGGTTGTTCATGGAGATGCTAGAGGTCGTTTGCTGGGCTTTCCAACAGCGAATATCAAAGTAAAAAGTACGGTTCGTTTGCCAAGGATCGGTGTCTATGCTGTCAAAATCAAGATCGGTGAACGATGGTATGTTGGAATGGGGTCGATCGGTCATAATGATACATTTGGTGATGGTCGGGAATTGACTGTAGAAGTGTATATTTTAGATTTTCATCAGGATATTTATGGTGAACAAGTGACTGTAAGCTGGAATCATTATTTAAGAGACCAAGTGAAATTCGATGGTGCTGATAGTTTGATCGTGCAATTGAAACAAGATGAGCAGGATACAACTGATTACTTTTCACAAGAGAAGTGAGTCAACGACCAAACTAAAAACGGTTTGGGCAAATGTGGTGAACGTTCAGTTTTTTGCTTGAGAAAATTAGATAGTATAAAGTTTTTATAAACTATCCTAAATTTGTGCTCGAGTGGATAGGTACGCGTTATACTTTGTAGAAAATGGATAAAAAATAGTCAAGGAGAGGTTTATGGCAGAAAAAAAAGATAAGAAGAAGCCGTCAAAGAAAAAACAAAAGAAAAAAGAGCAGACAGCTAAAAGAAAAAAGAAGCGTGTAACTCTTTCGATTTTGTTGATCGTCATTATTCTGAGCGGTGTTTCTTTTTTGATTTGGTTTTATATAAATTTAGATTATCAAGATCATTCGAATCCATCATATGAAGGATTCCGATTTTCTCCATCGCCTTTAGCCATTACTCTTGTCGATAATCAGAAAGAAGATGTGATCCTAGAAGATGGGAGCCGTTTAAATCCTGATTTTGCAGAATCATCGATCGAGAGGTTAGCGAAAAATAAGTCTGTCTACTATCCGCCTGAACGTCCGTCTTTTCGTTTGTTGAATCAGGATAACAAACAAACGACTTATAGACTTAGTGCAGATTTAGAAAGTGTAAATCATCTTAAAACAGTTGAATTTAGTGTTTTTGGTGAAATAGATGGAACGAACGATCTAAAAAACTATCAAGCCGTTTATCATTCTGAAACGAATACGTGGGATACAGATGTTTTGATCAAGAATCATCAAGAGGCTGGCGATTATCAAGTAACTCTAAAAATCACTAGAGAAAATGGTGAGATAGAAACGGTTCCATTTGGAAACTTTACTGTAGATCAGCCGACTCTTCAATCTGAAATTGACGGTACAGAGGTTTCAAAAGGCCAATTTGAAATCAATCTTTCAGTATCAAGCAAATCAGATACGGAAAAATTAACGGCAACTGTCTGGTCAAAAGAAGATCAGAGTGATAAAAAAGTATATGATGCTAAACGTCAAGAAGGCAATTCCTATAAGGTTCATGTGGATTATGAGGATTTTGATTTTATCAATGGCATTTATCATGCAAATACCGAGTTCATTGGTAAGAATGGATTAAAAGCTGAGAGCGATGCTGGTGCGGTAGAAATCAATTTACGCCGTCCTGTTCGTATCCGATTGATGCAGGAGACGGCTCTTTACCAAAACCGCCAGTTGTCAAAAGCTGTTCGGCAACTCTCTGCTCATAGTATGGCCTATGTTAGAGGTATCGTTTTTAATAATGATAAGAAAATATACAGAACGACAGAGGGCTATATTCCGGCAGACAATGTTGAAGTGAGCGAAATGATGGATGATATTCGGTATGTTGCTCATCGAGGAAATCATAAAGCTGCACCAGAAAATTCCCTTCCAGCGTTTCAACAGTCAAATAGCTGGGGCATTGAGACCGATATCCGCTTGACTAAGGATAAAAAATGGGTGATCATGCATGATCAGTCCGTTGATCGAATGACGAATGGTAAAGGGAAGGTTAGCGATTTGACACTTGCTCAAATCAACGCTTTGCGAATCGACCAAGGATCGAATAAAGAAAATTATTCCGAAGAACAATTGGTTGTTCCAACATTGGAAGACTTTTTAACTGTTATGAATACAAAACAAAGTATTCCGTTTATAGAAATTAAAGCAAACAAAGTAGACGCTGCTGATTATGATAGTTTAGTCAATTCGATCAATTATTATGGATTGGCGAATACAGCAGTTGTTATTTCTTTCGATTATAAGCATTTAGTTGAAGTTAAAAGAAGACTTCCAGATGTTCAGGTTCAACTGTTGGCAAATAGGCTGGATGAGCAGATGATCGAACAAGTCAGCCAGCTTGGAGGGAATTCTGGTTTGGATATCAAGTATGAAAGTGTGGCAGATCGTGCTGATTTGATCGCGCTAGCTCAGAACAAAGGACTGTCCGTCAATCTGTGGGGAGTTCCACAGAGTGAATTCAAGAAGATGGAAGCATTGGGGATCAATAATCTAACAACAGATTATGACTAGCCAACAGAATAAACGAAATTAAATCTACAGATATTGATTTTAAAGGAATGGACTGCAATGATCGAAACAAATAAAGGAAATAATAAAATTTCAGCATATATCCACATTCCATTTTGTGAACATATCTGCTACTACTGTGATTTCAATAAAGTATTTCTTGAAGGGCAGCCGGTAGATGAATATATTCAGGCGCTATTAAAAGAAATTGACTTGACGAAAAGTCGATTTCCTAGCCAAGAAATGGAAACAATCTATATTGGCGGAGGTACGCCGACTTCCTTATCTGCTAAGCAGCTTGCTGTTTTACTGGAGGGAGTTCGTACATTATTACCATTCAACGCTAAAAATGAGTTTACTGTAGAGGCCAATCCTGGCGATTTAACGCAGGAAAAGCTCCATGTGATGAAAGAATATGGAGTCAATCGTTTATCGATGGGGGTTCAAACCTTTGATAACCAATTGCTGAAAAAAATTGGTCGCAAGCATACAGCGGAGGATGTTTATGAGACAATGAAGTTCCTTGAAAAGGAAAATTTCTCCAATGTAAGTATCGATTTGATCTATGCGCTGCCGGGGCAAACGTTAGATGGCTTTAGAGATACATTAAAACGTGCGATCGAGCTTGATTTACCGCATTATTCTTTGTATTCATTGATACTGGAAAACAAAACAATGTTCATGAACTGGGTGAGACAAGGCCGTCTTCAATTACCGGACCAAGAAGTTGAGGCGCAGATGTTTGAAGAAACGATCATCGCGATGGAAAAAGGCGGACGGCGGCAATATGAAGTGAGCAATTTTGCTTTGCCTGGGAAAGAGAGTCAGCATAATCTAGTCTACTGGGATAATGAACATTATTATGGTTTTGGTGCGGGAGCAAGCGGCTATTTAGGTCATACTCGTTACCGTAATCACGGACCGATTCAGCATTACCTAACTCCTTTACGTAATGGGCAATTACCAGTTGTAGAATCGGAAAAATTGACGATCCACAATCAAATGGAAGAACAGCTTTTCTTAGGTTTACGTAAGAAAAAAGGCGTATCTAAACAGCAGTTTGAAGAAAAATTTGGTGTACCGATTGAGCAAGTCTATAAGGAAGTCATTCCGCAGCTTATCGCGCGTGGATTATTAGCAGATCAAGATGAGCATCTTCAACTTACTGAACAAGGCTTATTTGTAGGGAATGATGTATTTGAAGCCTTTTTATTGGATGAAAAATAAACTTAAAAGAAGGACTCTTAGAATAATACTATTCTAAAAGTCCTTCTTTTTTTAGCTTTTCTTCTATTTTTGACCAAGTCAGGTGCGCTAGCTTTTGGCCGACACGGTCATAATCTGAAAGAGTAAATGTTTGATTGACATAAACGACTGGCTTTGCTTCTGAGCCAAGAGCTGGGATGAGATTATCAGAAAGGATCGTATCACTAACCACCAAATCTATATCCTCTGTTCGTTCAAAAACACATTGAAAATTATAGAGAGAACGGAGGGCTGTTGTTAAGAGGAAATCTAACTTGTCTTTGCTGACTTTTGAGACGATCAAGACATTGATAGCAGGTTTATATTTTAACCAGTCAATAGAATAAAGAAAAATTTCATGGTATTGTCCTGCCAGATACTCTTTATATTCTTCCAGATGATTGAATACTGGATGTTCTAGTTCTTTTTTTATTATCTTAGTGAATAGTGCTACACGTTGGTCACTTAAAATTCTAATCTCATTTTTTGGCTGAGACCAAGTAGGAAGATTTTGTAATTCTGGATTATTAAAAAGTAGAATTCGATAATGAAGTGTCGCAAGTTTATTAAAAATTTTCATATATTCATTATCAGAATCTTTTAAAAGAGAATATTTTTTTAAGGATTCCATAATATGAAAAAGTGGAGATAAAAATTGATCTTTCTGTAGCTTTTTGTCAAGGGAAAAGAAGCGTGGTGCATGAGTGATTCCCGCATAAGAGCCGCAGGCTAGCACACAACTGATCAAAGCTCGAATCTCTAATGTTCGCTTTTTTTCTGTGGTAGCAGGTAACAGTCGTTTAAAAATCTGATTCAAGTCAGTTACGCTTTTCTTAAATTCAGGTGTATCGGAATGATACAGGGAGGTTTTGAAACACTCCTCAGTTAGTGGAAAGTTCAAGCGGCCCCTTACTAGAGAAACCGCTGTAAAATAATCAACTAGAATTTTTTTATCTAAACTATCAGAATTAAAAAATTCTTTTGGCATGTGCCGAAGTATTTCATTCGTATCGTGTAAGTGGATTGAATGGAATGGCCATGAATAACCTCCATAAGAGTTCAAACATAACACTGCGTAGAATAATCGAATATGCAGTTCATTTCCAGTTAAATGGATCTTCTTTTTCAATTGAAGCTCCAGTCCATATTTTTCAAACTCTTTCTTTAAAGTGTATAATTCTCTTCTTAAGGAGGAGTAGGTGATGAAAAAGCGCTGAGCAGTTTCTGTGATATCATCTAAATTATTTAAAAGAAGTCCCTTTAATAATTTGAAGTTTAACGAATTTTCATAATAGAACAAACGAATAAATTGAATAAAGAAATCCTCTGCGATCTCCAATTTATAAGAATGAATCGATTCCAAATAAATCAGCTTGATAGAATCTGTACAATCATATTGAATAAAGTCGTTTTCGATCGAAGAAATGACTTTGTATAATGTGCCGACAGAAATACCTAACTTGTCTAAAAGTAAATCAGAATGCAGCGTCTGGTCAGGTGCATCGTTAATCAATTCTAATGTTTGATACCGTCTAAGTAAAGATTTATCCATAAATTCCTTCATAACTAAATCCCCTTTTTATGTCATTTTATCGCAGTGTTTCTATGTATGGCTACTGTGTCTTAGTACCTGATATTATAGTACAAATACTGAAAAATCTGAATAAATCTATCTTATAAAAAAATGATATTTTTTCCAAAAATTATAAATTAGATAGAAATTGTTTTCAAAAATAGGGAGGATTTCTGAAAAAATGGAAAAAAGCTAAAAATTGACCTTGTATAATCAAGAAGCAACAGTTGGAAGTGCTGGTTGCAAAATGCTTTTTATTGTGGTTGAGAGGGAGTAATAAGCTTCCTTTCATTCCTTATAAAAAAGTGAAGGATTTCTAAGAAGGTCATGAAAGGATTGGGGAAATTATGAAAGCTAAAAAAATGTATCTACTTTCAAGCGTGGTACTAACAATATTTGCACTATCGAACGCTGTACCGACTTCTGCAGAAGAAACGATAGTTGGCGGGAAAACGAATTCTGAAGGTACTATAAAGTTCAGCAGTGATGATGGAGATGGTGGAGATGGCGGCGAAGGCGGTGGAATAATCGATCCGGTTGATCCGACAAATCCAGATGTTGAAATTCCTGATGGTGGCGGAAATGGCGGCGGAGACATTGACGGACCGTTAACGATCGACTTTGTTTCAAAAATTGATTTTGGTAAAAGAAAAATTTCTGGTAGTACACAAGTCTATCATGCTTCTTATAATGAATATTTAAATGAAGAGGGAACAACATTATACTTGCCTAGTTTTGTACAAGTAACAGATGATCGTGGAAAAAATGATGGTTGGAAACTGGAAATTTCTAATACTCAATTTAAAGATGCTGTAACAGGAGATATATTAGAAGGTGCTGTACTGACTTTGGGTGCTAAAAATCAAGTGTATACTCAAAATGACAACGGATCAGATCACAAAGTAAGTGCAAAAGGTTCGATTGTATTAAATGGACAAGGAACCGATCAAACAATTGTCAATCCCGTTCAAGATAAAGGCATGGGAACAAATACGATTGCTTTTGGAGCGCAAGAATATGGAACAGCTGATGCTAAAAATAGCAGTGTTACATTAGAGGTGCCCGGAAAATCAAAGAAAAATGATCAAGCAACTTATGTTTCTGAGTTAACATGGACATTGTCCCAAACAGAAATTTAAGCAATAGAAATCATAAAACAATAAGGAGAAATCAAAATGAAATTATCAAAAAAATCCCTTTTAGGAACACTAACGCTTAGTGCATTGGTTTTAGGTGCGTATGCTCCGACAGCTTTGGCAGCAGACGAGCCAGTTGAAGTAACAGCAAAATCTGATGCAAAAGTGACATTTAAAGAAGATGATGGCGAAACAACACCGCCAGTAAATCCAGGTGAACCGGATCCAGATCCGAACCCAGGGGAGCCGGATCCAGAACCAGGTGGAGGTGGAAGCAAAGGTCCGCTTCGAGTTGACTATGTATCAAATCTTCGCTTTGGCGAACAAAAAATCTCTGGTAGTTCAAAAGAGTATCATCCAACATTAGTCAAATGGAATTTTGAGGATGCGACATCAATTTACATCCCTCACTTTATTCAAGTTACGGATAACCGTGGTTCTAATGAAGGTTGGACACTTTCTGTCGAACGTTCAGAGTTTGCTACTACTGAAAATGAGGTACTGACAGGTGCAGAATTAGTCATTACAAATGGAGAAGTCGTTTCCATTTCAGATATGCCCGCAGAAACAACGCCAGGCGTGGTGCAGCAAACGGTCACTATTCCGGTCGGCTCAGCAGCGACTGTAATGACTGCAGCGGAAAATCAAGGGATGGCGACATGGTCTTATTCATTTGGTCAACCAATAAGTAATGATGCAGCGTCAACTGATCCAACTGCAGTGAATAATGATGTGACATTGAAAGTTCCAGGAACTGCTAAGAAAATTGCGGACAAAGAATATACGTCTAACATTACCTGGACATTAGCTGCAGCAGAAGTATAAGAGAAATCAATGGTTTTATAGAGTGGAGAGTCCTTTTAGACTTTCCCTCTATACATAGATCGAATCGAAAGAAATGAGGAACCACATAATGAAAAGTATCAAAAATAAATCACTGATTTGTATACAAATAATCACTTCCATTTTATTTGTAGGAATAATCTCACTTTCATTAGGAATTACAGCATCTGCTGACAATATGCGTTTTGCAGTGAAACCGAACTTACCTGAGAATCAAGTGGATAAAAGTAAAACTTATTTTGATTTAAAAATGATCCCCGGACAAAAAGAAACGATCGAGCTTGAAGTCAGCAATAGTACTGACGAAGAAATCATTGTAGAAATCAATGCGAATACAGCTTTGACCAATGACAATGGAGTAGCTGATTATAGTCAGTCGATGATCAAAAAATATGACGGCACATTAAAGACACCTTTTTCAACAATCGCCAAGCCGCATGAAAATGAGCTGACCTTAGCGCCTAATGAAAGTAAAATAGCTAAGATCGATATCGACATGCCGAAAGACGAATATGACGGTCTGATTTTAGGTGGTATTCATCTGGCTGAAAAAGACACTAAAACTGAAAAATCCGCCGATAGCGGTGTACAAATAAAAAATAATTTTGCTTATGTCGTAGGTGTTTCATTAAGAGAAAACGACAATGAAGTAAAAACCCATTTGGAACTGAATGATATCGTGCCGACACAAGTTAATTATCGCAATTTTGTAAAGGCGAATATTCAAAATACAACAGCTGAAATCGTCAAAAATTTTAAAGTGGACGCTCGTATTTATACGGAAAAAGGAAAAGAAGTTCTTCATCAGACAAAAAAAGAAGACATGCGGATGGTTCCCAATTCCAACTTTGATTATGCCATTTCATGGGACAATCAAGAGTTTAAAGCAGGTGTGTATCGATTAGAAATGGATGCGTTAGCGAACGGGGAAGAATATCATTGGGTAAAAAACTTTACAATAGATGCGAAGGAAGCGAAAGAATTAAATGCAAAAGCAGTTGATTTAGAAAAATCATCAAATTTGATGCTATATATTATGATTGGAATCGCGATTTTAATCGCATTGCTTTTAGTATTGATCGTACTTGTGCTACGTAAAAAAGGAGACAAAAAAGAACAATAATAAATTCAAAAAACTACCTAGAATATAAGCGGGAGTGAAAAAATGATCAAAAAAAGAAAAATGTCAAAATGGACGATTATCTGGTTTGCATGTTGTATTTTTCTTGTAGCACCTAAACATGTCCAAGCTTCAGAATATCAATCGAATGGAACGATTGAATTAGTTGAGAGCGATCAAGTCAAAAATAGCTCTGATACTGCTAAGGAAGAAACACCTGCGAATAAAGGCAAGCTTCCTTCAACTGGTTCTGAACATTCCCGCTTATTATTTCTAAATGGGGTAGCTCTTTTATTTTTAGTGATCATGCTGGAAATAAATAAACGATGGAGGAGGAGAGCGGATGAAGCAGAATAAAATCTATTATTTGTTGACTGCATTATGTGTGTTTTCTAGTACCAGCTTTTATTCTATTTCTGCCACAGCAGCAATTTCTGATGTGGGAATAGATTACGAGCAAGACACAGAAATAGTACCTCCGATCAATCCGATGAATCCAGACGAAACGATCAAGAGTGACAAAAATACAGCGGGGCCTTTAAGTATTGATTATATCTCAGACTGGAACTTTTCGATCCAGAGAATTAGTTCGAAGAAAATTACATATCCTGTGAAAAAAGATGTTGTGGAAACAAGTGATGGTCAAACAAAAGAAGTGCCCAATTTTTTTCAGGTGACAGATAAAACAGGAAAAGCAAATGGCTGGACATTGACAGTCAAACAAAATAATCAGTTCCAAACAAAGGATAGGGTTGAGCTTAAAGGGGCACAAGTCATAGTTGAGTCGCCGATTATGCAGACCTTTGATGATGGTGACCGGCCAAACATACAAGGTGTTGTTCATTTAGTGCCGAATGGTGATGCGGCTTTAATGATCAATGCGCAGCAAAAACAAGGAACCGGTACATGGCTGGGTGTTTTCGGAGATGAAGAGAGTGCTGCTGAACAAATTGGACTGACCGTACCTGGAGAAACCAAAAAGAAACCTGGTATTTATAGTGCAACTTTTACCTGGACACTTTCAGCGGGAGAAGCTTGACATCACTGGAAAGGGATAGATAAACATGAGTAAAACAAAGAGACGCATACTTTTTATTTTCATAATACTGACCATATTGCTTACCGCTGTCTATTTAATTAGAATAAAAACGGTGAATGCGAAAGAAGACATGACGCAGGAAATGAATCAAAGTGAAAAAATAGCAGAAACTGCTGGAACAAAAGAATCGTCGCAGTCGAAAGAACTGCAAGAGAGTGCTGATACAGAAGAGTCAAGTATGGAAACAGAAACCTCTTCTACCGAACAAACTGAAGCGGAAGCACAGGTAAAAGATTCAGCAAAAGCATCAAGTCCACAAACTAGAGCGCTTGAAACCAATCACGGCATCGATTATACACGTAGTCATTTTGGTATTGATGCTAGCTATACTGAGTTGAGTAAAAGCCAGCGACTTTCTGATGTTCATGTTGATGCAAAAGAAGGAGTAAATGCTGCTTTTGGTTTTAGAGGGATGTCTGCAAATAACTTTGCAACTGTGGGGAATACGACATTGACACCAGAAAGACATTACTATTTTGAACCTTTGATATGGGCAAGCTTCAATTTAGAAAATAATATTGGTCGAAAATCATTCCTGGCAGATGGTATTTTATCAGGTTCAGGCAGCTTTGAAAATACAAGTATAAATCCATATGTCAATGGAAAATGGATTCGATATGATACTGCCAATGCAGACAGCCCATATGGTGTTTTGAGACGAACAGGTATCAATAGTATTGCCTATCAAATGACAAAGGAAATGTATTTCTTTAAAAAAGATAACATTGAAGAGCGCTATGGAGAATTGAAAGCTGTTATGTATACAAATGATGGTTTTGATGTGGTTATGTCTATTCTCATCGATAAACGAAAAGGGGCTGGAGAAGTTCGGTATAAATTTTATAACAATACCTCGGAAGCAATCGATATGGGAATCATGGAATATGGTGAGATTTTTTCAAGCTCTCAAACTCAAAGTGGTGGATACCCAGTGATGCAAAGTTTGGGAAATGATCGTGGCTTTTTCTATAGAGATGACTACTATAAAGATCAACTTAATATAGAATTGCAAAATGGACGAGCGAAATGGCTAACAGATTATAACCACTATACGTTGTATACTGAAAATGCAGTCGATATTAACAATCGAAATCGCTTTGGCAATAATTTCTTAACACCAGGTATTGAAGGAACTCCAAGAGACAGAGGAGCAACACTGCTTTCTAAGACAAAAGCTTTTTATCAATTTGGAACAGATGTAAAAACACTTCAGCCAGGAGAAGCAATGACTGTGGGGGCGAACTATTACTATGGTGGATTAAAAGAACCACAAAAATTAACGGCTAGTACAGAGAAAACACTTTACTATGATACTGCTACCGAATTGGCACCGATCGATTTTGATTTGACTGATATTGAAGGAACCTCAGATGATCTTTATATCATTTACAATGATGAAGAACCTGAAAAAATCCAAACATTAGATCTTAGCGATAAAGAAAGTATTTCTGGTACAGTAAAAATCGATGCAAGTAGACTTCACAGTGGTGAAAACCATGTCAGCCTTTACGCTGAAAATGATTTGTATGATGCATCAAATGAAGAAAATATAACGATTGAAATGCGTAAATTAACTGCCGAAGTGGCTATTGTTAAAACGCCTTTAGACAGTTCGTTGGACTTAATGGCTATCGATAAATTGATTAAATCCCATAATACGATCCATACACCGCCGATTTTGACCTATCAAGAAAACGGAGAGCCGGATACAAGCAAAATCGGTTTTGTTTGGTCAAAAATCAATTTAGCTGATAAAGAAACATCAAGCGTCGATAATATTGATTTAGAGGTACCAACAAACATTTATGGTGATAATACTGTTTTCAATGATACAGAGTTAGTAGCAACCGATGTAAAAAATGTTGAGCTGTCGATTCGCCAAGTTCAAAAAGCTGCTACAGAAGCAGAACTATTTGCGCTGATCGCAGAAAAATCAGAGCTTAAATCATGGTTTATGAACGATGGTACGTCAACCGATGCACAAATAATCAGTACGACGGTAAAACCACAGGAAGGTACTTATGAAGCGACGATCGAAGTGACGGGACGATCTAGTGGAAAAGTGTCAAGAAAAATTCAAGTTGAGGTTGGTGGGGATTTAAATATCTTGAATATCCCAAGTGAAATCGATTTTGAACAGACACCGATTCGATCCAAGTTATCCTATGTCAATAAAGTTGATCCAGTTGCAATCACATTAGATACATCTTTAGGTGTAAATTGGACACTGACTGTTATAGCGGATAATTTCAAAACATCTGATGGAGAAGCAGTTTCTGATATTCTAATCAATCGCCGTAATGGTGTGGAAGAATTTGTTTCTGCTTCAAATAGCTCTATTGTTTATACTGGAAATGAAGAGACTGCCTCTTCTGATTATAAGCTGCTGATGCCAAAAGATGACGGCCTATTGCTTAAAGTTAGACCAGGCCAAGTGAAATCTAAAAGCTATACTTCTACAGTTACATGGACATTAACAGAAGATCCAACAAGATAACAGAAAAAAGGTGCTTGAATGATTGTGTAAAAATCATTCAAGCGCCTTTTGACTTTTGAGGAAAAGCGATCGTTTCTTCATAAAAGAGATGAATAAAAATTTTTTAGCACTCTTGGCAAGAGAGTGCTAAAAAAGTATGTTTTTCTCTTGACAATTCAGAAAGAACTTGCTATATTAATACTTGTATTAGCACTTGAATAACATGAGTGCTAATGAAGGGTGGTAACTATGATAACAGACAGACAAAAGAATATTTTGCGACTTATCATCCAGGAATACACAAACACAGGAATGCCCGTTGGATCAAAGAAGTTGATGGAAGAAGGAATCCAGTCCAGTTCAGCAACTATTCGTAACGATATGAAAGCTTTAGAAGAGCTTGGGCTGCTGCTAAAGACGCATTCTTCTTCTGGTCGAATTCCTTCAATGGATGGTTATCGCTATTACGTTGATCATTTATTGCGTCCAACAGAAATTGAACATGAGGAATTACAGACAATCCGTCATTCCTTTGGCAAAGAGTTTCACGAAATCAATGATATCATTGAGCAATCGGCAGAGATTCTTTCTGAATTGACCAGCTACACAGCGTTTTCTTTAGGACCTGAAATGAAAGAGCGGCGCTTGACCGGTTTTCGAATCGTTCCTTTGAATGAACGCCAGATCATCGCGATCATCGTGACGGACAAAGGCAATGTCGAAAGTCAGGTCTTTGCGGTACCAGCTTCAGTTTCCAGTCAGGATCTAGAGAAGATGACACAGATCATCAACGATAAATTAGTTGGGCAGCCGCTTTTGACCGTGTACCATCGTTTGCGGACTGAGATACCGATGATTTTACATCGTTATTTCCAAACACCAGATGGGATGATGAATTTGTTTGATGCTATGTTAGGACATGCATTTGAAGAAAAAGTATTTGTCAGTGGTCGAATGAATTTATTTAACTTTGGTGTGCAAAATGATTTGGATCAATTGAAATCTGTGTACTCATTTATGCAAAACACAGATGCGATCACACATTTATTGACGGCAGATGAACAAAATGACGCGAAGATCGCCATTCGAATCGGTTCAGAGATTGGGAATGATCTATTGGATAATATGAGTATGATCACTGCATCGTATGAAGTAGCAGGACATGGGAAAGGGACGATCGCATTATTAGGACCGACAAGCATGCCGTATTCAAAAATGTTTGGCTTAGTCGATGTATTTCGTCATGAATTAGCGTCAAAACTTGGAGCTTATTATCGTTTCCTTGATGAATAAGTAAAAAGTAAAAATATAGAATTTTGATTCTACGGAAATGAGAAGGGAAGTTGCCAGAGTGAGTAAAGAAGAGACTAATGAAGAATTACAAGAAGAACAGACGAATTCAGTCGATGAATCAGTCGTCTCTGAAACAACTGAAACAGAAGTTGAAAAATCAGAACTTGAAACAGCTCAAGATGAATTATCTGAAATGGAAGATAAATTTTTAAGAGCTCGTGCAGAGATTGCTAATATGAGCAATCGCTTTAAGAACGAACGTGAATTGCTTGTCCGGTATCGTTCGCAGGATCTAGGTAAAAAGTTATTGCCTTCGATCGATAATCTAGAACGTGCAATGGCTATCGAAGTCGATGATGAACAAGGTGCAAGCTTGAAAAAAGGAATCGCGATGGTTCTGGAGAGTGTTCAAGCAGCGTTGAAAGAAGAAGGAATTGAAGAAATCCCAGCAATGGGCGAATCTTTTGATCCTAATTTACATCAGGCAGTCCAAACGATTCCTGCAACCGATGATACACCAGCAGATACAATCGTGGAAGTGCTGCAAAAAGGCTATAAGCTACATGATCGTGTTTTACGAGCGAGTATGGTTGTTGTTGCACAATAGTGACAAAACGAAAACTTGCATGATATAAATTGAATACAACAAAAATCAAAACAGAGATAGGAGATCATTAATTATGAGTAAAATTATTGGTATTGACTTAGGAACAACAAACTCAGCAGTTGCAGTATTAGAAGGCGGAGAAGCAAAAATCATTGCTAATCCAGAAGGAAATCGTACAACACCTTCTGTTGTATCGTTCAAAAACGGTGAAATCCAAGTTGGTGAAGTAGCAAAACGTCAAGCTGTTACAAACCCACATACAATTTCATCAATCAAACGTCACATGGGTGAAGCAGGATTCAAAGTAGAAGCAGATGGCAAATCTTATACTCCGCAAGAAATTTCTGCGATGATTTTACAATATCTAAAAGGGTTTGCAGAAGAATACCTTGGCGAAAAAGTAGATAAAGCGGTTATCACTGTGCCAGCTTACTTTAACGATGCACAACGTCAAGCAACAAAAGATGCTGGTAAAATCGCTGGTTTAGAAGTTGAACGTATCGTTAACGAACCAACAGCTGCAGCTTTAGCTTATGGTTTAGACAAAACAGATAAAGACGAAAAAGTTTTAGTATTTGACCTTGGTGGTGGTACTTTTGACGTATCGATCCTTGAATTAGGTGACGGAGTCTTTGATGTACTATCTACAGCCGGAGATAACGAATTAGGTGGAGATGACTTTGATAATAAAATCATCGATCACATGGTAGCTGAATTCAAAAAAGAAAACGGCATTGACTTATCACAAGATAAAATGGCTGTTCAACGTTTGAAAGATGCTGCTGAAAAAGCGAAAAAAGATTTATCAGGTGTGACATCAACTCAAATCAGCTTACCGTTTATCACAGCAGGAGATGCTGGTCCATTGCACTTAGAAATGAACTTGACTCGTGCAAAATTTGATGAATTGACAAGTGATTTAGTAGAACGTACAAAAACACCTGTACGTCAAGCGTTGAAAGATGCTGGTTTGAATCCATCTGAAATCGATGAAGTAATTTTAGTCGGTGGTTCAACTCGTATTCCAGCAGTTGTAGAAGCTGTACGTAAAGAAACAAACAAAGAACCAAACAAATCAGTAAACCCAGATGAAGTAGTTGCGATGGGTGCAGCTATTCAAGGTGGCGTTATCACTGGTGATGTGAAAGACGTTGTTTTACTAGACGTTACGCCATTATCATTAGGTATCGAAACAATGGGTGGTGTGTTTACTAAATTGATCGATCGTAATACAACGATTCCAACAAGTAAATCACAAGTCTTCTCTACAGCAGCAGACAACCAACCAGCCGTAGATATCCATGTATTGCAAGGGGAACGTCCAATGTCAGCAGACAACAAAACATTAGGTCGTTTCCAATTGACTGATATTCCAGCTGCTCCTCGTGGTGTGCCTCAAATCGAAGTAAGCTTCGATATCGATAAAAACGGTATTGTAAACGTACGTGCCAAAGATTTAGGAACACAAAAAGAACAAACGATCACGATCAAATCATCTTCTGGTTTATCAGATGAAGAAATCGAACGTATGGTGAAAGACGCTGAATCTAATGCAGAAGCAGATAAAGCGCGTAAAGAAGAGGTTGATCTACGTAACGATGTGGATGCTTTACTATTCACTGTTGATAAAACATTGAAAGAATTAGAAGGCAAAGTCGATGCAGATGAAGTGAAGAAAGCAGAAGACGCTCGTGATGAATTGAAAGCTGCTGTTGAAGCCAACGATATCGAACAAATGAAAGCAAAACGTGATTCATTAAACGAAATCGTACAAAACTTAACAGTTAAACTTTATGAACAAGCAGCACAACAACAAGCACAAGAAAATCCTGAAGCTGCCCAAGGTGGAGCAGACGATGTTGTAGATGCTGACTTTGAAGAAGTAGAAGGCGACGATAAATAATCATTGTTCGTAACAAGCTGGCAAGTAGGCCGAGACAAAAGCGTTTAGCTCCGAGAAATAAGGGGAAATTCATGAAAATTGCTCTTCAAATTTTTGTGAATTTCAACTTATTTCCGAAGGAGCTGCTTTTTTCTTGCCGTTTATTCGGGTTTAGAGTGCGAAGCAAAACTGATTTTTAGTTTTGTCACGCACTCTTTGCCTATCTTTATTTATAAGGGAAAAGGCGCACAAATTAAGGGAAGCTATTTTGCTTTTACTTAATTTGTGGTATGATTACAACGATGTTTTTATCGAAATAAACAGATGTCGGTTCTTTTATAGATGGAATAATAGTTGGAGGGGAACTAATGGCTAAAAGAGATTATTATGAAGTACTGGGTCTGTCTAAAGGTGCTTCAGATGATGAAATAAAAAAAGCATATCGTAAGCTTTCAAAACAATATCACCCAGATATCAACAAAGAAGCAGATGCTGAAGAAAAGTTCAAGGAAGTTTCTGAGGCTTATGAAATCTTAAGTGATCCACAGAAAAAAGCAGCCTATGATCAATACGGTCATGCGGGAACAGATCCTAATTATGGCGGTGGCGGTGGTTTCGGCGGTTTTGGTGGCGGCGGATTTAGCAGCAGCGGTTTCGGTGGGTTCGAGGATATTTTTGATTCCTTCTTTGGCGGCGGCTCACGAACTGTGGACCCAACTGCGCCAAGACAAGGTGCTGATCTTCAATACACTGTCACACTTAAATTTGAAGAAGCGATTTTTGGTGTCGAAAAAGAAATTAAATACAATCGTGAAGACAATTGTAGTACCTGCGGCGGTAATGGTGCCAAACCGGGGACACATCCAGAAACGTGTCACAAATGTCATGGTTCAGGTTCGATCAATGTTGAACGTCAAACACCACTTGGTCGCGTGATGAGTCGTCAAACCTGTGATGTCTGCCGTGGTACAGGAAAAGAAATCAAGGATCCATGTCCAACTTGTCATGGTACAGGGCATGAGAAAAAAGCGCATAAAGTCAAAGTCAATGTACCAGCAGGTGTAGAAGACGGACAACAAATGCGATTAGCTAATCAAGGGGAAGCTGGTATGAATGGCGGACCTTATGGTGATTTGTATGTTGTCTTTAGTGTGGAGGATAGCAATATCTTCGATCGTGAAGGGTCTGAGATCTATTATGACTTGCCGTTAAGCTTTGTACAGGCAGCGCTTGGGGACGAAGTGAAAGTACCAACAGTTCATGGCGATGTTAAATTAAAAATCCCAGCAGGTACACAAACTGAGACCAACTTCCGTTTAAGAGGAAAAGGTGCGCCGCGTTTACGTGGTGGTGCCAATGGTGATCAACATGTCAAAGTGAAGATCATCACGCCGAAAAACTTGAACGAAGAACAAAAAGAAGCATTGCGGACGTTTGCAAAAGCAGGCGGTCAAACAGTAGAAGAACAACAAGATGAAGGTTTCTTTGATAAGATGAAAGATGCTTTTGGCGGCAAAAAGAAAAAATAAAAGAATCTCAGCTCATACGGTAATCATATGAGCTGAGATTTTTTTAATTCTGATAAATATGAAGTAGTTCTTCAAACCGGCGCTTTAGTTCATCGCGAACATGATCAGGACCCAGACATTCACATTGATTGCCAAAACCCATCAATAAATGATAACCAAAGTCATCTTCCATAAAGGGAAATTCGACAATTATTTTATCAACTTCTGGTGTTTCAATGAAATCTAGCTGACCGAATTTATCTACTAGTTGCTCCATTACTTTATAAGTCACTTTCAAAGTAATGGTCGTCCATTTTTTACCATAAAACGGTTCTTTTCCTAAAGGTTTAGGCTGGAATTCTCGAGGAGTGAACGCCTTTTCTAGTAAATCTAGATAGCTGATTCGAGAGAGCTTAAAGGTTCTAAAATCGTTTCTTTCCAAGCAAAAAGCTTGTAGGTACCAGCTGATCTCTTTTAAGACGAGGCGATAAGGTTCGACTGTCCTTGTGGTTTTCATGCCTTGATTATCTGAATAGTCAAAATGCAATAATTGATGCCGTTCCATCCCTGATTTAATGGTCTCTAAAAAAGGCTGTAGTGGTTGATTGCTTGTCCAAGGTGTTAAATCGATAGAGATTTGATGGGACTTTAACTTGATTTCTTCTGAAAGATGGTCAGGTACAAGGGTTTTGATTTTTTCAGCCGTTTGGTTTGCTTGAACCGCTGAAACATTACTGGACAAACTTTCTAAAGCGATCAATAAAGAGGTAATATCAGTTGAAGTAAAAAAATGTTTATCGATCTTGTAGTTGTCCATGATCTGAATGCCGCCATTTACACCCGGTAAAGCAGTGACAGGGACACCAGCTTCGCTTAGAGAGTTGATATCGCGGTAAATAGTCCGGACAGAGACTTCGAATAGTTCAGCCAGCTTTGTTGCGCTGATTTGTTTTCTATCTAAAAGAATCATGATGATTCCGAGTAAACGTTCTGTTTTCACTAACTTCACTGCTTTCTAGTTGAGATATCTCTATTATAACGAAAAAGCTTTCCTTTTAGGGGAAAAAATTACTAGAAAAAAACTTGTTTCTTTTTTTTGAGTGTGCTATCATACAAGTGTAGAAATTGAATATGTATTGATTTAGATGGAAGTTTGGTTAGATTCCAATACGGTCCCGCCACTGTAATGAGCAGCTATGCTATAAGTCAGGTCTTTCTGTTTCAATACCCCGTACTATTGTTTCGAGGCAAGACAATAGGGCACATGGAGCGTTTTTTTTAGCATACAGCTACGAAAGAACACACAAAAATGTGAGAGATGTACGACGAAGTACACCGCAACGGTTGAAGCCTATTTTTTGTGTCCAAAAAACTAAATTGAATAAAAAACACGAAGTAGTGTTTTTAACGAGCAATGAAGCCGTGAAAAAGATATCCTTGTCTTTTTTGCGGCTTTTTTTGAAGAAATGAAAGGAGCAGACCATTGGAAACTATTACTTTTCCCACTACGCTACATATTGGAGCCGATGTTTTAAAGGGACTAAGCACTTATGAGAATCAACGAATTTTCATTGTTACAGATCCTTTTATGGTTCAATCAAATAAGATCGAACAGATCACAAAGCATTTTCAGCCGAGTAATCAGCTAAAAATTTTCAGTAACGTGATCCCTGATCCGCCGATCGAAAATGTTATTTTGGGGATCGACTCTTTAACAGAATTTGCCCCAACACTTTTGATCGCAGTAGGCGGCGGCTCACCGATCGACGCAGCCAAAGCAATGAAATTTTTTAGTCAGAAGCTTGAGAAAGTATCTAAGCTACCATTTATCGTGATCCCGACTACAAGCGGGACTGGTTCGGAAGTGACTAATTTTTCAGTCATTACGAATCAGGAAAAAGGAACGAAGTATCCCCTAGTAACATCTGAAATTCAACCAAACGAAGCTTATCTAGCTTCTGAGCTGGTCATTAGTGCACCCAGAAATATAACTTCTGATACTGGGATGGATGTTTTGACGCATGCACTTGAAGCATATGTATCCACAAAAGCAACTGTATTTTCAGATGCCTTATGTGAGAAAGTTGTCGTTTTAGTCTTCGAGAATTTAGTGCAATGTTATCAAAATGGAGAGAATATCCATGCACGTGAGCAAATGCATTATGCCTCTTGTATAGCTGGAATGGCATTCAATCTGACTTCACTTGGGATCAATCATGGTATTGCCCATGCTGCAGGAGCAAAACTGCATGTCGCTCATGGTCGTTTGAATTCCTTACTGTTAGAAGAAGTTATTCAATTTAATGCTGGCTGCGGTACGGTTTCTAAAGAGTATGATCAACGAACAGCAGAAAGATATGCATATCTTGCAACTCTTTTAGGTCATGAAAAATCGACTGGCAGAGCGGGTGTCAAACAATTGGTACGAGCGATCAAGCGTTTGAAACAGCAACTAGCAATGCCAAATACGCTAAAAGAAGCTGGTGTCTCTGATCAACATTTCCAACAGTTTAAAGAAGAAATTGCTAAGAGTGCTTTAAAAGATGGCTGTACAGCAACGAATCCAAAGGTTCCAACGAAAGCGGATATTTTGCAGATTTTGGAAAAGATCAAATAAGCAGCTTATTTATAAAATGGGGTTGTCCAAAAAAAAGAACCATGATAGTGTTAATGAGCTGAGAAAAAGAGGGAAAGATCATGGCTGAAAAACAACGTATGATTCAAGAGTATGTACCAGGCAAACAAATCACGCTGGCTCATATTATCGCTAATCCAAATCCGGAGATCTATGAAAAATTAGGACTGGTGGATGTTGAAACAAATGCGATCGGTATTTTAACGATCACGCCGAGTGAAGCTGCGATCATTGCAGTGGATATTGCAACAAAAGCAGGAGATATCAAAATTGGCTTTATCGACCGTTTCAGTGGTTCAGTTGTGATCACCGGAGACATCGCCTCAGTAGAATCTGCCTTAGCAGAAGTCTTAGCGGGATTAGGGAATATTTTAGGATTTAATGAAACACATATAACAAAAACATAAGAGAAAAGGATGAACCATTATGAACGGAAGAATTGTCATTGTCGACGATGAACCTATTACAAGAATGGATATCCGGGGAATGTTGGAAGCGGAAAACTACACTGTCGTAGGAGAAGCAGCAGATGGGATCGAAGCGATCGAAATGTGTAAACAACAGCACCCCGACTTAGTGATCATGGATATCAGTATGCCGCTTTTAGACGGTTTGAAGGCAAGTAAGAAAATATTAGCTGAGAGGTATGCCAAAGCAGTGATTCTTTTGACCGCATACAGTGATAAAGAAAACATTGAGAAAGCCAAAAAATATGGTGTCAGTGGGTATCTTGTGAAACCGATCATGGAAAAATCATTGACGCCGATGGTTGAAGTGGCCATCGCCAATGGAACGAAAACGAGAGAATATGAAGTGTCACTTGAAAAGTTGACTAAAAAATTGTCCGAACGAAAATTGATTGAAAAAGCCAAAGGGATCATCATGGAAGAACAAAATCTTTCAGAGGATTCAGCGTATCAGTTGTTAAGAGATCTTAGTATGAACAAACGCTGCCCGATCGCAGAAATTGCAGAAATGTTTGTGGTTGCTGATGAATGATGAAATGAAAAGACTTCGCTTATTGTGTGAGGAGTACACGGTGCTTTCGCACGAAGATATCGATGAGCTGATCAGTCAGGCAGAACAAATTTTAGCAAGAAAATTATATCCGGATAATGATGTATTTATTGATGTGATGAATGGATTGACTGGAGATGCTATTGTTGTTTTCCAACGTCCGCCGCTTGCGAAAAAGTCATTGTATTCAAAAGATATCGTCGGACAAAAAGCAAAGCGCAAAAATGAAGCGGCTGTTTATCGTACCTTTGAAACTTCGTTGAATACAGTCGGACTTTTAGCCCGTTCGCAAGAAGATGTCATGGTTCGTCAGCGGGTGTATCCGATTCGCAATCAGAAAAAAAATATTGGCGTTGTGATCGTAGAAGATTCAGTCGATGAAAAAATGAAACATTTTCTTGTTGCTCAAAATGGTATCGAACAAAATCGTAGTCATCCAATTTCGATCACCTCAAAAGAATTTGTCACTGACAATATCGATGAAGGTATTTTGATCTTTAACGCGACTGGCTATCTGGTACAAATGAATCGCGCGGCGGAGTCCTATTATCATGGTTTTGGCTATCTTGATGATATTTTAGGAATGCATTATGATAATTTATCCTTGGATATGTCGACCTTTGAACAGCTGAACTATCTGCGTTCTCGTAATGGCGGTGCTGGCTCGATGGAAAAAGAAATCAAATTTGGTAACTTGTATTTTGAAATGAAATACATTTTTGATGAGGTTGAAGGTACAGTGATCGTGATCATTCACGAGGTGACAGAGGTCAGAAAAAAAGAAGCAGAGATCAGTGATAAAGCTGTCGTGATCAAAGAAATCCATCATCGCGTCAAAAACAATCTGCAAAGTGTGGTATCGATCTTAAGTATCCAAGCGAGACGCTGTTCCACTGATGAAGCAAAAAAAGTACTCACAGAAAGTGTTTACCGGATCATGGCCATTGCCCGCACGCATGAACTACTATCAAAACAACTAGAAGACGATATTTCATTAAAAGCGGTCCTTGATTCTGTGATCGAAAACATGCATCGCTGTTATGAAGACTTGTATCACATTACGATCGAAGCAACTATCGATGAAGAACTGATTTTGAGCAGTGATGTGGTTGTCACGATTGCTCTTGTTGTCAATGAACTCATCCAAAATTGTTATGATCATGCCTTCAATGGCCGCAAACAAGGACAGATCAACGTTGACGTGTCACAAAAAGAAGGCTATGTTTACATTTCGATCGAAGATAATGGTGTCGGCTATCCAAAAGATGATATCAAACAAAATAATCTCGGATTGCAAATCGTCACTAGTTATGTCAGAGAAAAACTAAGAGGCAAATTAGACGTTCAATCCGATTCAAAGGGAACAAAAACCGCTTTTTATTTCAAAAAATAATCACACAGACGAACAATGCTGTTCGTCTAAATCGAGCAAAGGCGCTCAAAAAAACTTTGAAAGTTTTTTTGAGCGCTTTTTTTCTTAGAAAGGAGGAAGAAAAACGAATGGCAGAATCGATGTTGAGTGTAGGGATCGATCTAGGAACATCCACCACACAAATGGTCATCTCAAAATTGACGATGAATAATATGGCTTCGGCGTTCACGATTCCTAGAGTTGAAATAACAAAAAAAGAAGTCATCTTTCGCAGCGAAATCATTTTTACGCCGCTAAAGGAGCAACGGATAATAGATGTTGAGAGAATCAAGCAGTTTTTAGATACACAGTACAAACGATCAGGGATCAAAAAAAGTGAGATTCAAATCGGTGCAGTGATCATTACAGGGGAGACTGCCCGCAAGGAGAATGCTAATTCTGTATTGCAGGCGATGAGCGGATATGCTGGTGACTTTGTGGTCGCGACAGCAGGTCCTGACCTTGAAAGTATTATCGCAGGCAAAGGTGCGGGTGCCCAAAGCTATTCCAAAGAATATCATACAAGTGTAGTAAATCTCGATATCGGCGGCGGTACAACGAATTTGGTCCTTTTTAATGATGACGAACTATTGGATACAGCCTGTTTTGATATTGGCGGACGGCTGATTCGGATATCACCGCAGACCAAACAAATTGAGTATATTGCGCCAAAACTGAAGGAGATCATTCAAAAAGAGCAATGGACGATCGAAGAAGGCATGACTGCATCAGCAGAGCTGTTAGATCCGATCATCCAAATATTGGTTTCCGTCTTGGAAAATAGTGTAGGAATTGGCGATCAAAATCCATACTACCAGTTATTGATCACGAATAAAGGCTTGAAGCTAAATCAACCGATTCGCTGTGTATCATTTTCAGGCGGTGTCGCCGATTGTCTTGATTCAAAAAACAAAAATTTGTTTGAATATGGGGATATTGGCGTGTTGTTAGGAAAAGCACTAGCGAATTCTCGCCTTTTCAAAGAAAAGCAAGTGATCGCTTCGGTTGAAACTATTCGAGCAACAGTTGTCGGAGCAGGATCACATACAACCAAAGTCAGTGGCAGTACGATCACTTATGATGCCAAGGTATTGCCAATCAAAAATTTACCCGTCTTAAAACTGTCTCAAAGCGATGAACAATTAAATGAAGAAGCACTTGCTTCGATCATTCAAGAAAAGCTGGACTGGTTTGCTGTCAATAATGAGCAGCAGGCAGTGGCCTTAGGCTTATTGGGGAAAAAAAATCCAACCTTTGCACAAATCACGACGACTGCAAAGACGATTGTGGAAGGATTTAAAAATCAGCTGACGCAGGGGTTTCCACTGATCGTGATCGTAGAAGAGGATAACGCAAAATCGTTGGGGCAAGCATTATACAATTATTTGCCAAAAGAGTATCCCTTTGTTTGTCTTGACGGCATTCAAGTGGAAAATGGCGACTACATCGATATTGGGATGCCGGTCATTCAGGGAAGTATTTTACCTGTGGTAGTGAAAACATTGGTGTTTGAGTAAGGCATAAGTTTTCTAATTATAAATGTGATAAAGGAGGCAATATTTTTATGATCTTAAAAACAAAATTATTTGGCAAAGTCTATCAGTTTAATTCTGTGATGGATGTGATGGCCAAAGCAAATGAAGAAAAATCAGGGGATCGTCTGGCAGGAGTTGCAGCGGAGTCTTCAGAACAGCGGGTGGCAGCTAAGGTGGTTTTAGCTCAGCTGACGATGGAGGATCTATTCAATCATCCTGCGGTGCCTTATGAAGAAGATGAAGTGACACGAATCATCATCGATGACGTCAATCAAAGAGCATATGACCGCATCAAGCATTGGACAGTAGAAGAATTGCGTGAGTGGCTTTTAGACTTTAAAACAACTGATTATGACATTAAACAAGTCGCTAGAGGTTTGACCTCTGAGATGGTTGCGGCAGTTGCTAAATTGATGTCTAACTTAGATTTGATTTATGCTGCACAGAAGATCAACATCATCAAAACAGCGAATACAACGATCGGTGAAGCTGGACGTTTCTCTGTTCGTCTGCAGCCAAATCATCCGACAGATGATGTGGACGGCATCATGGCCAGTGTGATGGAAGGCTTATCTTATGGAATCGGAGATGCTGTGATCGGTCTTAATCCGGTAGATGATTCGACTGAAAGTGTGAAGCGGATTTTAGACAAATTTGAAGAATTTAGAAGCGAGTGGGAAATCCCAACGCAGACCTGTGTCTTGGCACATGTCAAAACACAAATGGAAGCGATGCGTCAAGGAGCACCAACTGGTCTAGTATTTCAATCGATTGCTGGTTCTGAAAAAGGAAACACAGCATTTGGTTTTAATGCAGGTGATATCACTGAAGCAAAACATTTGGCCTTACAGCAAGGACAAGTGGCAGGTCCTAACGTGATGTACTTTGAAACGGGGCAAGGTTCCGAACTTTCATCAGATGCGCATTACGGTGTCGATCAAGTAACGATGGAAGCGCGCTGCTATGGATTTGCTAAACGATTTGACCCGTTTATGGTCAATACGGTAGTTGGCTTTATTGGGCCGGAGTATTTATACGATTCAAAACAGGTCATCAGAGCAGGATTAGAAGATCACTTTATGGGGAAACTTTCCGGCATTTCAATGGGCTGTGATGTTTGCTATACCAATCATATGAAAGCGGACCAAAATGATGCGGAGAATTTATTGACGTTATTAGGGACAGCCGGCGTGAACTTTGTGATGGGGATCCCTCATGGAGACGACGTGATGCTGAACTATCAAACTACTGGGTTTCATGAAACAGCAACGATTCGTTCGATGCTGAATAAACGTCCGATCAAAGAGTTTGAACAATGGATGGAAAAAATGGGCTTCATGGCGAATGGTCAATTAACCGATCTAGCTGGCGATGCTTCTGTATTCTTAAAAAAATAAAGGGAGTGAACAGAATAAATGGTGGATAACAATGAAATCAAATCGCTGATCGTATCTATTTTGGAAGAAATGACGGAAACAAATACGATCGCAGAACCAAAAGAACGTGTAGCAGAACCGATTCACTCAAAAGCTGAATCTCAAATCGAAGAAGGAGTCATCGATGATATTACCGAAGTCGATATTCGCAAACAATTCTTGATCCCGAATCCGGTCGATCGAGACGGTTATTTAAAAATGAAAGCAAAAACACCTGCCCGTTTAGGTTTATGGCGTAGTGGTCCACGTTATAAAACACAATCGATGCTGCGCTTTCGTGCCGATCATGCCGCTGCACAAGATGCCGTATTTTCTTATGTGTCGGATGATTTGATCAAAGAAATGAATTTTATCGAAGCAGCGACAAAATGTCAGGATAAAGACGAATATGTTACACGTCCAGACTTAGGTCGTCAATTTGATGAAGAGAACACGAAGAAAATCAAAGAAAATGTCAAACCAAATCAAAAAGTACAAGTCATCGTTGGTGATGGTCTGAGCTCTGCTGCGATCGAAGCAAATATCAAAGAAATTTTACCTTCGATCAAACAGGGGTTGAAAATGTTCAACTTGGATTTTGATAGCGATTCGGTCGTCTTTATCAAACATGCTAGAGTACCGGCGATGGACCAAATTGCTGAATTGACAGGAGCAGAGGTCGTTTGTTATTTGATTGGCGAACGTCCTGGCCTAGTCACAGCTGAATCAATGAGTGCCTATATCGCATACAAACCAACGGTGGGAATGCCGGAAGCCCGCAGAACCGTCATTTCAAATATTCATAAAGGCGGTACACCGGCAGTTGAAGCAGGTGCCTATATTGCAGAGCTGATCCATAAAATGCTGGAACATAAAAAATCAGGGATCGACCTGAAAGAAGTGGAATAAGGAGAGGATTAACGTATGAAAAATGAACGTTTAGGTGCAAGTGTACTGAGTGTCAAAGTGATTTCAAATGTCGCTCCTTCAATGGCTGAAGCTCTTGGTCTAGGGCCAGATCATCGTAGTCTAGGGCTGATCACATCAACTTGTGACGATGTAACCTATGTTGCTTTAGATGAAGCAACTAAAGCTGCAGCAGTAGATGTGGTCTATGCGAAGAGTTTTTACGGCGGCGCCGACAATGCGACGACGAAATTAGCTGGTGAGGTGATCGGGATTTTAGCGGGACCAAGTCCAGCAGAAGTAAAAAGCGGTTTAGCCGTAGCGGTTCAGGAAATTGAAACAGGGGCAAGCTTTTACAGTGCAAATGAAGATGATTCCATTCCGTATTTTGCCCACTGTGTATCGAGAACAGGAACACATCTTTCGAAAGAAGCAGGTATCTCAGAAGGTTCAGCGTTGGCCTACTTGATTGCACCGCCGTTAGAAGCAATGTATGGATTAGATGCAGCTTTAAAAGCTGCAGATGTTGAAGTTGCTGCATTTTACGGTCCGCCATCTGAAACCAATTTCGGCGGAGGATTATTAAGCGGCAGTCAGTCAGCGTGTAAAGCAGCATGTGATGCTTTTGCAGAAGCGGTAGCAATGGTTGCTGAAAATCCGACGACGTATTAAAGGAAGTGAAAATCAATGAAGTTAGAAGCTTTAGGTATGATCGAAGTAACTGGCTATTTAGGTGCTGTCAGTGCAGCAGATGCTGCGTTGAAGGCCGCCAACGTTCATTTATTAAAGTCTGAGAAAATCAAAGGCGGAATCACGACCGTGGAGTTGATTGGAGATGTTGCGGCAATCACAGCTGCTGTAGATGCTGGAAAAATCGTTGCCGAAAAACTGGGTTGCCTACGTGCTAGTCATGTGATTCCAAGAATGGACATTGCAGTACAAGAACTTTTAATGGACAAACCAACGGTGACAGAAGAATCAGCACCTGTAACTGAAACAGAGGAAATTAAAGCAGAGTCAGCTGAACTTCAGCAAGATGAAAAACTTGAAAAGGAAAAAACAGTACCGAAAAAGAAAAATCCAAAAAAAGATAGAAAATAAGGAGCCTAAAAAATGACAACACTTGATAAAGACTTGGCTTCTATCCAGGAAGTCAGAAATCTGCTGACAGAGGCAAAAGCAGCGCAAGAAAGCTTAGCCAAAATGAGTCAAGAACAAATCGATCGAATTTGTGAAGCGATTGCAGTATCAGCATACGAAGCCAGAGAAAAACTGGCTAAAATGGCGCATCAGGAAACAGGCTTTGGCATTTGGCAGGACAAAGTCGTAAAAAATAGCTTCGCATCAAAATTTGTCTGGGATTCGATCAAAGAAATGAAAACAGTAGGCATTTTAAATGAAGATAAAGAGCAAAAAGTCATTGATGTCGCTGTTCCAGTTGGAGTAGTTGCCGGCTTGATCCCTTCAACAAATCCAACTTCAACAGTCATTTATAAAGCCTTGATCGCTATCAAAGCGGGAAATGCGATTGTCTTTTCTCCTCATCCGAATGCGCTTCAAGCTATTTTGGCAACTGTTGAAGTCATCTCTAAAGCAGCAGAAAAGGCCGGTTGTCCAAAAGGAGCGATCGGCTGTATGCTCAAACCAACGATGCAAGGAACAGCGGAATTGATGAAGCACCAATATACATCATTGATTCTTGCGACTGGTGGTTCAGCAATGGTCAAAGCCGCTTATTCTTCAGGCACTCCTGCAATTGGCGTTGGCCCAGGCAATGGTCCTGCGTATATCGAAAAAAGTGCAGATATTCCATTAGCGGTCAAACGAATCATGGACTCCAAAACCTTCGATAATGGAACAATCTGTGCGTCAGAGCAGTCGATCATTGCTGAAACAAGCAACAAAGCAGCGGTTATCGCTGAGTTGAAAAAACAAGGAGCCTACTTCTTATCACCAGAAGAGTCCGCACAATTAGAACGATACATCATGCGCCCTAATGGCAGTATGAATCCGCAAATCGTCGGAAAATCAGTTCAGGCAATTGCAGAATTGACGCATCTATCTGTACCAAAAGAGGCACGTGTCCTGATTGCTGAGGAAACCAAAGTTGGACATAAGGTTCCTTATTCCAGAGAAAAATTAGCACCGATCCTAGCTTTTTATACAGTTGGAAATTGGGAAGAAGCCTGCGAATTGGCGATGGATATTTTGTACCATGAAGGCGCCGGGCATACGATGATGATCCATTCTCAAAATGATGAAGTGATCCGTCAATTTGGGTTGAAAAAGCCCGTTTCCCGAGTGCTGGTCAATACACCAGGTGCTCTAGGCGGGATTGGAGCGACAACTAATTTAGCTCCAGCTTTGACCTTAGGTTGCGGGGCTGTTGGTGGAAGTTCGACTTCAGACAATATCAGTCCAGCGAATTTATTCAATGTTCGTAGAATTGCTTATGGTGTCCGTGAGCTTGAGGATTTAAGAGAACAGCCGGTATCGTCATCAGGATTTAATGAAGAACAGCTAGTGGATACATTAGTAGAGCGGATTTTAGCCAAGTTACAATAATATTTTTTAATATTATGTATATAGATTTATCAGGAATACCTATCAAAAAAATAATTAAAACATTTTAGGAGGAAGTATATTATGAACGCAAATGCATTAGGAATGATCGAAACAAAAGGGTTAGTTGGAGCAATCGAAGCAGCAGATGCAATGGTCAAAGCAGCAAACGTAACATTGATTGGCAAAGAACAAGTTGGTGGCGGTCTTGTAACAGTGATGGTTAGAGGAGATGTTGGTGCGGTCAAAGCAGCAGTCGATGCAGGTGCTGCGGCAGCTGAACGTGTAGGGGATCTACTTTCTGTTCATGTGATTCCACGTCCGCATACAGAAGTGGATGCTATTTTACCTCCAGTTAAATAAATTCATGTAACAGAAATGAGAAAGGAAAAGGGGAAAAAACGACCTTATAGAATAGAAGAATCGGTCTCTTTTATACCATCGGTGTATTCTTTTCCTTTCCTTTCAACTTTCTATTATGTGACTAATACTCATTTTAAGCAGAGGTGAAAAAAATAATGAATGAACAATTACTAGATACATTAGTGGATCAAGTCGTTGCTAAAATCAATCAGGAGCGTGGTTTTTTGGTTGAAGCTAGCGGTCGTCATATCCATTTGTCTCAAGAACATATCGATGAATTATTCGGCAAAGATTATCAGCTGTCGATCAATAATTACTTATCACAACCGGGACAATTTGCTTCAAAAGAACGATTAACGATTTTAGGTCCAAAGGGAGCACTTCATAACGTAGTTGTTTTAGGTCCGCCGCGTAAGGCTTCTCAAGTCGAGATTTCTGCGACGGATGCATTGACTCTTGGTGTCAAAGTACCAGTTAGAGAAAGTGGCGATATTGAAGGAACACCAGGGATTATTTTGGTCAATGGAAACAAGGTCGTATCACTTGAGCAAGGCTTGATCGTAGCAAAGCGGCATGTTCATGTAGCGGCAAAAGATGCCTCAAAAATGAATGTTTCACAAGGAGATATCGTTAAAGTCAAAGTTGTCAGCGAACAGCGTTCCTTGATTTTTGATGATGTCGTTATACGTGTAAGTGATAAGTTTGCCACGGCGATGCATATTGATTATGACGAAGCAAATGCCTGTTCTTTTAAAAAAGGGATCAGAGGATTTATCGTAAAGTAGGGATCAATAATGAACACAAAAGAATTTAATGATCTAGTTGATCGAATAACAGAAAAAGTGCTCGAAAAATTAGCTGAAAAGGTTCAGCTACAAACGACGTGCCTTCTAGGTGCGAATCAGGCACAACTTTCAAAAGAACAACTAAACTATTTTAGAAGTTCAGTAAAAAATGGAGATGATCTGATCATCGTAACAGAATTGTCTTTTGAAAATTTAGTCAATATCTGTCAGTTTCGACCTCAAAGTGAGTTGGAAGAAACGATAGTGGATGCTATCAAGGCTGGCCAGCGTTTTCTTATTTTAAAAGAAGGCCGTTCGTACTTATCATTATTGGAATCAGGGAAATATGCATTAAAGGAACGGATTTTAAGCTTTGAATCAGAATTATACCGTTATGGCGGAGATTTTGTTTCAATCAAAGAATCGATGGAGTCCCCCTCTTTCAGAAACACTGTCACTCCTTATGAAAATCAACAGACAAAAAAAGTTCTGACAGCAAGGGAACTCATGGAACAGCAGCTTCCTTTTGGTAGTACGCTTTCCCTTTCCAACCAGTGTTTACTGACTGATCAAGCAACAGAGTATATACGTGAGAAAAAAATCAACATTAGCTGGACTAATGAGAAATGAGGAACCAATATGTTCATCGGACGAGTGAAGGGAAGTTTATGGGCAACAAGAAAAGCGGAAAAACTAAATGGATTAAAATTTTTAGTTGTGGAATCATCAGAGGATACTAATCCGCAGCATACGCTTGTAGCAGCAGACAATACTGGCGCTGGTTTGGATGATCTTGTATTGGTTTCGACTGGCAGTGCTGCGAGAATGTCCTTGGATGATCCAACGATCCCAGTAGATGCGGTCATTGTGGGGATCATCGACTCGGTTGAACTGAATGAATAAGATGCAAAGGATGTGAAGTGAATGAGTATCAATGAAATCATTATGTATATTATCGCTTTTTTCATGGTATTAGGAGCGGTCGATAAATGTTTGGGCAATAAGTTTGGTTTAGGGGAACAGTTTGAAGAAGGAATCATGGCAATGGGCTCTCTGGCCTTGTCGATGGTCGGGATCATTACACTAGCACCAGTTTTAGCGAACATTTTGAAACCCGTTGTCGTACCTTTATACACAGCTTTAGGCGCTGATCCAGCCATGTTTGCTACAACGCTATTAGCCAACGATATGGGCGGCTTTCCTTTGGCGATGCAGTTAGCACAAGATCCTCAGGCAGGTCTATTTGCCGGTGCGATCTTAGGCGCGATGATGGGGCCAACGATCGTGTTTACGATCCCAGTCGCTTTAGGTATTATTGAAAAAGAGGATCAGCAATATCTAGCTACAGGTGTTTTATCTGGATTGATCACCATTCCGATCGGTTGTTTTGTCGGCGGGATCATTGCAGGCTTTCCAGTGATCATGATTTTAAAAAATCTAGTACCGATCTTATTAGTAGCTGTATTGATCATGATCGGTTTATGGCTGAAGCCAGATGCGATGATCAAAGGCTTTACGATTTTCGGTAAATTTGTAGTGATCGTTGCGATCGCTGGTTTAGTCTTAGGAGCGTTACAATTATTAGTCGGCATTACTGTAATTGATGGAATCGCACCTGTTAGTGAGGGGATCGAGGTAGTAGGAGGCATCGCATTGACGTTAGCTGGCGCCTTTTGTCTCGTTTTTGTGATCACCAAAGTCTTTAATAAGCCATTGATGAAATTGGGCAAGCTTTTAGGAATGAACGAAGTCGCTGCTGCTGGGATGGTGGCAACACTTGCAAACAGTATCCCAATGTTTCAAATGATGAAGGATATGGATCCTCGCGGGAAAATCATCAATGTAGCATTTGCTGTTTCTGCTGCTTTCGTAATGGGCGATCATTTAGGCTTTACTGCAGGAGTCGCTAAAGAAATGATTTTTCCAATGATCGTTGGAAAATTAGTTGGCGGGATCACAGCTGTTCTGGTCGCTGTTTTTATGGCGAATCGAATGCTGAAAAAAGAAACAAAGCAGGTGGATATACATGAATAATTTAGATGCAGGCATGATTCGTGCGCTGGTTCGTGAAGTGCTGACAGAACAATTATTAAAAAGCGAAGATCAAACAAAAATGGTCGATCCAAGCGGGATCTTATCCATTAAGCTGCCGCAATTAGATGTATCAGAAGAGGATCGATTGGATACAGGAAATCCTGAGCACAAAGTCTACTGTAAAGATTTAGTGACATTGAAAGAAAGTCCACGCTTAGGTTGTGGACTAATGGTCATGGAAGATACGACATTCGACTGGCTTTTAGAGTATGATGAGGTTGATTACATCATAGAAGGACAATTGGATGTGCGGATCGACGGTAGAACCGTTTCAGCTGGTCCAGGAGAAATTTTGCTGATTCCAAAAGGAAGCGCCATTCAATTTTCAGTCACTGGAAAAGCACGTTTTGTTTATGTGACCTATCCAGCTGATTGGCAAAAACAATAATCGAATAAATAGAAATGGTTCGGAAAGTTGGGAAAATGACTAATTTTTTGAACTATTTTTTTGGTTAAAAATAGTGGATAAGAAAAAGCAGAAAGACGTCGATGTATTGACTTTAGAAAGATAAATTTATATAATGAACAAGTAAGCAACAACGACGTTTCTTACCCACTATGAATGATTATGTCAAGGAAGATATAGCAAATAGTAACAGATCAATCAGTCGCTAAACGAATTGTTTTTTTGAACAATTGACAGGCTGTGTTTGATGATACTCTTTTGTGAAACGTTGTTTGCTTATCTGACAGAATAACATTCAGTTATAATCGTCAATTCAAACAGCACGCTTTTATAAAAGTGAGGGCTGTTTTTTTATTGCATTTCTTCAACATTTAAACCGACGATCGAAGAAAGGAGACATAGATGAATAAATTTTTTTTTGAACGTAGACATCCTTTGGTGATTACAGCCTATTATATTTTAGTATTAGTGATCCTGATGAGTACAACGAACCCTCTGATCATCACTGCTTGTTTTTTAGGTAGTCTATCTTTTCAGTTGCTGCAGCTAAATGGGCGAAAGAAGCGATCCGTTTTGTATCCATTGATCTTTCTTTTGATCATCACGATCACCAATCCATTATTTGTACATAGAGGTGGAACGATCCTCTTTTTCTTTTTAAGTCGACCAGTGACCAAAGAAGCATTCATTTATGGATTTTTCATGGGTCTAATGATTGCTGGAGTTCTCTACCTCTTTCAAAATTTCCAATCTCAAATCGATTTAGAACAGTTCTATTATTTGTTTGGACAGCGTTTTCCTAAATTAGCATTGATTTTGACAATGGTTTTTCGTTTTATTCCATTGTTTCAGCGTTATTATCACGAACTCAATCAAGTACAGAAAACAGTCCATAGAACGCAAGATCGCTCGTTTAAACAAAAAGTCTCCTATGGGTTGGACTTATTCGGAAATCTGTTTTCATGGTCGTTGGAAAACGCGATGGATACAGCAAGTTCAATGAAAGCTAGAGGATATGGTATTGGTAAAAGAAGCAGCCGGGTTCAGTATGAGTGGCAAAAAAAAGATTCTTTCTTTCTTCTGATATTAGGTGTTACGACAATAGTCTTTATGTACCTATTATTTGCTGACCTTTATCACTTTGATTATTATCCTTATGTAGAAAATTTTTTTGAGGTATTCAAGAGGCAATGGGCAAGTTATTTGGGTATTTTAGTTTTAGCTTTTCTACCGACATTCAACCGTTTAAAGGAGGCGATCATTTGGACTATCTTGAAATCGAAAATTTAAGTTTTCAATACGCTGGGGATGAACACAAGCGTTTGACGAATATTTCGTTGTCGATCAGTAAAGGTGAGTTTGTTTTGCTGTGCGGTGCTTCCGGAAGCGGTAAAACAACATTATTAAAAATGTTGAAGCCTCAATTGACTCCGGCAGGAACGAAAACTGGAAAAATAGTTTTACAAGAAAAAGAGTTTGGCGAACTCTCAGAGACGTTTTCAAGCAGTAAAATTGGGTATGTCATGCAAAATCCAGAAAATCAAATCGTCACTGATACAGTCTGGCATGAGCTGGCTTTTGGATTGGAGAATATGGGGCTTTCAGCTATTCAAATCAAAAGTAGGATTGCCGAGATGGCTAATTTTTTAGGGATTCAGGAATTGATGGAGGAGCAGACGGCTGATCTATCCGGAGGCCAAAAACAGCTGCTGAACTTAGCCTCTGTCTTAGTGATGCAGCCCGAACTACTGATTTTAGATGAACCAACCACGCAGCTTGATCCAATCGCAGCACAAAATTTTATTGATATTTTGATCCGTTTGAATCGGGAAATGGGGTTGACGATCATTTTAGCGGAGCATGGCTTGGAATCCGTTTTTGCATTAGCTGATAAAGTCGTTCTTTTAGAACGTGGGGCATTGGTCTTTGTAGAAAAACCGCAAGCAGTTTCTACTGCTGTCAAAGATCAACGATTAGATTTAGACAAATTTATTTTGAGCTTACCTAGCGCGCTGCAGATCTATCATGCTCTTGATATTGAAGATGAAGCTCCAATCACAGTGGTTGAAGGAAAACGTTTTTTAGCAAGACATTTTGCACACGAAAAGAAACAAGAAACTGATCAAACGAACATACAACCGACAAAAACACCTAGCCTTGTCTTGAATAATTGTTGGTTCCGATATGAAAAAAATGGAGACGATATTTTAGCAGGTGTCGATCTGACCTTAAACAAAGGAGAGATATTTTCGCTGGTTGGGGCAAACGGAACGGGAAAAACGACCCTATTGAAGGTGATTGCAGGGATTTATGACTGCTATCAAGGGAAGCAAGCGCTATTTGAACAGCCGTTGAAAAAACAACGAGCGCACATCGGCTTTTTGCCACAAAGTCCGGAAATGCTGTTTATTAAAGATTCTGTATTGGAAGAATACCAACAATATCTTCAAGGAAAAAATTATCATGAGTCTGAGCAGCAAAAAAAGATCGAAGCTGTATCAGCCTTACTTGGCATTACAGATAATCTATCACAGCATCCTTTTGATTTGAGTGGTGGAGAATGTCAACGCGCTGCTTTAGGCAAAGTCTTATTGACGGATCCCAGTGTGCTGCTTTTGGATGAGCCAACCAAAGGAATCGATAATTATGGAAAAAAACAATTGATTCAATTACTGAAAACATTAGCGGATGAAGGAAAAACGATTTTGGTCGTCACGCACGACCTAGCTTTTGCTGCAGAGCTATCTGATCGTTGCGGATTGTTCTTCCAGCATAAAGTATTAACAACGGCCGAGCCGAAAACTTTTTTTAGTGATCACGCATTTTATACAACAGCAGCCAGTCGTATTTCTCGTGAAACCTTTACACATTTAGTGACGACAGACCAAGTAATTGACGTTTGTCAGACAGAAAAAAGGAGTCAGAAAAATGAGCATTAAGGATAAACAAAATGGTATCAAGCTTCTTTTTGGACTTGTTTTTCTACTAGTATGTATTGCTGCTTTTCTTTCCGCACAATATCAAATAATTTCTTTGCTTTTAGTGCTGCTGGCGTGTCTTCCGATTTATTATCGCTATGAAAAAAAGCAGATGAATATTAAAGAATTAGTGCTGATTGCAGTCTTGACTGCGTTTGCAGTGTCCGGCAGATTTCTATTTTATATGATTCCAGCCGTTACGCCAATGACTGCGATCATTATTATTTCAGGAATCTGCATAGGTCCTGAGGTTGGCTTTTTAGTGGGGTCTTTATCAGCGATCATATCCAATATGTTGTTTGGCCAAGGACCGTGGACACCGTTTCAGATGCTATCGTGGGGATTGATCGGCTGTATTGCAGGACTTCCCTGGATGAGCAGTTTGCTAAAAAAAAGTTATTGGTTCTTAGCAGTGTACGGTATCTTTGCGGGGTTGTTTTTCTCCTTTTTCATGGATATTTGGACTGTTTATTCGATCGATCGTTTTTTCTCATGGCAAAGATATGCAGCGCTTTTTATCACAGCGCTGCCGCATACGCTTTCGTATTGCTTTTCCAATGTATTTTTTTCCTGTGTTCTATTTCGCGTCATTCAGAAAAAGCTTCAACGTATTTTAATCAAATACGAAATAAAATAATAAAGACAAAGGTGGATGTTAAAATGAAAAAAGTAATGAGAGTAGTTTTAGTTATGGTCGCACTAGTTTTATTAGGTGCATGTGGAAATACCAAAGAACAAAAAGAAACGGCTGAAACAAAAGAAGCAGCAGCAAAAGTCACGATCGTTTTAATAGAAGATGAAAAAGAATTTGCTAAAAAAGAGGTAGCAGTTGACAAAAATGAATCGTTGCAAACGGTGATGGAGAAAAATTTCAAAGTTGAGATGGATAAAGATTTTATCGTTGGTATCGATGGACATAAGCAAGATGCCAAAGCAAGCAAATACTGGTTATACGATGTAGATGGTAAGCAGCCCGATGTTGGAGCAGTTGAGTATTTTCCTAAAGATGGTGAAACGATCACTTGGAGCTTGAACAAGTTATAGCACGTTTTAAAAAGGCAGCAAGGAGGAAATCAGGGTGAAAAAAGCGATTTTTATTGGTTCGGTCGGGTGTGGAAAAACGACTCTTTCTCAAAAACTTAAAGGAGAGGAATTGGCGTATAATAAAACGCAGGCGATTGAATTTCATGATCAAATCATTGATACACCAGGTGAATTTATTCAGCATCGTAATTATTATAGTGCGCTATTGACCACCGCTGTGGAAGCCGAACTAATTGTACTGATGGCTAGTGCAGTTGAAAAAAGACAAACCTTTTCACCACTATTTGCTTCATCTTTTGCAAAGCCGTGTATCGGAATCATCACCAAGATCGATTTAGCCACTGAAGAAGACTTGAAGCAAACGAAAAGACAGCTTGAGCTGGCTGGTGCGAAAAAAATCTTTATGATCTCTGCTGTTGAAGATCAGGGCATCGATGAATTGCTTGCTTATCTAGAGTCAGACGGAGGGGATAAAAATGAAACTTTACACTAAAACAGGTGACAAAGGCCAAACAAAAATCATTGGCGGTGAAACAAGAAGCAAAGCTTCTGATCGAGTGGAGGCTTATGGAACCATTGATGAGTTGAACTCACTACTCGGCTATACGATCAGCCAAATGCAAACATATCGTGAAATAAAAAAAGAATTGGAAGAAATCCAGCAAATTCTATTCGACTGTGGAACAGATCTGGCGACGCCGACTAGCGCAAAAGGCTATCGAACAAAACCAGCCTCTACTCTTTGGTTGGAAGAAAAAATCGATAAATATGCAGAAGTACCGCCAGCGCTTACGGAATTTATTTTGCCAGGCGGCTGTCCAGTTGCAAGCTTATTGCATATGGCTCGAACTGTTGCCAGACGAGCAGAACGCTGTGTTGTTCGTGTACAGGAACAAGAAGAAATCAATTTGGATGCACTGATTTTTTTGAACCGTTTATCTGATTATTTTTATGCAGTAGCAAGATTTATCAATTTCCGTGAAGGACGAGAAGATATTCGTTATCGCCGCAATACGCAAGTTTTTCATTCTTAAAAAAAAGTGTCCAAACCCTGACAAGCTGTTGTCAGGGTTTCTTTGTTACTATGAGTTTATCAGTCACAGGACTGAACAATAAAGGAGTGAAATAAATGAACACAACAGAAGCATTTAAAAAAATCATGATGGAACAAACTGAAATTGCACTGGCGACTAGTGTGAAAGAAAGACCAAATGTTCGGATCGTTAATTTCTTTTATGACCAAGAAAAAGGGTGCTTGTTTTTCTCAACGTTTAAAGGAAATCAGAAAGTAACTGAATTTGCTGCTAATAACACTGTTGCTTTCACAACGATCCCAAAAGAGAATACCAATCATGTTCGAGTTCAGCAGGCTCAAGTGAAAAGAAGCTCTCTTTCTGTTTATGATACAGTAGATCGATGGGTCGAAAAAATTCCCAGCTATGCAGAAAATATCGAACAAGCAGGTGATATGCTGGAGTTATATGAAATTCATTTCTCAGAAGCGATCGTGATTTTAGGAATGGATAGTAAAGAAACGATTCACATCTAAGAAAAGAGGAAAGAAGATGAAGTATTGGATCGGTGTTGCATCAGAAGATCATGTAGGAATCGGTGTATCAGGCGGATTTGCTCAGCTTTGTCATGGAAAAGGAGCACCGTTGAATAGAATGAATGAAGGAGACTGGCTAATTTATTATGCGCCTAAGAAAAGCTTGAAAACACAAGTGCCTTCTCAACGATTTATTGCAATCGGACAAATTTTAGCGGGTGCTGCCTATCCTTTTGAAATGGCGCCTGACTTCATTCCTTTTAGAAAAAATGTAGCGTATATAAAACAAATCACCCCTCTGCCATTAAAAGTGGTAAAGGATTTTCCTTTATGGCAGGAATACCGCGTACGATTGAGGTTTGGACATTTTGAAATCCCGGAAGAATTATTTACGTTTATTTCATCTCAAATGATCGAAGAATAATGAATTAAAAGAGCCGAAACAAAACGGATATTTAGTTTTGTTTGGCTTCTTTTTTTGAGTAAATCGATTTGCTAAAGCAAGCGTTGTTTTGTGAGCTATAATAAAGTAATAAGTAAGCAGATAGGGGGATGAAAATGAAAGACTATCTTTATGCGATCAGTGATATTCATGGAGAATACGAATTATTTAAAGGACTGATTGATTATTTCGATCCAAAAGTACATCAATTAGTTTTGATCGGAGATCTTAATGATCGTGGTCCAAAGACTAAGGAGAGCTTTTTGCTTGGAAAAGAATTAGTTGAAAAGTATCAGGCTATCTATCTTAGAGGAAATCATGAAGAATATTTTCTTCAGTTTTTGAATCAGCCAGAGGACTGGTTTACTAGCTATGTGCGTAATGGCGGGAAAGAAACGATGGAAAGTCTGCTTCATAAAGGAGCGACAGATGAATACTCACCAACAGAGATCGCAATGATGATCCGCAGCCGCTACAAAGAGCTGATCGAGTTTTTAAAAGAACGTCCTCTATATTTCGAATGGAAAAACTATCTATTTGTTCATGCTGGTGTTGATTTAGCCAAAAAGGATTGGCGTGAAACAAGCCCACATGATTTCATCTGGATCCGAGACGCTTTTCATCAGGGAAAAAATAATACAGGAAAGACAATTGTTTTTGGACACACAATCACGCCGATGCTGCACGGAGATATGGAAACGACAGATTTGTGGATATCAGATCATAAAATCGGCATCGATGGAGGCGCTGTTTTTGGCGGTTCAGTTCATGGGGTTATTTTTAACGAGAGAGGCATTGTTCAAGATATCGAGCTTCAAAATAGGCAAGGACCTTGGCAACCAACTTTTTAAGCGAAAGATGATTAAAAATAATGATCATTTTTCCCATACCGTTTTTCTTACAAAAATAAACATTATAATATATACAGATTAAAAGCATTATGTTATGATGTTTGAAAGCGATATCATTTTTGAAAGGAGACGTTTATGGGGAAAAAAGAAAAAGGAATACGTACAGTTTGGGGAATTGGGTTACTATTGTTTGTAAGTATTTTTTGTCAATCGATCATAGGACATGCTGAAGATCAAGGGTTGCGGAATGTCATGTATTATGGGGATTGGTCGATCGAGGAAAGTCAGGGAATCTTTTATCCAAAAGACATTCCAGCTGAAAAGCTGACTCATTTGAATTTTGCTTTTTTAGATTTTGATGAAAAAGGAAATTTAGAATGGACGGATGAGTTCGCAGCATTAAAGACGCCGGCAGGGGAAGCAACCGTTGTAGAAGGAAGCGCCAGTGCAGGATTACTGAATGCATTGCAGGAGCTTCGATTACGCAATAGTAACTTGAAGATCGGTGTGTCTGTAGGAGGCTGGACCAAGTCAGGAGATTTTGCTAAAAATGCGCAGAATGAGAGCTATCGAAAGCGTTTAGTTGATAATCTGATCAAATTTGTTCAATATAATGAGATGGATTTTCTTGATATCGACTGGGAATACCCAGGCAGTGTACGAGAACCAGATTTAGTTGATAGTGCGGAGGATGAGGGAACACCTCACGCTTCAGAGGCAGATAAAGAGAACTATGTATTGCTTTTGACAGAGCTAAAAGCAGGATTGAATGAATTGAGCAAGAAAACAGGAAAAACCTATGAATTATCTGTTGCATTAGCAGCTGGACCGTATACGATCAATCAAGGAACAGATATTGCTGGCGTGTTCAATGTTGTGGATTTTGCCAATGTGATGACCTATGATATCCACGGAGCTTGGGAAAACGCTACAAATCATCATTCTGGTTTATATACAAGTCCTGATGCCCCTCAAGGAAATGGAAAACCATGGTCTTTTAGTATCAATGATAGTGTAAATTACTATCTAAATAATGGAGCTATTGCTGAAAAACTAGTTATTGGTGCAGCCTTTTACAGTCGCGGTTGGGGAAATGTTGAAAATGATGGTCCAGATCCAGTCAACCAACCAGGACTTTTTGGAACAACTGATTTCGCCACGGTTGATGGAGATGGCAATAAGAGCCGAGGAGCAGAAAATGAATTACCGATCGTTAGCGGTGATGGTGGTAGAAATGGCGGTATCTGGTCATTTCGGAATTTTGATCTGTTAAAGGAAAAATATCCAGATCTAAAAGAATATTGGGATGATCGATCGAAAGCACCGTATTTATACGGGAAAACATCTAAAGTGTTTTTCACTTTTGATAATGAACGTTCTCTGAAGGAAAAAGCGGCCTATGTAAAAGAAAAAAATCTAGGCGGAATGATCACTTGGATGCAGTCTCAAGATGCAGTTACAGCGGGGACGACCAGAGATCAGCTGACTTCTGCAATTTTTGACGGCTTATATGGACAGGCAGCTCTGCCGATGAATGAAATAAAAACACAAGAACTTGCGGTATCAGCAGCGTTGGATGTTCGGACAGTCGAGCATGAGGGCTATATATTAAAAATAAGAAATAATGAAGTCCTGAGTGAAACTGATTTGATTTTAGCTGCAACTGAAAAAAATCATAAAACAATAAAAAATGGTTATTTAGTTTTTAGCACTACTCGTGAGGAAACATTAAAAATCGGTGATTATATTTTGGAGCCAGTAAATGAAGAAACAAGAAATCAGCAAAAAGCATTTAGCTATCAAATCGACTTGAATGCTCTAGGATTTAGTGAAATAGCTCCTGGTAAGGAAATAGAGTTGGTGATGACAACGGATGCACCGTTTGCAGATGTCAGGAATGTTTCTGAAATCACTTTGGCTCAACGGATCGTGGGGACACCTTACGGAACACAACGTATTTATGAACCGCAAGACAAGGGAGAGAAAACAGGCATTGTTCTTGTTCACTTTGTCGATGAAATAGGGAAAGAATTAAAAGAACCTGTGGAGTTAAAGGATGTAGTTGGAACAACGTTCAATTACTCTGCTCCAGAAATCGCAGGATATCAAGCATTGCAAAATACCTATGAGGGTCTTTTCCTCAACCTTCAGCAAGATATAGTGATCGTTTATCAACCACAAGGCGTGATCGAACCACAGGAAGTAGGAAGGGTGCTTGTACATTATCAAGATACCTCAGGAAACAAATTAGCGGATTCAACGCAGCTGACAGGCGCATTAGGCAAAGCCTACGAAACATCTTCTTTAACTATTGAAGGATATAAACTTATAGAGACACCTAAGAATGCGAAAGGGATCTATACAAAAAACGCAGAAGAAGTTATTTATACTTATGAGAAACTAGTAGTGAAGCCTTCTGGTAAAAATCTGCCTTCTACAGGGAGTCGCTTGGATCATACTAGTTTCTGGTTTGGTTTTTCGATACTGGGTCTATTTCTTGGAGCTATGATCATCAAAGGCAAGCGTTCGAAACGAATAGAGAACTGAATATGGCACAGTATAAATGAAATAAAATAAGAAACAATCGTTTAAAGTCGAATAAAATCTGATTTCTATCACAATTAATAGAATTTTTGAGTGCAGGACAAAGCAGAATATCTGATTTGTCTTGCACTCGATTTTTAGTTAAGAAATCTTTAGAAAAATGAACTAAGAAGTGTAAGATTCCCGCCATTTTCTAGGTTTCCACCGTAAAATATGCTAGAATAAAAGAGTATGTTAATGAAAAGAGGTATGGAATTTATGGCGGAAGCGTATAACCAAGAGGTAGTGAACCTGCTTCAAAAAGAACTGACAGATTACCGTTCAAAACAAATTACAACAGTGCTGACTTTATTAAGTGAAGGAAACACTGTTCCTTTTATTGCTCGTTATCGAAAAGAGATGACTGGCAGTTTAGATGAAGTACAGATCCGTGAAATCGAAGAACGTTACACTTACTTAGGCAATTTAGAAAAGCGTAAAGAAGAAGTCCTACGCTTAATTGAAGAACAAGGAAAATTAACAGAAGAATTAGCGAAAGCCATTCAAAAAGCTGCAAAAATGCAGCAAGTCGAAGATCTTTATCGACCGTATAAACAAAAACGCCGTACAAAAGCGACGATCGCAAAGGAAAAAGGCTTAGAGCCATTAGCAGATTGGTTGATGAGCTTTCCAAAAACAGCAGATGTCACTGTAGAAGCACAAAAATATGTCGATGATGAAAAAGAAGTAGATTCACCAGAGGCAGCATTACTAGGTGCACATGAAATCATCGCAGAACGAGTAAGTGATGAACCTAAATTCCGCAGCTGGATTCGTGATTTTACTTTTAATCAGGGGCAATATATCAGTGTCGTCAAAGATCAGGAAAAAGATGAAAAAGCCGTCTATGAAATGTATTATGATTTTTCTGAGCCTGTAAAAAGGATGGTCTCACACCGTGTTTTAGCAACGAATCGCGGTGAAAAAGAAGATATCTTGAAAGTCTCATTGTTCGTTGATGAAGAAAAAATTCAAAACTACCTAGAACGTCAGTTGATATCGGATAACCAATCACCAACTGCTCCTTATGTAGAAGCTGCCTTTTTAGACAGCTATAAACGGTTTATAGGTCCAGCGATCGAGCGGGAAATTCGCAATGAATTGACAGAAAAAGCAGATGAGCAGGCGATTTCGATCTTTGGTGAAAATCTGCGTAATCTTCTATTGCAGCCGCCATTGAAAGGCAAAGTTGTGTTAGGCTTTGACCCAGCTTATCGTACGGGATGTAAAATGGCTGTAGTAGACGCTACAGGAAAAGTTTTAGCCATTCAAGTCATTTATCCTCATAAGCCAGCTTCAGGTGAAAAACGAGCAGCAGCTGGTTCGATTTTCAACAAGTTGATCGAAGAACATCAAGTAGAAATGGTAGCGATCGGTAATGGAACAGCCAGCCGTGAATCAGAATTGTTTGTTGCAGAACAATTGAAACAAATCAAACGCGACGTTTTTTATGTGATCGTCAATGAAGCAGGTGCCTCAGTATATTCTGCAAGTGAAGTGGCACGAACTGAATTTCCTGATTTACAGGTCGAAGAAAGAAGTGCAGTAAGTATTGCCAGACGTTTACAGGATCCATTGGCAGAGCTAGTGAAAATCGATCCAAAAGCAGTCGGAGTGGGTCAATATCAACATGATGTGTCTCAAAAACGCTTAGCAGAACAGTTGGATTTCGTTGTAGAGACTGCAGTCAACCAAGTTGGAGTTAATGTAAATACAGCTAGTCCGCAATTATTACAGCATATTTCCGGCTTAAATAAAACGACTGCCCAAAATATCGTAACTTACCGTGATGAAAATGGCGCATTTACTGCTCGTAACCAAGTCAAAAAAGTGCCGCGTTTAGGACCAAAAGCGTATGAACAAGCAATCGGCTTCTTGCGTATTCCAAATGGAAAAAATATTTTAGATAATACAGGTATCCATCCAGAAAGCTATGATGCTGCAAAAGCAATTTTAGAAAAAGCAGGAATCAAACTGACAGAGCTTGGTACCTCAGAGGCCGCCCAAGGACTTAAGCATTTATCATTGGAACAAGTAGAAGCAGAATTGGCTGTCGGAAGTGAGACGCTAAAAGATATCGTTGCAGCATTGATTCAGCCAGGGCGAGACATGCGTGACGAAATGCCGGCGCCACTATTAAGAAAAGATGTTTTGTCTATGGAAGATCTAAAATCAGGTATGGAACTGCAAGGTACTGTTCGTAATGTGATCGATTTTGGCGCGTTTGTAGATATCGGTGTGAAACAGGATGGTTTAGTGCACATTTCTAAACTTAGTACTAAATTTGTGAAACACCCGACAGATGTCGTTGCAGTAGGTGATGTGGTTACTGTTTGGGTAGAAGCTGTCGATACGAAGAAAGGGCGCATCAGCTTAACGATGCTGCCGCAAACTGAAAGGAAAGAGTGATCTTGAACAGTTCTTCAAAAGAATATCGTTCAGATAATGATGAAATGAATGATCAGCGACTGCAAGAGTTAGTCGAAAGAATTTCTTTAGCTGATTTTGGTAAACCGTTCTGTCATCAGGCATATTTTAATCGACGACTGAAGACAACTGGCGGACGCTATCATTTACAGTCACATAACATCGATTTTAATCCGAAAGTTTTTGAACGTTACGGAGAACCAGAATTAGTGAATGTGATCAAGCATGAATTGTGTCATTACCATCTTCATATAGAAGGTAAAGGGTATCAGCATAAAGATGCAGAATTTAAAGCACTATTGAAACAGACCGGAGGCAGCCGCTATGTTCGGCCGCTGGTAGAGCAAAAACCACAGTCGTACCATCAATATCAATGTGAAAAATGTCAAACTTTGATATTACGTAAACGTAGAATCAATACACAGCGATTTGTCTGCGGAAAGTGTCGTGGAAAACTAATTGAACTATGATTATGATCTTAGTTTCCTCCCAAGGGTTTCAACGCTTAGTGCTCTAGCACATAGAATTTTGCTAGCTTCACTGGTGAAACGTTATACGCTAGCTGATGTAATCAAAGCATAGCTTGATGGTTGCTTTTGTTTTTACCATTTATTCGTTTTTAAAGGACTGGGTCGTAACTCGTAAAGTTATGTCCCAGTTCCTGTCTTATATAAAAAGGAGAGAGACGATGATACAGTATTGGAATACAGTCATTGAGTATCTATCTGCTAAAGAAAAAATCGAAGGCACCTATGACCTGACAATTTTAGCTGGAAATAGTTTGCCGTATCTGGCAGATGAGTTGATTCACTTGTACGAGAGTAAGCGTACCTCTAAAGTCATGGTGGTCGGCGGAGTCGGACATGCCACGCCCTTTTTAGCAAAAAACTTCGAAGATCAAGGAGTCAAAGTAGGAGCTACGAGTGAAGCGGAGATGTACATCACCTATTTTAAAGAAAGATATGGTTTGTCCGAAACACTATTTTTGACAGAGACCCGCTCAAAAAATTCAGGTGAAAATGCCCGCTTTTCATTAGCAAAAATTAGAGAGCATGATTTAGCACCTCAACGTGTGCTGCTATTGGAAGACCCTATTCTGCAAAGAAGGCTTAGAGCTACTTTTGAGAAAGAATGGCGAGGATCAGGCAGTCAATTTACAAATGCAGTACCACTTATTCCATATATTAAAACAATCGATACATCCTTGACCTTTGAAGCCAAGCAACTGAACGGTCTTTGGACAAAAGACTATTTTCTCTCACTAGTTTTAGGTGAAATCCCTCGTTTGAGAGATGATCGTAATGGTTATGGTCCAAAGGGAGCAGGCTATATCGAATCGCTAGAAATTCCGACAGAAGTCCTGTCTGCCTATGAAAAATTGAGTGATCATTATCATTATGAGTACGTACGCTAAAAAAGGAGTGAGAACATGCGCAGAAAAGAGTTCGAGGTAGTCAACAAAGAAATCATTGATGAAATTTTAGACGAAGCTCATGTCGCGAGATGAGCATTTTTTGATCAAGAGTTTCCTTATATCGTCCCTGTAAATTTTGGCTACGAATGGATCGAAGAACGATTGTTTATATATGTTCATGGCGCACGACAAGGGAAAAAACTCTCACTACTAAAAGCAAACCCCAAGATCGGTTTTGAGATGGATTGTCGTCATAAGCTGATTACAGCTGATGACGCAGCAAAGTATACCTATCATTATAGAAGTATCATTGGGCAAGGAATAGCCACTATTTTAATTGATTTAGAGCGTAAACGACATGCTTTATTAAAATTGATGGAGCATGAAACGAAACGAATGGATTTTGATCTATCGGATAAACAAGTTCTAGGAACTGGGCTGATTCAAATCGAGGTCACAAGTTTTACAGCAAAAGAACGCAAGTAGTAGGTCCAACTTACTCTGGGATTGACTTTGATAATTGAGTATTTTATACTAAAAGAGTTCGGCAGATGCGGTTTGCCGAATCTTGTTAGGCGGTCATGGCGGAATGGCAGACGCGCCAGCTTGAGGGGCTGGTGGGAGTACTCCCGTGGAAGTTCGAGTCTTCTTGGCCGCATCATTCAGTGGTAAACCTTGATGTGATAAGGTTTATCACTCTTTTTTTATTTCTTCCTAAAAGTTCTGATGTGATATTTTTTAGAGAACTATTGTAATCGATTACGTTAATTACTCTAATTTTTCAAAAAAATCTATTTGTGTTAATTTTTTGTTGGATCCCTCTTGGAGATAGACATAGTATTTAATAAAAACATTGAAGTTCTAAAACTATCTGGAATTGTTTTTAAAGTTGCACTATAGTTGGTATTCACATTAGTAAAATTTAGTATTTAAAAGGATATGTAATTGAAGAAATAGAATCAACAACAGAAGCTATGAAGAAATTAGATTTGAATGGAAAAAATTATAGTATACATAGTTGGTCAATTGTGATTTTTAAATTTGCTGATGCAAAATGTGTATATGATAATCCTAATGCTGTACTTGCATTGCAACAGGAAATTAATAACGTAGTTTAATATAATAATACTAAATAGGAGAAGATAGTATGTTGTAAAGTATACTATCCCTTTTTTTATCCATAAATCAGTAATAATATTTAAAATTGAATAACGAAAATGTAATATATAACTATCTATTGCATCCTACTTTTGGTAAAATAAATCTTGATTAAGGTGTAAATAAATTTCATCCTGTTTAGGAGGAGAAAGTATTTTGAAAAAATTGTATTTATTTATAGGAGGACTAATGATAATGAGTGGATTAACTGGATGTGAAAAAAAAAATAAAGCAGAAATTGAACAAAGTTTTGATAAGGTATTAGCAATGTATCCAACACCAAATCTGGAAAGTTTCTACGATATGGAAGGCTACCGAGATGATGAGTTTGATAAGAATGACAAGGGGGTTTGGGTGTTAAATTCTGACTTTTCAATGAGTAAAACAGAAGAAGGAGATTTATTCACAGAAGGTATGTTACTAAGGATTAATAGAAATACAAGAAAAGCGAAAGGGTTTTATTATACTAGAAAAATTTCTAACGATTTAAGTAAGCCTATTGAGAAAGAAAAGTATCCAGTTATATACGATGGTAGTGGTTTTCATTTATTAGGAGATGTACAAGAGGAAGAAATTAAAAAGAAGGTTGAAAAATTCAAGTTCTTTGTCCAGTATGGAAACTTTGATAAATTAGATAAATATAAAAATATAAAAAAAATGTATAATCCGGAAGTTCCAATGTATGAATTAGAATATCAATTGACAAATGAAGATTCCAATGTCCAAGCATTGAGAAGCAATTATGATATTGTAACAGATGAATCACCTACTTTGTTGTTGAAAGGAACTGGGGACTTAGAAGGTAACTCGGTTGGTTATAAACAGTTAGAATTTAGATTTGATAAAAAATTAAGTATATTTTTCACAGATTCTATTGATTTTCAACCTCTTTCTGAGGAGGATTTAACAAGTGAGTAAATATGAAGTCAAAGATAAAGGGATAAAAAAAGATACTGAAGCAACCAGTGCGGTATCAACAATTTCTTATGAAGTAGAAAATGCATTACTTAATAACATACCTTTAAAAGAGGTTCAGGGGCAAATTGATACATTACAAGAAAAAGGGAAATTTCCTTCTAATCTCCAACTAGTAGATGCATTCTACGACTCTAAAACAAGTTCAAGTGGTGTAGCATTTATAGATAACAATACAGGAAAAGTAGTGGTTGGTTTTGCAGGTACTAACTTTGATAATGGTTTTTTTGGAGAAGGTTCTAAAGATGTTGGGCAATGGGGGAATATAGCCTTTAAAGGAGACGGCCCTTCGTCAGCATATTTTGATGCTAGTAACAAGTTTATGAACGATTTAAAAGCAAATGGCTACGATATTGATACAGTTACGGGGCACTCTTTAGGCGGAAGAAATGGAACTGTTATGGGTATGGCGCATAATGTACCGAACATCATTCTTTACAATTCTGCACCTTTGATGAATGTTTTAACGAGTGTTCCGACAAAAGGAAATTTGTCGAATGCAAAAGAACTTGAGAAACTGTTAAGTGGTTATAAAGGGAATATTATTTATTTTGTATCAGAAGATGATCCATTAAATAAAGTTTCTGGAATAGGTGGGAGTGTCTATCCAGGAAAAATTATTGTTATAAAAAACGGAAAAGCACATGAAATCACTGGTTTTTTAACAAAAAAAGAACAAGAATTTATTCGTCAACATACACCTGATTTAAATAAAATTTATATAGCTCAACAAAAAGTTCAAACAGATACTCGGAGTAAATTAAAAGCAGTGGATGTGTTACGGGCAAAGCTTTTAAAAAGCGGAGGAGGTCTGTCTGCTTCAGAAGAAATTTATTTGGATGCGTCCGAAGCACTGATATTAACACAAGGAATGAGTAAAACTCTTCAAATTGAAATAGATGATATCAAAAAAATGTATCGGGAAGCAAAGAAAGATTCCGATAAATTATGGACTGATACGTTGAAAACAGCCGACTCCATAGGCTCTACATTACATCAAGGCGAAGTATTAGATTCTTTAAGTGGTGGTGGTGCAACAGAGCCAATTGTTCGAATAGAACCAAAAGAAGAATATGAACAAAAAATATCAGAATTATCTTCAATACAACAAGAATACTATGAATTAATTGGTCAAATACAATCATCTATAAATAAACAAGTAGAAACAGACCAAGAGTTAGCGAGACAAATAGGAGGATAAACTCTCATGGAGAGAACATATATAAACATATTATCAGAGCTAGAATCAGAGTATGAAAAGAACCAAAGAAAGATTGAAGAAGAGATAGAAGAAGCTTTTTATGAAAAGCAAAAATTTAGTCGTGAGTTAGAAAATCTTGCAGAAAATTATCGCTATCATTATCAGCAAGCAGAATATAGCGAACCAGTAAATATGAGCAGAATCTATCATTTATTAGAACAATGTAAAGATGATGGGGATAGGGTTGTTAATCAGGCAATGAAAGAACTAGAAAATAAACAAGAAGAAAATACGATTCATTATAAGAAACAAACCCGATTAATAGAAGATGAACTTACTCTTTTTAAAGAAAATGAGCGGAAAAAAGAAAATGAGCAGTGAAAAAATGAAATTAGAGTTAAAAAGATTAAGAAAAGAACTGGAAAAAGCTCTGATACGAGGCATGGTTGCTCCCCCATGTGTTCAAACAGCAGAAACGAAAAAGCAACTTGTTAAAAGCATGGGACAAGCTCAAGTAGAACGATTAAAAAGTAGTAGTGCAAACTATATTTCAAACTTTCAAACCTCTGCAAAAGGGGCATGGGTAACAAAAGCAAAAACAACGTTTGAAAATACTTCTAAAAAACTAACAACTATTACAGAAGATGGAAAATGATGAACTTCGAGGTTCATCATTTTTTGTATGTTTTGTAAAGGGAGATGACGGAAAAAAGAAATGTTAAAGATATAAGATACTTTAATTTAGGGATGTTGATATATAGCGATTTATCAATGTAGAAACTCGAACTAAATTTTGTGGAAGTTCGAGTCTTCTTGGCCGCATAAATTTTGAGAGCAGAGATGCTCTCTTTTTATTTTTATTCATTATCCGAACACAAAATTTTTTGTTTGTTTTTTTTGTCATAAGGTCGTTTATGATATAATTAACTATCAATATGAAAGTGAGGGATATGGATGAAAAAGTTCATTAGTGTTGGTTTATTTGGTATGGTTATGTTGATTAGTGGCTTAGTGATTGGAAAGACTGTGGTCGGTAGCTCTTGGGGTGGAACGAAAATCGGTGCTCATTCTGAACATATCACATTGGATCATGTTGGGGATTCATATCAGCTTCCTGGGGAAAACTGGAGACTTTTAGATGATGTACCTAGCTTTTCAATCAATCAAGATGGTGTTATTACAGCAAGTGGAGAAGGTTCGGCAAGGATCGTCTATGAAGTTGAAGGAAAGACAGTTTATTCAAGTGTTAAAGTAGATGAGTTTCCAGATTGGGGCGAGTATAAGCAAATTGAAAGTAACGTTTCCATTTTAGGCCAGTTTGACCATCCTTATGATGTTGAGCAAATGAAATTTACTGCTATAAGTGATGAGTACTTACTGAACTTGATACTACTTTCTAATGCAGGTGGGAATGGAAGCTTTAGACTTTCTAGTGATGAGGAAGAGTTGCTGAGTATTGACTTTAGCGAGATGGAAAAAGCCGGAGATTCAGTTTACTTTGAAAGAGAACTTCATTTAGAAGAAGGGAAAACTTATTATATCTCATTAAATAATGATTTGTATTTTGATTTGTTAACTTCTTATTCCATTGATTTAACACCAATCAACTAGAATAGAACGAACAATGTATCGATAAAAAAGCGTATGGGCATTTTACATACGCTTTTTTCTGATATCTTATATAATGGAATGAAATAAGATTGAGAATTGAAGGTGAGCCAAATGAACATTAAAAGAGCATGGTGGAAAGAGGCAGTTGGTTACCAGATTTATCCAAGAAGTTTTATGGATACAACAAATGATGGTGTTGGTGATTTGAATGGCATTCGCTCAAAACTCGACTATTTGAAAGACCTCGGCATCGGTTTTATTTGGATCACCCCTATTTATGAATCGCCTAATGTAGATAATGGCTATGATATCAGTGATTATCAAAAAATCCTTTCAACATTTGGTACGATGGAGGAGTTTGAACTGTTATTAAAAGAGGCCCATGAGTTAGGGATCAAAGTCGTCATGGATCTAGTGATCAATCACACATCTAATCAGCATGCGTGGTTTTTAGAGTCACGTAGCTCGATCAAAGATGACTATAGAGATTATTATATCTGGGCGGATGGAACGATCGATGGTCCGCCGAATAACTGGGTTTCGATCTTTGGTGGTTCTGCATGGGAATATGATGAAACGACAAATCAATACTATCTTCATGTATTTGCCAAAGAACAACCGGATTTAAACTGGGAAAATCCGCGAGTGAAAAGAGAACTATTCACGATGATCGACTGGTGGCTGGATAAAGGGATCGATGGGTTCAGAGTGGATGCCATTTCTCATATAAAGAAAGCACCGCTTGAAACCATATCTGGAGATGACCCTCACGCACCCTATAAAAATGTTCAAGGAATTGAAACGCATTTAGAAGAATTACGTGATGTGTTTAAAAAGCGGGATATCCTGACCGTAGGAGAAGCGAATGGTGTTAGTGCGGATGAAGCTCACCAATGGGTCGGAGCAGAAACTGGCTACTTCAATATGCTCTTTGAATTTGACCATATTTCATTGTGGAATCGAAATGAGCAGGAAAAGTTGGATGTCATCCATTTTAAAAAAACATTGACTGCTTGGCAAGAAGCTTTAGGTGATGGACGTGGCTGGAATGCTCTTTATATGGAAAACCATGATATTCCGCGTTCTGTCTCAAATTTTGGAAGTGAAGAGACTGTATTCTGGAAGGCTTCTGCTAAAGCCTTAGCTTTGACGTTTTTACTGCTTCAAGGAACCCCTTTTATATATCAGGGACAAGAGATCGGTATGACGAATATGCCATTTCGTTCAATCGACGACATCAATGCGGTAGATACAAAAAATTTCTATTATGACATGCTCCAAACCGGATTGGATGAAGAAACTGCAATGGCTGTGATCCGCAGAACTTCACGTGATAATGCGAGAACTCCCATGCAATGGACAGCTGAAGAATTTGCAGGTTTTTCAAGACGAGAGCCGTGGCTTAAAATCAATCCAAACAAACAGGAGATCAATGTACTAGATGAAACCAACGATCCAGAGTCGATCTTGAATTTTTACAAACAAGTCATTCAACTTAGAAACCAGAACGATGCCCTGATTTATGGCAGCTATAAACTTTATCTGCCGGAACATCCTCAATTATTTGTTTATGGGCGCCGTTTGGAACAAGAGCGCTATGTTGTGATTATCAATCTATCAAAAGAATTCGCATCGGCAGATTTACCAGAAAATGTTCGTATTGAAGAGTGGACACTCTTGCTTTCAAATTTGGATGATCATGAGATTCATCAACACACTCTATTTGCCCCATACGAAGCAAGAGTGTATAAGTATAAAAGAGACTAACAAGGTAAGAAAATTTCCTTTGGTCTATAAAGCTGAGTTTAAAAGATGGAGGAAGTAGGGCTTATTTTTTCAATCGAATGAGAATAGAAGCAATCAAAAAAAGGAAATTTTTTTAGAAATTTTCCAAATTTTGATTGCTTTTTTTTTCTGAGTGGCGTAACTTTAAACATATAAATTTTTTGAAAATGAGGGAGACAGTATGAGAAATTTCGAGAAATCCAATAAACTAGACGGTGTCAGCTATGATGTACGAGGTCCAGTTTTAGAAGAAGCAGATAGAATGCAGGAAGAAGGCATCCGCATTTTAAAACTGAATACTGGGAACCCTGCGCCATTTGGTTTTGATGCACCGAATGAAGTTGTGCGTGACATGATAACAAATGTCAGAAATTCAGAAGGATATTCTGATTCAAAAGGAATTTTCTCAGCTAGAAAAGCGATTGAGCAATACTGTCAGGTCAAAGGCTTTCCTAATGTGACGATCAACGACATCTATACGGGAAATGGTGTGAGTGAGCTGATCACGATGTGTATGCAGGGCTTGCTGAATAATGGAGATGAAGTCTTAGTCCCAATGCCGGATTATCCGCTGTGGACGGCATCTGTATCTTTAGCTGGAGGCAACCCAGTCCATTATATTTGTGACGAACAAGCAGAGTGGAATCCTGATATTGATGATATTAAAGCGAAAGTTACTTCAAATACAAAAGCGATCGTGTTGATCAATCCTAATAACCCAACAGGTGCGTTATATCCAAAAGAAATCTTAGAACAGATCGTTGAAATCGCCAGACAGAATGATTTGATCATCTTTTCAGATGAAATTTATGATCGTTTGGTCATGGACGGATTGACACATATTCCGATCGCAACACTTGCCCCTGATCTTTTTGTCGTTACCTTGAATGGTCTATCTAAATCACATCGGGTCGCTGGTTTCCGTTGCGGCTGGATGGTCTTGAGTGGAAATAAAAAACATGTGAAGGGATATATTGAAGGCTTGAATATGTTGGCATCGATGCGTTTGTGTTCCAATGTATTGTCGCAGCAAATCATCCAGACAGCTTTAGGTGGTTATCAAAGTGTGGATGAATTATTATTGCCTGGCGGTCGGGTGTATGAGCAACGAGAGTACATTTATAATGCGATCAACGACATACCTGGGCTTTCAGCAGTGAAGCCAAAAGCGGCCTTTTATATCTTCCCTAAAATAGATATTGCCCGCTTCGATATTTATGATGACGAAAAATTTGTACTGGATTTTCTTCATGAACATCATATCTTATTGGTCCACGGCGGCGGATTCAACTGGACACAGCCGGATCATTTTAGAATCGTCTATTTACCAAAAATGGAAGATCTGAAGTTGACAGCAGAAAAGATGCGGACATTTTTAAGTAGTTATAAACAAAAATAAGGTAATTCTTTCAACAAAAAAAGCGGTTCAAAACTTTGTTTCGTTTTGAACCGCTTTTTAATTAAGACTATCGCAACCAGAATAAAATCAGTCTGTACTACGGCAATCTTTCTTACTAATTACCATTCGATTTGTATATTTTTCTTCCATGTCTGGACTTGGATCTGAAACAACAACAAGATATGCATTTTCATATTCTTTTTCGACATAGCCCATATAACTATTTTTTTCCCAGCTAAAGCTAATTCGTTTCTCCTGCTCCATGAGTAAACACTCCTTATTTACAAAGTAAAATTTTTAAATCGTCTTGGTCTAGCGTTAGGTAATGTTCTTGCAGTATATTATGCAATAAAGTACAATAAATACATAATGCGAATTCGCATATTTTTCTTTTTTTTATCAAACGATGCATTTTTAATTGTTTATGATAATTAAAATAGGCATAGGAGTGAAGAAATGGACTCTTTTGGAGCAGTTATTAAAGAAATTCGTAAGAATCGAAAATTAACACAAAAGATGTTGTCAGAAGATATTTGCTCACAGAGCGTATTAAGCAGAATCGAAAATAACGAAGAATTGCCTAATGTTGTTGTTATGCAGCAACTCTGTCAGCGCTTGGGTGTGACGATCGATCAAATTATGCAGTTTAAATCAGATGATGTTCGGCTGCTAACTCAAATGTTTGAAAAAATCGCTGATTATTTTCGTCATAAAGAATACAGTAAAATCATGGATTACATGGAGGCGACCAAAATCGAAGATCGTCTTCATTTAGATACAGATTGGCAGCGCTATTATTATTATTTAGGTAGTTGTAAATTTTATCTCCACAATAATTATGAGCAGGCGATCTTCGATCTAAAAAAAGGGCTATCGTATACGTACCAGTCTAATAAGGACAATTTATCAGATTTTGAAATTCAGGTGATCAGCTGTATCGGCAGTACTTATGGCAGTATTGGTAAAATAAATGAAGCTGAAAAATATTTAAAGCTTAGTATTCACTATTTTCATAAATTGCCAAATGAACGGGTAAATGCTGAACTGACAAAAATATTCTATAATTACGCAAAATTCTTAAAGGATCAGGGACGGTTGGATGATGCTCAAATATATATCGATCAAGGAATCGTCTGGTCTCGCTATAGAAATAGCTATTACTATTTAAGTGAGCTGTTTCAATTGAAGAGTCAATTGATGCTGGCTAAAGGAATCATTGATAAAGCGAAAGAATACGAGGCACTATCTGAACAAATCCGACACATTGAAACAATTAAAATCTAACGAAGACAGCGTAAGTTTTTTTATAAAAGGTCTACACCATTCTTGACTTATACTGATTTTAAGAGTACGTTTAAAGTAGAAAAAAATGAGAAAGAAGGATGAAGATGAGAACGTTTATCTTTGCTGAAAAGTTCTTTTTGAAAAGCGATGTAAAAGGACCTGGCTATTTAGAAATTACCGATGGTATTTTTGGAGATTATTATAAGGAAGTCCCGGAATCAGATGCAAAAGTGATCAAAGAAGAAGGCAAATGGATCGCTCCCGGATTGGTCGATACACATATCCACGGGTATATGAATCATGATGTCATGGACAATGATGCAGAAGGCTTGAAAGTAATGTCAGAAGGTTTATTGTCTTGCGGCGTAACATCATTTTTACCAACAACACTGACATCAAGTAAGGAACGTTTGAAAGATGTAGCCCAAACGATCGGAGAAGTGTATCAAGATGTTCCTGGTGCGAAAGTACAAGGAATCTATTTTGAAGGACCTTTCTTTACAGAAGAACATAAAGGAGCGCAAAATCCTAGCTATTTTGGTGATCCTGATTTAGATACCTTCAATGAATGGCAAGAAGCTTCCGGCGGATTGATCAAGAAGATCGCTCTTGCTCCTGAGCGTAAGGGAGTAAAAGAATTCGTCAAAGCTGTGACAGATGAAGGCGTTGTTGTTGCTTTAGGTCATAGTGATGCGACGCTGGAACAAGCAACAGAGGCTGTTGAAGCTGGAGCTAGTGTTTTTGTCCATGCGTATAATGGGATGAGAGGTTTAAATCATCGTGAACCAGGTATGGTTGGTGCGTTGATGTCTTTAAATCATGTATTTTCTGAATTGATTTGTGATGGGCATCATGTACATCCAAATGCAGCAGACATCTTGATGGAAAAAGCAGGGCACGATCACGTTGCTTTGATTACAGACTGTATGATGGCTGGGGGTATGCCTGACGGTAATTATAACTTAGGTGAATTTCCAGTTGTAGTTAAAGATGGAACTGCCCGTTTAGAAACTGGTAATTTAGCTGGAAGTATCTTGAAGCTGAAAGAAGCAATCAAGAATGTTGTCGATTGGGAAATTGCTACACCAGAACAAGCAATCATGATGGCAACATTAGTGCCAGCAGTCAGCTGTAAGATCGATGATCAATGCGGAATGATTGCAAAAGGACGAGATGCAGACTTTATCGTGTTAGAACCAACGATGGAGCTAGCAGCGACCTATTTAGATGGAGTCGAAAGATACCGCAAGTAACACTTTGTGAAAAAAGAGAGTGATGCAAAACTGATTTTTAGTTTTGGCATCACTCTTTTTTTGTGTTATACAAGGAGTTTTGTTATCTAATTAGATAACTTTTGTTTTTTATCACAAACAAATTTCTATTGATATTTTCACAAAGTTTCATCAAATTTGGTCCTTCAGCATCCCCTATTTTTATAATTAACCTAGTTTTTTTGCTGTTAAAATAAAAAAGTGAGGAGGTGACGATAAACTTGAAAAAGGTGATCAACTGTACTTCAATTTTGCTATTAATGTTTTTGATTTCATTAATAGTGAGAACTTCACCGATCGTAGGGAAAGAAAATTATCAAATCACCATTTCCGAAGGACTATCTTCTGATGAAAAGGAAGGAAGACTAACAATTGTAGTACCAGAGGAAGAAAAAATTTTAATAGTTTTTGATAATCTTGAATGCCCAAAAAAGGAAGAAATAGAAGGTGATTATGGAGAAGAAGCAGGACAACAGACTCTACAAATTCAAGAAACAGAAGAGTCAAATCAACTAATCCTTTCTACCAAAAAAGGTGATGCAGCTCTTTCTATAAGCTGGAAAATCCGACAAATAGATCCAAACCAGCAAAGCCAAATCCGATTGATCGATCAAGATAATCAACTTCTTGTTGCAAAAAAAATTGCGTCAATGCCAATCTATGTAGATGACATGGAATTTCCTATGATTGAAACAGTGTTTGAATCTGAGCTAATTGCTGATCAAAAACAGGAAGTGTTGACGAAATCAAACATATCATCGGTTGATAAAACAGCAGGTTCAAGCTTAACTGAAAAGCAGCAAGCAGCAAATGATGCAGCAAATGCTAAAGTGGGATTCGACCCTTTACAACAGATCAAAATAGTGCGTGATTTTAATGAATTCAAATCAGCGTATAACGATGGAACAGTGACAAAAATCATACTGGCAGCGGATATTTCTGGGAACAGCTCTCTAACAGCCCGAAAAACCTCAATTGAGATCGACGGTAATGGCTATACCCTTTATCTAGGTAATTATTCACTTGCTTTGGACGCTTCTGGACCTACTCAAGCATACGCGATTTTTCATTTACACGACGTAGTTATTGATCAAAATATAGAAAGTGCATCCTCCTATTCCTTCATTGGCGGCAGTGGTGCCTACGATTCAACTCGTACTAGAAACTGGTATTTTCGGATAGGAAATCTTTCTAATGTGAAAGGCAAAATCGGCATCAATGGTGTAGCCAGAGTAGTAAGAGCTTATTATGCTGAGGTAACGGTATATGGGGAGATCGATCTTTCAACAAGCGCTGAAAATTTTTATGTCGGCAGCATGATTTATGAAGAAGATACGATCTACAAAGGTGAGATCAGACATTATAACTACTCGATCATCTGGCATGTTATGGAAATACCTTCTGGCAAAGGCTATACAGGTGAATCTATGGAGCATACCATTAAAAAAAATGCTACTGTTTACTATAAAAATAAAACAGCAGATCATGCAAATTATCCAGCAGTCTACTCCAATTTCAAAAACTTTACCGTTGAAGAAGGGGCTAGCTTTTCAGCGGACATGAACGGCAATGCTTTTGCGTTATATTATCCAGGCTCGTCCCTTTTGATCAAAAAAGATGCGGTGGTAAGTTTGGTCACGCAGAAAAATCATGCGGTACTTTCTTATTGTAATAATGATACCGCAGTAAATGTTGAACCAGGCGGGAGTCTCTTTATCAAAGGAAATACGAAAAATAGTTCAACATCTGGAAGTGATGGAAATACGACTGTATATGGACTGATCGATTTTAGAGGACGGGATTATGGACAAGATCTGTATCGGAAATATAAGGATATTGACAAAAAAGATAGCAAACGCAGCTTAACCTTAAATCGACCAAAGGCATATGATTTTAACAATACTTTGGATAGTGTGTCGGGAATTCAGGCTCGAGTGATGGAAATTCCAAACAATGTCGGTTGTACATTTGAATTGGTTCAGTCAGATGTTAAGTTGTGGAAAACAACCTCATACTCAGAACAAGCTCCTGATAATAGCTATTCTGATGTGGCAACACTTAGTGTCAATGGGAGAGGTGATAATGAGATTGTTTCTTCTGATACAGGGTTAGCGAAAACCTTTAGGCCGAATAATGTTAGACGGATCACTGGAATGAGCGTAGAGCCGCAAATTGAATGGCTTGCTAACACGGACGCTGACGATAGCTATGGTTTATATGTAAAATTTGGGGCACAATTTGAAAGCATCAACGAAATAACAGGAAAAGCTGCTTTTTCATCGTTCTATGCAGAACAAGAAACTGCTGAGGCCATTTTTATCGATTCATATGGTGAAATGGTGGGGCCTGTAAAATCAGACAAAGATGGAATGATTGGTGTTACGAATTCTGACAATCGTTTGAATCAAACGGATCAACCCATCAGTGTAGTTGTCACACAAGGACCTTGGCTGATAAAAAGCGAGACAAAGGTGATCGATATAACCCCGCCACCACCAGCTAAATTAGAAAATGAAGAAATAACGAACGCGACCAAGCAACTAAAAGGACGAGGAAATGAACCAAATACAAAATATTTTATTGAGGTCCATGATGAAGCAGATCAAATTGTCGAAAAACTTAATGGTGTCGTAGCAGCCGACGGGACATTCATTGCCGATTTACCGCGCTATTTAGAAACAACAGAGAGCGTTGTTATTTATTTGGAAGATAATGCAGGATTGGCTCCGCCAGAAGTATACAATCCGCCCAAAACGAATAGTGTGAACGGAAATAAGAATCCTACCAAAGGGTTTTACTATCGAGACACCTATTTTGAAAGTGCTGCAAGATTCCAAGTGAAAGATGTTTTGCCAGACCGACCTTACCTTGAAAAAACAGCTGAAGCAGTCAAGCCAAATCAACTAATTCAAGTTGGAGATCAAATCAAATACGAGATTTTAATTAAAAATGACAAACCAAATGAGTATCAAACAAATTGGAAAAATATTCTATTGACCGATCAGCTTGCACCTGAGTTAGACTTTGATCCTGATCAAGCAGAGCTAATGCTGAATCAAATTTTATTGGCAAAAGAAAGCTATCACTACGATCCTAAAACAAGAGTTTTAGCTGTTGATGTAGGGGATTTAGCGAGTCAAGCGTCTGCAAAAGTTTCGTTTAAAGCTCGCGTGAATCATTCTGCAGTAGGAAAAATAATAGAAAATCAAGGGCAAGCAACAGGTGATTCACCAAGAGAGAAGCAGTTTGTTTCAGGACCAGAGAATCCGAATGCGGAACATGAAAAAATCATAGGAGAATCACCGATCGTTCGTTTTCCAGAACAGCCGATCCAAGGTTATTTGGAAATTATTTCTTTTCCTGAAACGATTGATTTCGGTACCCATCAGGTAGATGACAAAGAAACACTAGTGACGGAACCAGTTTATTCAAAAGATTTGATCGTTCAAGACAAACGGGACAAAAAAGAAGAGTGGTATATCACCGTATCTTTGACGGAAAAGCTAATGCCGTACGAGGAAAAAAAGAACTATTATCTAGAAAATGCTATTCGTTTTAAAAATGAAGGAAGAGAAGTTCCGATTACTAGTGAACCAGAAATTATCGTTCAGCATAAAAATACGGATTCTTCTGAGTACAATGTGACACAGTCTGAATGGTCTGATGCTGATAGAGGCTTTGTCTATCGATTACCTGCTGGAAAAGTAAAGAAAGCGGGAAATTATCGTGCCGATTTGACATGGACGATAACAGATGCCTATCAGGGGGGAAATAAATGAAAATGAAAAAATGGATTTGGCTTTCGATTTTCTTACTATACTCATCCAATTGTCTTTGGCTGGGATCATTCTCTTTGGCCGCAGAAGATGGTGGTGCGCTCAAGACAGAAGGTGTTGTTAGTTTTAAGGAGAATCAAGAACGACAGGAGATACCCGATTCTTCGAAGAATGGCTCAAAACGTTTGCCAAAAGCTGGAGAGAAGGGAGATACACAATTGCTGCTTGTAGGATCGATTTTATTGTTGGCAGTGATCTTAACAAAGATACGTCGGTTTTATTCTGTTAAGGAAAAATGGTTTCTTTTTTGTCTCGTGCCATTAGTCGGCATCACTATATTTCCAAAAGAAGTGAATACTGTCAGGAGAGAAAGGGGTCAAATTTATTTTGATAAGCCTGCTGGAAATCACATTTTTGATCCAGAATTCCCTTCAGATAGTGTTGAACCAGGAGCAGTTGTACAGGCAGGTCAGTATTTAAGACTAGAGTTTGTTCCTCAGTTGAATTTCGGCATCAATGAGCTTTCGACTAAAGATCAAATCTATTATGCAAATGCTCAGCTATTTTATGGGACAACAGGTGCCAGAGGAAACTTTATTCAAATTTCTGATATTAGGGAGAAAAGCTTGGGGTGGAGGCTGCTTGTTAAACAAGAGACGCAATTTGCAAGTTTAAATGAGCAAAAATTAGAGCTCGACGGAGCGAAACTATCACTAAAACAGGCTTGGATCAATAGTAGCTATGAAACCACATATCCTGAATTGACGTCACAAGCAATCGAGCTGACACCAGGAGAGATCCAGCAACTCGCTAGTGCTGAAGCAGGAGAAGGTGCAGGAACTTGGCTGCTTTCATTTGGCGCTTCACAGGAAAATGAAAATAATCAAAAAAACTCACTTGTTCCAAAATATCATACAAATGGACACCCCTTGATCGATGCAGTTTATCAAAAGCCGGTGTATCAAAATAACGCAGTAACTCTAGCTGTTCCTGGTAAAACAGCCAAAAAAGCAGCCGTATATCAAACCCAAATAACTTGGATACTATCTGAGTTACCATAAAAGCAATAGGAGGAAGCAAAATGAAGAAAATGAATATAATGATGTCTGGACTGCTACTATCAGTTGGGACAAGTACTTTAAACGTGCAGGCAGAAGAAAATGTGTACAAGTCTGAAGGGACGATCACATACACACAGGGAAATCCTCCGCCAGTTGTAACACCACCGGGCAGTGAGGGACCAGAAATCACAGAACCGGATGTGAATCCTACTACTGGTCCATTGATGATCATAGCTGCTACCCCTATTGATTTTGGTGTACAGGAAACAACCATTGCAGCCAAAAACTATTTTGCAACTGATTTTCAAACATCGATCAAAGGCTCTCCAGAAGAGAAGATCACAACGGAAAACTTTCTAAAATTTCGTGATCTTCGGGCAACAGATGATCATCGCTATAAACTCTATGCGCAAATGACAAAGCAATTCACTCAAAATACCTCTCAACTAAAAGGCGCAGCGTTAAGCTATTCGAATTTACGTTTACTGACCACTGCTGCCAATATGGAAAATATGCCTGCTGAGGAAGAAATGATGCTGGCTTCAACGCTCGACTTGGTCCCAGGGATCGACGGTGTTTCGGCAGGAGAAAAAGAGTTGGTTTTTGAAAATGAGTCAGCTGAAAAAGGGTTTGGCACATACGACATCACTTTTGGTGAATACGAAAAGAATTCTTCACAATCGATCAAATTAGCGGTACCAGGTAATTTACCGATCATTAAAGGGCAATATGTGGCAGAAATCACTTGGACTATGTCAGATACCTTCTAAAATAAAAAGAGACATCTAAGCGGTGAAATGAGGACAAAGAAATGAGGAAAGATATCCGATTCCTATTATTCCTTTTTATAGGATCGATAAGTTGCCAGCTGATTTCAATGAAGTCAGCAGAAGCCAAAGATAGCGAATCAAGTGCAGCATTTTATTATGAAGTGATCCATCCTGAAAATCAGCTAAATGATGTAGGCTATTTTGATTTACGAATGAAACCAGAACAAAAGCAAACAGTCAAAATCAATTTGATCAATACAGGTGATCAGCCGTTAACCATCGAGGTCAGCCTTAATAGTGCAAAAAGCAGCTCGAATGGTGTAATCGATTATGGTCCAAATCGTTTACCCAAAGATCAGTCACTGGACCTAGATTTTACAGAACTGGTCAAAACAGCCGATTTGGTCGATATTCCAGCGAGAAGCTCTAAAGAATTACTCTTAGAAATCACAATGCCCAAAGAGCAGTTTGATGGGACGATCGCAGGAGGGATACAACTTCAAGTCAAAGAAGAAAAATCAAAACAAACGCAAGAACAAGCAATCAACAATCGATTTGCGTACCTGATAGGCATGCTATTGACAGAAACGGATGTAGCGGTTGAACCAGATCTGATTTTTAGAAATGTTTATGCTGGACAAAATAATTTTCGTAATACTATTTTTGTTGAATTTTCTAACATAGCAAAAACATTCATGGAAGAGATGCAGGTTGACGTTCAAATCCAAAAAGTAGGAGAGAAGTCTATCCTTTTTTCTGAGGTGAGAGACGGCATGCGTATGGCGCCGAACTCTCTTCTACGCTTCCCTATAAGTCTTTCAGGAGAAAGAATGAGATCTGGAGAGTATAACGCAAAAATCAAAATAAGTGATCAACAAAATGAATGGCATTGGAATGAAACATTTTTTATCTCAAAAGAAGAGGCACAGAAATACAATAAAGAAGATGTGGATATCGCAGAAAAATCAGTGATCGATTGGAAATTGCTCATTATTCTTCTTTTGTTAGTAGTCATTTTCCTTGGTTTTTTGGGAATCATTCTATATTCGAAGCATCAAAAAAAGGATGCAAAGAACTAAAGCGTGTCATGTTCTTATCGTGTTTCTTAGTGGATCGTGCTGCATTTTGTTTGAATGATGGTCTTCAATTTTTTCAAAAAAAGAAAAGATGTTGTTGATTATTAGAAAAAAATTGACAAATGAATAATGCTATACTAAAAATAACCAATTAAAGCATTTAAATGATCGTTTCAATAGAAAGGTGGAAATAGCCTGCAGTCATAATTAAAAGAAAATATTTTTTATGAAATCACATAGAACTTTTGAAATTTTAGCACATAAAGGTCTTATGGACCATCCTTCTTTAGAACCAGTATTCACGAAAATAATAGCTTGATCCTTCATAAATGATGGGAGTAATTACTGAAAGGAGGAGTAAATTTGAACTATGACTCGGATTTTAATTATAATGAATTATTGTCACCGGATTTACTTTTGGAAAGAGAGCTTGCTTTGTTCCTAGATATGGAGGAGCGTTATATCAGCATTGAGGAGCTGAGCAATAAATTTGATGTATCGATCAAAAGGATTCGCAGGGTAGTCAAATTATTGCAGGATGACATTTTGGAATACGATCACCAAGGATTCGTCTTTTCAATTTGTAAAAGTAAAGGGATTTTACTGAAAGTTCCTATCAATGACGATCTGAAGCACTTTATTGCGTTCATCATACAAAAAAATCCTTTGATCAAAATGCTAAAAGAAATTTGTTTAAATGAATTTGTTTCAGTCAGGGATTATGCGCATCGATTCTATTTTAGTGAAGCGACGGTTCGACGAAACATAAAGAAAATAAAAAAGTTTTTAAGCCAGTTCGATATCAGTCTGACGAGGGAAACGATCGTTTTACAAGGAGAAGAGCAGCAGATTCGCTTTTTCATGTTACTCTTTTTTTGGCGCCTGAACTCAGGGATCTCATGGCCATTTACGCATGTGAATGAAGTTGAAGTTGAGCATATCGTCCATCAATTCAACGAATTGGATCGGGCATATAATAAAGAGGTCACACGTTTAGAAAAACGCCGCAGAATGTATTATATTGCGATCGTAAAAATCAGAACGAGAAAAAAGAACTATATCCAACAAAATATAGAATGGGACAAAGCGTCAAAGAACAACAAATTCTTTAAAGAGTTCCGCACTGTTTTTTATCGCTTGAATAATGTTTTGTATGCGCCACCAGAAGAAATTGCTTTTCATTATGAAGTTTGGAAAAGCTGTTCTTGGGTACCGGATATGCAGCAGGTTTTTGCCATTGAAACATTGAATGGCAGCGTAGCTGCCAAAGCTTCAACGCTCTTTTTCGACCGGTTCGCAGATCATTTTTTTGAGATGAACCTAATTGAGAAAAAAATTGCTGAAGAATTCATTTTTTGTGTCCATACCCTGTGTTTCAATTTTAAAAAGTTTAATTCAGATATCAATGGGTATTATTATCAGAAACAAATCCAAAAATATTATCCGAAATTACAATCCCGTCTAGAAGTTTTTATTGATGAGCTTTACGCCCAGTCAGGTTACTCCCTGTTTTTAGAAAGAGATTTTTTGATCACACATTATAGTATGCTGTTCAGCAACTTAAAGAAAACAAATGAATATGAAAAAACGATTCGAGTGGCGATAGAAACTGATTTGCCGAATATCTTATGGGAATTGCTATGTACTCAAGTACACGAGACTTTTTCAAGAAAATATAAGCTTGATATCAATAATTCTGGAGAAATCAAAAATGAGGAAGATGTTGATGTGATCTTAACAACGGTGCCTTTGAGAGGTCCAGGACGTGCCTATCAGGAAGAAAAAGTAGTTGCAATCAATAGTGAGCTTCAAAGGGCTGACATTCGAAAAATAGAATATGTCTTTGATTACTTTTTACAAAACTAAAAACAAGAGTCCGAGAAAAAACTGGAAAACAGTTTTGTCCCGGACTTTAACTTTTTAATGATACGTCGGCAATATAGAAGAATGAATCTTCTGAGTAGAATAGTCGATGAAAAAATCGGACAGAAACAGATCAAATAATTCAATATCAGATTTGTATAGTGAAACAGGGATGACAAACGTTTGATCTTTTGTTCCCGCAATATAATCTCCGTCGATCGTTTGGGCAACGACAAGGAATTCATTTGCCTGCCATTCTTTTAGATCATCGAGAGTCAAGGTTTCTGCTGAGCTTAAAAACGCAACTGCCTGTTCAAACTGTTCTTCTAGATCACCGCTGAAGATAATTGAAGCATCTTCTTCTTGTTCAGTCGTTAAGACAGTGGTCAAAAATCCATGAGGGGTTCGTTCGATAAGCTGTTCATTTATTAGACGAAAATCCATTGGGTACCTCCTAGATAACTCATTTTTCATTCAAAATCGATACGCGAAAATCAATGGTCGTGTTTTTGTTTAGCCCTTTTGCTTCAAGTTCGATCTCTTTACATAATAACTCTGTTCCCTCATAAATAGGGGTGACGCGATAGCGGACAGTCTCACCTTTATCCAGTGCTTGACGGATCTGATTTTCATACTTTGTCATAAAAGGAGTATTCACCGGAGTCTGATACAGTGTCGTTAAATTTCGGGCATCATCCCCTGAACCGCCCATTTGGCGACCGATCAAATGACCTCTAGAATGATTATAAGGGTCTAAGCCGGAAATAAAGCCGGGCGGTCGAACATCTTTATTTGCTGCTGTTCCTGTGTTGACCATTGCCGGTTTTAGTAAAGCATCTGCCCCGGTAGCGCGTCCTAATGAATCAAGTTTATGGTAATCGATCCAGCCTTTTTTGCTGTCAGCCATTTCAGACGCTGAAAAGGTTGCTGGGCCTAATTCTTTTGGTCCTGGATTCGTTGAGGTCGAAGAGCTAGGGGCACTTGGTTTTGTTTCCTGTTGTGTATGGATGCCGAAGATTTCCTGAATAGAATCAGGAACTTGAATACCAAATACGCCTAAAACTAAAATGATTAAAACCGCCACAAGCACAACAGCAGGGCTAAATGGGGGTTTTTGTTTTTTTCTTGCCATCTTTTTCTCCTAACAAATAACTGTAAGTGGAAACGATAGAAAAATCAATTCGGTACGAACGATGTCAATCTGATTCCATTTCCTTATTATACGGAAAAAAAAGAAAAAATCAAAAAGAGATTTGAGCTGTCAGAGGACTTGTTTGACTACTTATGATAAAATTTCTTTGAGAGGGGATTTGAATAAAATGGCATATATTGATGTAATAGATGAATATAAACGATATCATATGGGAGATACGACGATCGCTGCAAACGACGGCATCAATTTTTCAGTAGAAAAAGGTGAGGTTGCAGTGATTTTAGGTCCCAGTGGAGCAGGGAAATCTACTGTACTAAATATTCTAGGCGGTATGGACTCTTGTGATGAAGGTCAAATCATTATTGATGGGACAGATATCGCTAAATATAACGAAAAACAATTAACGACCTATCGTCGTAATGATGTAGGATTTGTTTTCCAGTTTTATAATTTAGTCCCTAACTTAACAACGAAAGAAAATGTGGAATTGGCTTCACAGATCGTGTCTGATGCTCTTGATCCAGAAGAGGTTTTAAAATCAGTTGGCTTAGGCAAACGATTGGATAATTTTCCCGCACAATTATCAGGTGGGGAGCAACAAAGAGTAACGATTGCCAGAGCGATCGCGAAGCGTCCTAAATTATTATTGTGTGACGAACCGACGGGTGCATTGGATTATGAAACAGGAAAACAGATCTTGACTATTTTACAGGAAACGGCTAGAAACACTGGGACGACAGTGATCATTATTACCCATAACTCAGCGATCGCACCAATGGCTGATCGGGTCATTCGGATCAACGATGCTAAAGTCCGCAGTATGACGATCAATGATGAACCTAAACCTGTTTCAGAGATAGAATGGTAGGTGGACGCAGTGAAAAAGACAGCGCTACTTAAAACAAGTTTTCGGGAAATCAGGCAATCAAAAACACGCTTTATCTCGATCATGGGTATCATCTTTCTAGGTGTAATGGTATTTGTCGGGCTAAAAGCTACCGGTCCTGACATGACTAGAACAGCATCAAATTATTATCAAAAACAAAAATTACCGGATGCCCGTATCGTTTCGACTTTAGGTTTGGTCGATCAAGATATCAAGCAAATCCAAAAGGATAAAAATATTGAAGAAATTCTTCCGAGATATACAAAAGATATCGTCATCACAGAAAAAAATAGTGCAGTCAAATTTGTTAGTTACGATTTGACTAGTGAGCAAAAGCTTTCAGAATATGCTGTGGTGACTGGCCGCATGCCGAAGAAAAGCGGTGAGGTCGCTTTAGATGAGTTAGCTAGTCTATACGGTCGTTATAAAATCGGCGATACACTTACTCTTTCAAAGGAAGATAATCAAGACAAGGCCTTAAAGAAAAATCAATTTAAAGTGGTTGGCTTTGTCCGTTCACCAGAATATATTGAAAATACTTCAAGAGGAAATACAACAGTTGGTAAAGGTTCTTTAGATTTTTTTGCTGTAGTACCAAAAGAGGATATGGATCTACCGACATATACAGAATTGCTCGTTTCTTTTAAAGGATTAGCAGATAAAGACAGCTACTCAACTGAATATGAAGAGCAAAGAGATCAATTAGTCGAAGCTGTAGAGAAAGTCATGAAAGACAGACCTGAGCAGCGAGTGGAAGAAATTCGTACAGAATCAAAAAAATCCCTTGAAAAAGCACAAAAAGAAATTACTGATGGGGAAAAAGCCTTGCAAAATGCTGAAGAGCAATTGCAGGCAAGTAAACAGGATCTTGAAGTAGGGAAAAACGATTTGGCTGTGGCTAGAGAATCTTATGTACAGAAAATCTCAGCTGCAGAAAATGAGTTAGCAGCAAATCAAGCAACGATTACAAATGGTGAAAATGAACTTGCGAATCAAAGCAGCCTATTAGAGACTAAGAAAAATGAATTAGCGCAAGCACAAGCCAAGGTCATAGAAGGACAAAATACTTTGCCGAGTTTGCAGCAGCAGCGCAGTGAGCTTGCTGCGACTAGCGAATCGCTGAATCAATTAGCGAATGGCTATCAAAGCTTGGGTTCTTCTGTTGCTTTATTGGATAGAGTGCCGGATGAGGCATTAGCACAAAGCGTGGCAGAGGCAGCACCGCAATTACAAGGAGCTGTTGCTGCATTAAGATCACCAGCTGGAATTTCAGCTGCTGTTGGTCAATTGATCGCTCAACCTGTTAGAGAAAATATTGCAGGTGTAATGGGCGCGATCAATAGTGCTTCAGCTGAGTTGACTGCACAACAAGGTCAAGTATCCCAAGGCTTGCAGACGTTGGATCAAACGATTGCTACAATCAACCAAGGAATTGCTCAATACACAGACGGGCAACAGCAGATAGCTGCAGGAGAAGCTCAATTGGCTCAGGCTCAAGCTGAGCTTTCGGCTGGAAAAGAACAATTAGCAGCTGGACGTGCGCAATTAGAACAAGCCAAAGTTGAAGGGCAAGCTCAGCTTGATGAAGCACAGGCTAAACTTGATGACGGACAAAAGGCGTATGAAGAAGGTACGGCTGAATTAGAGAAGAAGAAAAAGGAAACCTTACCTAAATTAGCGGATGCTAAAAAAGAATTGGCAGAGAAGCAAAAAGAACTAAATGAATTGAAGGCTGCTGACTATTATTATTTTACAAGAGCGGATAATCCTGGTTATTCTGAATATAAAGACAATGCTGACCGAATCTCTTCGTTGTCGACTGTTTTCCCGATCTTTTTTTTCTTGATTGCGGCTTTAGTTAGTTTGACGACTATGACACGAATGGTTGAAGAAAAACGAATGGAAATCGGCAGTATGAAAGCATTAGGCTATCGAAATGGTGAAATAGCCTTTAAATTTCTAGTTTATGCATCCATAGCTAGTTTATGCGGCGCTATTTTAGGTTTGGTTGTAGGATACTATTTATTCCCGACGATCATTTTTGATGCGTATGGTCAACTGTATAATATTCCTGATTTTATCACACCGTGGTATTTCAGTTACAGCTTGATCGGAGTATTGGTTGCTGTTTTATGTACAGCCGGAGCTGCGATGATCGTGTTGCGTATCGACTTGTTTAGTACATCAGCGACATTACTACGTCCCAAAGCACCAAAAGCAGGACAAAGAATTTTTCTGGAACGCTTAAAACCAATTTGGAACCGTCTGAGCTTTATTCAAAAAGTAACAGCTCGTAATTTGTTCCGTTACAAACAAAGAATGCTGATGACTGTTTTAGGAATCGCAGGCTGTATGGCTTTGATCATCACAGGATTTGGCTTGAAAGATTCTATTTCTGATATCGTAAATGTCCAATTTAATAAAATTTGGCATTATCAAGCAGTGGTGACCTTCAAGGAGGACGCAACAGCAAATGAATCGAAGGAATATCAACGTTCAATTGAAAAGACAGAGAATTTGAAAGAAACAATGCCATTACATGTGGAGACGCTAAAAACCACAAAGAAAACAAATGCGAAACAAGATGTCTCTGTATATGTACCTAAAAATCCGGCAACTATCGATCAATTTATTTTATTCAACAAACGACAGACAGGAGAAAAATATCAGCTAACGAACGCAGGCGTGATCATCAATGAGAAACTTGCAAATCTTTTCAACTATAAAGTTGGCGATACACTCGTTCTGAAAAATAATGACAATCAGGAGTTTCAATTGAAAATTACTGCTATTGCCGAAAATTATACTGGGCATTTTGCCTATATTACACCGGAATATTATGAGAAAATTTTCAAAAAGGCTCCTCAATATAATACAGAGTTTCTCCTTTTTGACAAAAAGCTGGACGAAAAAACGGAGGCCTCTGTCGGAAAAACATTGATGGAAAACAAAAAGGTATTGAATGTTTCGTTCCTTTCTGTTTCTAGTGATGCGCTAGATGATACGATCCACAGCTTGAACATCGTCGTCTGGGTCTTGATCACCGTTTCCGGGATACTGGCATTTATCGTTTTATACAATTTGACGAATATCAATATTTCAGAGCGGATCAGAGAATTATCGACGATCAAGGTGCTAGGTTTTTATGATAATGAAGTAACGATGTATGTTTACCGTGAAAATATCATTTTGACATTGATCGGCATCGTGATCGGCTGTTTCTTCGGAAAAGTTGTTCATGGCTATGTTTTAACAACGGTTGAAGTAGATATGCTGATGTTCTCGCCAACGATTCATTGGATCAGTTATTTTTATTCAGCTGTGATCACGATGTTCTTCACGTTGTTAGTGATGGTCTTCATGCATAGAAAACTCAAGAAAGTGAATATGATCGAAGCGTTGAAATCAAATGAATAATCGAAAAAGAACGGCTGTTTTTGTAAAGAAAACGGTACGTTCTTTTTCTAGTTAAGCCTCTCTACATCCTTCGTATGATTTTTAAAGATTTACTGTTATTTCTAATCAAGTATTGGTAAAATATAGTTATCGTCGGAAAAGGAGCATATATGGGAATAACAACTGCGATACCTTTAAAGAGCAGCTGAAAGACCTATTTGCGGAAAGGAGTGAGAACATGGTTCAAGGAATTCCGATTGAAACAATTTATCTATATGTATTGATTGCATGTGCTGGAATTGCTGTTTTATTAGTGATTTTTGGGGATGTATTTGATTTTGACGGTCCCGTTGACCCTATGCTGATCATTCCGTGGCTGGCATTTACTTCATTGTTCGGCTATTTAGGTGAACAGCTGCTTGACTGGGGACATGGCTTTTTGTTTATCGTTAGTGGTGCGCTTGCAACGATTCTAGTATTTTTCCTTAATTTCTATGTATTAGTACCAATGAAAAATGCTGAATCAACGATTTCGATCTCTGAAAAAGATATGGAAGGCACTCAAGCAACCGTTATCACACCGATTCCTGTCAGTGGGATGGGTGAGATCCAACTGAAAAGTGTGACTGGTTCGATCAATCGTCCAGCAGCTTTATATGCACCGCAAGAAATACCGATCGATCGTGGCGAACAAGTCTTGATCATTGAAGTCAAGGAACGTGTTTGCTATGTTGTGCCTTATAAAGGCAGTCTGCAAGTCTAAAATAAAAGGAGTAGAAGAAAATGGAATTAGGATTATTGGGACCGATCGTTTTGGTTGTTTTCATCTTATTGATGATGTTGATCGTATTTATTTCAAAATACCAAACAGCCAAACCAGATGAAGCACTGATCGTCAGTGGGAGTTATTTAGGAAGCAAAAATGTTCATAAGGATGAACGAGGAAATAAAATCAAGATCGTCCGTGGGGGCGGTGCTTTTGTATTACCTGTTTTCCAGCGTTCAAATCGGATTAGTTTACTATCAAGTAAATTAGATGTATCGACGCCAGAAGTTTATACAGAACAAGGGGTTCCGGTAATGTGTGACGGAACATCGATCATCAAAATCGGTTCTTCTGTGGAAGAAATCGCCACAGCCGCAGAACAATTTTTAGGTAAAACAAGAGAAGAGCTTGAAAACGAAGCACGTGAAGTCTTAGAAGGACATCTGCGCTCGATCTTAGGGTCAATGACTGTCGAAGAAATTTACCAAAACCGCGATAAGTTCAGCCAAAGTGTGCAAGAAGTGGCAAGTGTGGATTTGGCAAAAATGGGACTGATCATCGTCTCATTCACGATCAAAGAAGTTCGTGATAAAAATGGCTACCTTGATTCATTAGGGAAACCAAGAATCGCTCAAGTAAAACGTGATGCAGATATCGCTGAAGCAGAAGCATTGAAAGAAACAAGAATCAAAAAAGCCGAAGCCGAAAAAGATTCTCAACAAGCAGAGCTGCAACGTCAAACAGAAATTGCCGAAGCGTCAAAAGAAAAAGAATTAAAACTGGCAACTTACAAAGAAGCACAAGATATCGCGAAAGCTAAAGCCGATCAAGCTTATAACTTAGAAACAGCGAAAGCACAACAAGAAGTTGTGGCGCAAGAGATGGAGATCAAAGTCATCGAGCGTCAAAAACAAATCGAGTTGGAAGAAAAAGAAATCGTTCGTCGTGAGAAGCAATACGACTCAGAAGTGAAGAAAAAAGCAGATGCAGATCGTTATGCCAAAGAACAAGAAGCCTTAGCACAAAAAGCGCGTGAAGTGGCAGAAGCAGAAGCAGAACGTTTCCGTGTAGAAGCTTTAGCAGAAGCAGAAGCCAATCAAACACGTCTTGCTGGTCAAGCCGAAGCGGAATCTATTTTAGCTCGTGGGGCTGCTGAAGCGGAAGCGAAGCAAAAAATTGCGGATGCATTCAAAGAATACGGCGAAGCTGCTGTATTAAGTATGGTTATGGAAATGCTGCCTCAATTAATGAAGGAAGCGGCACAACCTCTTGGCAACATCGATAAAATTTCTGTTGTCGATACAGGCGGCGGTGGAGAAAATGCCGGAGCTAACCGTATTACAAACTATGCAACGAATTTATTAGCAGGCACACAGGAAACATTGAAAGAAACGACAGGGCTGGATGTCAAAGAATTGATCGAGAACTTTTCTAAAAAAGGGACGAACAGCAATGTAAACTTTTATAGTGAAGAGTCTTCAACTGAAGAAAATTAAATATAAAAAAACTGTCAAGCTCCTTACGGAACTTGGCAGTTTTTTAGCGTTACTTTATTTTTTATTTTGATTCTCAGCTTCTACTCGTGCTTGAACTCGTTCCCTAAGTTCCTTCAGTTCAGCCTCTTTCTTTTCTAGTTCAGCGAGATCTTCTTCGATCTCGTGTGTTTCTTCAATTGGTTTCGGTTTGAAAAAAAAGTTCAAGCCGATGCCGATGAATGTACCAATAAACGTATCGATGACTCGATCTAAAGCGAAATAAAAAGATTCACCTTGAGGAATACTAAGGGAAATCAACAAAAGCGTTGCAATGGCAGAAATAATACCAGAGTTATTGTTGATACCGTCAGAAACAACGATTACGATAATGACTAGTATAGGAAGCAACAGCAATTCGACTAGAAAATCATTGGCAAACAGATCTTTTACTAAAAAATAAACGATCGCCAATCCGCCGCCGAGTGTGTTACCGAGAATTCTGGACTTACCGAAAGTCACGCTGGTGGTCAGGTCTTGCCGCAATGAAAAAACAGCGGCCAAAGCAGCGATCATCGGTGCGCCTCGATCAAATACTTTAAATAAAATAATACATAACATTACTGCGAGGGCAGTTTTTAGTGTCCGCATACCTAAGCGAAACCGACCAACCTCCATGAGCTTTCACTCCTATCATCAATATTTAATGACTTTACTATTTCATCATAACCGAAATAGAGGTAAAATTACTAGTATTAAAATAAAAGATTAACTAAAATTATAAGGAGAGGTCAAATGAAAATTGGCTTAAGAACCATCAAAACTGCTGTCAGTGCCACACTGTCGATGATCATTGCAGGTAGTTTAGGATTGCTTTATCCAGCATCTGCCGGGATTATTTCTGTCTTAAGTGTGACGAACACCAAAAAGACCTCATTATTGACAGGGCTTTATCGCCTATTGTCTTTAGCGTTGGCCACTGGGTTCGCCTATGTCTGTTTTACTCTTTTTGGCTTTAACCCTGTTGCATTCGGTATTTTTTTACTTTTATTCATTCCCTCAGCAGTCTATTTCAAGCTTTCCGATGGAATCGTTGTGAGCTCAGTATTAGTCACTCAGTATTTAGTTGAAAAAAATCTGTCCTGGGCATTCATAGGCAACGAATTTTTATTGATGACGATCGGTGTAGGTTTTGCTTTATTGATGAATGTCTACATGCCGGATGCTGAGAAACGTTTAAAAGAAGATCAGGAAGTCATCGAAGTCATGTTTCGTAAAATATTGAATAACATGGCGGCGTATTTGAATCAACACGGAAAAGAACGGAATCTTTTTGAAAAATGTGATGATCTAAAAGCATTTATTCGTACAGGTGAAGCTTGGGCAAAAACACATGCAGAAAATCATTTGTTATCATCGAATGATTACTATTTAAACTATTTTACGATGCGCAGGATGCAAAGCAACAGCTTGAAAGACATGTTACGAATCTTGGAGAAAATAACTGTTGAGCCGGAACAAGTTGAAAGCATTCAGCAGTTGTTGGAATATACAGCGGAAACATTCGCAGAAACAAACGATGGACAAGCAATCCTTGATCGAATCACTCAAGTTTATGAAGTGTATCGCAAAAAGGAATTACCGAAAACAAGGGAAGAATTTGAAAACCGAGCGCAGATTTTTCAATTACTTCAAGTTTTTCATTCCTTTATCCAAATCAAAGCAGAATTTTCCAGACATCAAAATGAAAAAGCGCTATAGTGTCAACAGTTACAATTCTAAAGCAATTATTAAAGTTTAGTTACGGATTTCTAAAATCCTAGTATTTCCAAAATCAAGGTGCTATACTTTCATCAAGTTAAAAAGACACAATCACTGGCAAATCAAAGCCAAGTCTTTCAAATCGTTTAGCTTGATATGTTTTCCTTCGATTAGAGGGGACGATCAGCTTTTCAAAAAAGGTGGAACCCGAATTAATGACTGAAAAATGGCGTGAAGATCAAGAATATATGTCTTATGTAGAAGATTTATTGGAAAAAGAAGAAGTTCAGCGCTTAAGTAATTACACACAGCATGTTCATTCAACTCGTTTGGATCATTCGATCAGCGTTTCTTACAACAGCTACCTATTAGCGAAGAAATGGAACGGAGATGCAAGAGCAACCGCTCGTGCTGGTTTATTACATGATCTGTTTTATTACGATTGGCGGACGACAAAGTTTGATGAAGGCTCACATGCCTACATGCATCCTAGGATCGCTGTGAAAAATGCAGAGAAGCTGACAGAACTTTCAGATTTAGAACGCGATATCATCATCAAACATATGTGGGGAGCAACGATTGCGCCTCCTAAATACAAAGAAAGCTATATCGTTACGATGGTCGATAAATATTGTGCTGTGAAAGAAGCATCAGAACCAATGACCAATGCTGTAAAATCAAAATGGCGCCAATACTTTGGTAAAAAGCAGCCTGTACAATAATCAGAATAGAGAGCGAAACAAAACTGTTTTTTAGTTTTGTTTCGCTCTCTTTTTTGATTATTTAATTGATTTCAAGATGTTGAGCGTGTTCCAGCTTTCTTAAACGTTTGATTGCTTTGATATAAGATGCAAGCAGTACGATCACCGATCCAGCCCAAGCTAGAGGAGATGCGAGTGCTGCTCCGACAAAGCCTAAAGAGGCTGTCAAAATGATCGCTGCAAATGAACGCATGATCAGCTCCATGATTCCAGCGATCGTAGGCACTACGCTTTGTCCGAGTCCTTGAAGTGTGTAGCGAAGAATGAAAAGAATCGCCAAAAGCCAATACATACTTCCGTTGACATTAAAGTAGATCTGGGATAAATCAAGAACGGCCGTTTCTTTTGCACTGACAAAAAGTGTCACGAGATTTTGACCGAAAAGAACCACGATCCCACCTGCAAGTAAACTAAAACTGATGCTCATCACTAAGCATTGTGTCACACCTTGAAGGATACGTTTGTACTTTTTAGCACCATAATTTTGAGCAGTAAATGTAGCCATAGCGATCCCAAAGGACATCATCGGCTGTGTAGCGAACTGTTCGATCTTTCCAGAAGCTGCTTGTGCGGCTACTACATCTGTTCCTAAACTATTCAAAGCAGCTTGTAAAATGATTGCGCCAATAGCGATGATCGAAGATTGAAAAGCCATCGGTAATGCAATATTCAAATGGGCACGAAAATCCTGTTTATCAAAAGCAAAATCTTTTTTTCGTAACTGAAGGTTCGGAATTTTCCAGCGAATATAAATGACACACAATAAACTAGAAACGACTTGAGCAGTGACCGTAGCAATCCCGGCTCCTGCAACGCCCATATGAAAATTGATGATCAAAACCAAGTCTAAAACAACATTGATGATGCTGGCAATGATCAAAAATAAAAGTGGTGTCCGACTGTCACCGAGAGCACGAATCACATTTGACAGAAGATTAAAGGCCATTGCAGCAAAAATTCCGGCAAAAATAATAGAAATAAAAAGTTGTGCATCAGCGATGATTTCTTTAGGAGTTTGCATCAGCACCAACATTGGGTGAACAAAAACCAAACTCAATACTGTTAAAATGATCGTCACGATACCGCTGATCATGATCCCGGTCGCAAAACTTTTTTTCACGCCACGGTAATCTTGACCGCCGAAACGCTGAGAAGTTAAAATAGACAGGCCGGCAGTTAAGCCTTGAGCAAAACCGATGATCAAAAAAGTTATGCTGCCAGTGGAACCAACTGCAGCTAAAGCATCTTTTCCAAGTGTTTGTCCTACAATGATCATATCCGCCATATTATAAAACTGCTGGAAGATATTACCGATTAATAGTGGAATCGTAAAAAAGAAAATCAATTTTGCCGGGTTGCCATGTGTTAATTCTTTCAATGAAAACATCCTTTCATTTGTAAAAATCAAACCAATAAATCGTCTGTTTAAATAAAGTGCTCATTCGTTCAAGGATAGGTATGATAAAAATTTCTCATTCATAGTAGCACAATCTATTGGATTTGCAAGGGCTTTACTAAGAAAAAACGAAATAAAAAAATTTGATTTATCTAATTTGAAAAAGTTTTGATATAATTGACCAGTATGTCATAGAAAGGTAGTATGATAGAGGATAGTCAACATTGATTGAGGAGTTGAAAGTATGGAAAGTGAATTGAAAATGCCAATAAAAATAAGCGTTCATATGGCGAAATGGCTCGTGATCTCTGCGTTAATCGGACTAATAATGGGGATACTATCTGCCTTTTTTTTGAAAAGTTTAGATCTAGTGACCACAACAAGATTGAATCATACGTGGCTATTGTTTCTATTGCCATTTAGTGGAGCTGTGTTTGCCTTTTTATATAAGCGATATGGAGGGAATGCAGTCAGAGGAAATAATCTTGTGATCGATCAAGCAAATGGTGGAGCAGAAAATATTCCTCTACGGTTGATCCCGCTAACGCTATTCGGAACGATCACGACTCATTTATTCGGTGGCTCTGTCGGACGTGAAGGAACGGCTGTCCAAATGGGTGGAACAGTTGCCAATGCAGTTGGACGTTTGTTTCGTTTGGATAAATTAGAAAGAGAAATCGTTATTATCAGCGGGATCAGTGCTGGTTTTAGTTCAGTCTTCGGTACACCACTAGCTGGTACGGTCTTTGGCTTGGAAGTGTTGGTGATTGGCCGATTAAGATCAGACGCCATCTTTCCAAGTTTTTTTGCAGCATTTTTTGCAAATTTTGTAACAGAATCATTGGGCGTTACACATACACACTATAACATGGGGCAAATTCCAGACTGGACACCACTAGTATTCATAAAAGTTTTTGCAGCTGGTATTTGTTTTGGCTTAGCAGGCTGGCTGTTTAGCCGTTCCATCGTTTTTATCAAGAAGATTTATGCAAATTGGATCGAAAATGTTGTTTTGAGAAACTTTATTGGCGGTGCGGTTGTTGTTATTGTCGTCTTAGTTTTACAAACACAACGTTATCTTGGCTTGAGTTTACCGTTATTAAAAGATGCGTTCAATGGAGAAAGCTATTGGTTTGATTGGATAGGGAAGCTTTTCTTCACTGTGTTGTCATTGGGAGCTGGATATCAAGGTGGAGAAGTGACACCGCTATTTGAAATTGGTGCAACATTAGGCAGCAGCTTGGCTGTGGTCCTCCATTTATCTATTCCGTTTTTAGCTGGACTGGGCTTCATTGGGGTCTTCTCAGGAGCGACCAATACTCCTATTGCTTGCTTTATTATGGGGATCGAACTTTTTGGCAGTGACGCTGCTGTTTTCTTTTTCATGATTTGTCTAGTGAGCTACATGTGTTCTGGAAATGCTGGAATCTATTCTGCACAGCGAATTGGTGTTGAAAAAGGAGTGTTGTTTTTACCATTATGGACAAACTGGCAAGAACGGCGGAAAAAGTGATTTCATGAAGATATGCTATACTAGTTGAAGAGGTGAAGACATGAAAGATTATCAATACCCTTTAGATTTGGACTGGACCACAGATGAGATGGTCATCGTGACGAATATGTGGTCAGCAGTGGAACAGGCAAACGAAACTGGGATGGAGACAGCAGAGTTTTTACAAACCTATCAACGTTTCAAAACTGTTGTCAAAAGCATTGGCGAAGAAAAACGCTTAGGGAATGAATTTCAAAAAGTCTCAGGATATTCATTATATAGAACGGTTCAGCAAGCGAAAAGACAGCAGACAGGCAGATTGAAACTAGGAGCTGATTAAGAGGATGACAGAAAAAATGATTACTGAAATCAAAGGATGGATGCAAGAAGCCGCTGTGTTTATCAAAACTAGTTTATCAACTGAGATGGCTGTTTCGCAAAAATCAGGGCGGACAGATTTAGTGACGAATATTGACGAGGAGACTCAGGCATTGCTGATCAAGAAAATCAAAGAACAGTATCCAGCTGATAAGATTTTGGCAGAAGAAAAAGGGTACAGCACAATCGACTCTCTAGCAGGCCGCGTCTGGATCATCGATCCAATCGACGGTACGATGAATTTTGTGATGAAGCAGGAAAACTTTTGTATCATGATCGCTGTTTTTGAAGATGGGATCGGAAAACTAGGGTTTATTTATGATGTGATGAAAGATGAGTTATGCTGGGGCGGAAAAGGGATCGGTGTGTTCCTGGGAGAACAAAAGCTGATACAGCCGCAAAATTTAGGACTATCAGCTGGCTTACTTGGGATGAATGCCTACATGTTTGGTGAAAATATCCACTGTGCTAGAGAAATCGGACATGCTTCGATGGGTGTACGTGTGAGTGGTTGTGCAGGTATCGAGTTGATCGCCATGTTAAAAGGCAATCATATTGGTTATGTCTCTAATTTGAGCCCTTGGGATTATGCAGCTGGATTGGTTTTACTAGAGGAATTCAATTTTCTTTACTCTACTATAGAAGGAGAAGACTTATCGTTTTCTGGTCGCGAGTACTTTTTAGCAGCAACTCCAAAGGCATATAATGAAATTAGAACAAACTTTTTAGATAAGTAAACGAAGTCTGAGGTTGATTTTTAGCGAATAATGTGCTATTTTTCAGAAAATAGCAAGAAAATCATGAAGTTTTCACAACTTTTGAAAGCTTTAGACTATATTTCATGAAAAAAGTTTGCTATAATAAACAGTCGGATTTAATGAACAAGTGACGTAAGGCTAAAGGATAAGGAGCAATTACAGTGAAATACAGAGAAGATATCAGAAACGTAGCAATCATCGCCCACGTCGACCATGGGAAAACAACTTTGGTGGATGAATTATTAAAACAATCGCAAACATTAGATGGACATACGCAGCTGCAAGAACGTGCGATGGACTCAAATGCGATCGAAAGTGAACGTGGGATCACGATTTTAGCCAAAAATACAGCCGTAGATTATAATGGCACACGCATCAATATTTTAGATACTCCTGGACACGCGGACTTCGGTGGTGAAGTAGAGCGTATCATGAAAATGGTCGATGGGGTAGTCTTAGTTGTCGATGCTTACGAAGGAACGATGCCTCAAACTCGTTTCGTATTGAAAAAAGCATTAGAACAAAAAGTAACACCGATCGTTGTAGTAAATAAAATCGATAAACCATCTGCTCGTCCTGAGCACGTTGTGGATGAAGTCTTAGAATTATTTATCGAATTAGGTGCAGATGATGATCAATTGGATTTCCCAGTTGTATATGCATCAGCTTTAAATGGAACCTCAAGTAATTCAGATAACCCAGAAGACCAAGAACCAACTATGGCGCCGATTTTTGATCAAATCATCGATCATGTACCAGCTCCAGTTGATAACTCAGATGAACCATTACAATTCCAAGTTTCATTATTAGATTACAATGATTACGTTGGACGTATTGGTATTGGTCGTGTTTTCCGCGGCACAATGAAAGTTGGCGATCAAGTTGCTTTGATGAAACTAGATGGCAGCGTGAAAAATTTCCGTGTAACGAAAATCTTTGGTTTCTTCGGCTTACAACGTGTTGAGATCAATGAAGCAAAAGCTGGGGATTTGATTGCTGTTTCTGGTATGGAAGATATTTTCGTTGGAGAAACAGTTGCTGATGTAGCACATCAAGAAGCTTTACCGATTCTACACATCGACGAACCAACATTACAAATGACATTCTTAGTAAATAACTCTCCTTTTGCCGGTCGGGAAGGTAAATTTGTCACAGCGCGTAAAATCGAAGAACGCTTGATGGCGGAATTACAAACAGACGTATCACTACGCGTAGAACCAATTGCTCCAGATGCTTGGACTGTTTCTGGTCGTGGTGAATTGCACTTGTCGATCTTGATCGAAAATATGCGCCGTGAAGGGTATGAATTACAAGTATCTCGTCCAGAAGTTATTGAACGTGAGATCGAAGGTGTAAAATGTGAACCTTTTGAACGTGTTCAAATCGATACACCGGAAGAATATATGGGTAGTGTCATTGAATCATTAAGCCAACGTAAAGGTGAAATGCAAGACATGATCCATACTGGGAATGGTCAAATTCGTTTGATTTTCTTAGCGCCAGCTCGTGGTTTGATCGGTTATACAACTGAGTTCTTATCAATGACTCGTGGTTATGGAATCATGCACCATACTTTTGATCAATACTTACCGATGATCCAAGGAACGATCGGTGGACGTCACCAAGGCGCACTTGTTTCTATCGATACAGGTAAAGCAACTACGTATAGTATCATGAGTATTGAAGAACGCGGAACAGTCTTTGTAGAACCAACAACTGAAGTTTACGAAGGAATGATCATCGGTGAGAATAACCGTGATAATGACTTAACAGTAAATATCACGAAGGCTAAACAAATGACCAACGTACGTTCTGCAACTAAAGACCAAACATCAGTGATCAAAAAACCTAAAAAACTTACATTAGAAGAATCACTAGAGTTCTTGAATGATGATGAATACTGTGAAGTAACACCAGAAAGCATCCGTTTAAGAAAACAAATTTTAAACAAAAACGAACGTGAAAAAGCAAGTAAAAAGAAAAAAGTAGCAGAATAAACTCGTCGTTTGACTATTTCTTAGCTACACGAAATTAGATGAGACATGACAATGATTGTTGTGTCCCATCTTTTTTTGTGGATAACTCTAAATGGAAAGCTAAAAAAGTGCGTATACTATTTTATAAAGCTTGGTAAATAAGGGTTTTTGAAAAAGAGTTAAGGATAAATATGTTTCACGAAAACAGATTTGTTTCACGGTGAACCACGATCCTTTATTGAATTGCAAGATAGGGCGTGCTAAAATAACTGTCATATACAAAGAATGGAGCGAACCACATGATTGACATAAAAGCACTATTAAAAGAAAAATTTGGCTATGATGATTTTCGTCAAGGTCAAGAAGAAATCATCAATCATGTCTTAAATAAAGAAAATGTATTAGGGATCATGCCCACAGGCGGCGGCAAATCGATTTGCTATCAACTGCCTGCTCTTGCTTTAGAGAATTTGACTTTAGTGATTTCGCCGTTGATTTCCTTGATGAAAGATCAAGTCGATGCTCTCAACATGATGGGGATCCCTGCGACGTTTATCAATAGCACGATTTCTCAGCAAGAGATGAACAAACGAGTTCAACTAGCTGTAGATCGAAAAGTCAAACTTCTTTATGTGGCACCAGAACGTTTAGAGTCTTTTGATTTTCAGCAGCTGCTTTTACATGTACCCATCGATTTACTGGCTGTGGATGAGGCACACTGTATTTCGCAATGGGGACATGACTTTCGTCCTAGCTATTTACGTTTAGCTGAAATCATCGAACAATTTCAGCAACAGCCTTCAGTCATTGCATTGACTGCTACAGCGACACCTCAAGTTGCAGAAGATATCTTAGAGCAATTACACATACCAAAACTGAATCAAGTTCAAACAGGGTTTGCCCGTGAAAACTTATCCTTTCAAGTAGTGAAAGATCAAAACCGCGACGTTTATTTGCTGGAATACTTAAAGATGAACAAAGATCAGTCGGGAATTGTCTATGCAAGCACTAGAAAAGAAGTAGAACGGATCTATCATTTATTGAAAAGTAAGAAAATTGCTGTTGGTATGTACCACGGAGGCATGAATGAGAGTGATCGAAATCATAATCAAGAGGAATTTTTATTTGACAAAATACAGGTGATGGTTGCTACAAATGCATTTGGTATGGGGATCAATAAAAGTAATGTACGGTTTGTCATCCATGCTCAAATTCCAGGGAATATTGAGTCCTATTATCAAGAGGCTGGTCGTGCTGGTCGTGATGGGCTGCCAAGTGATGCTGTATTGTTATACGGACCTCAGGATCTGCAAATCCAGCAGTTTTTTATCGATCAATCTGAGATGACGATCGACTACAAGCAAAAAGAATATATGAAGCTGCGTGAAATGTCACAGTATGCCAATGCTCAAATGTGTTTACAGCAATTCATTTTACGTTATTTTGGTGAGCAGGGAACAGAATGCGGTCGCTGTTCCAATTGTTTAGATGAACGAGAATTAGTCGATGTGACAGTCGATGCTCAAAAAGTCCTGTCCTGCGTCAAACGTATGGGAGAAAAATTTGGTAAAGGGTTGGTTGGTAAAGTATTGACGGGTTCAAAGGATCAAAAAATCGATCAGTGGCATTTCCATCGTTTACCGACCTATGGACTAATGAAAGATCGTACCCAAAAGGAAGTCACTCAGCTCATCGACTACCTCACTGCAGAAAGATATTTGACACCATCTGACGGACAATACCCGTTGTTATCTGTTTCTCCTACTGGTGTTCAGGTGTTATTAGGCAAACAAACGGTTTTTAGAAAAGAAGATCAGCGCGTAAGGAAAGTTGCAGCTGTAGATGACGCATTGTTTGAAGTGTTGAGAGGACTAAGATTGGATTTAGCACAGGATGCTGGTGTTCCGCCGTATCTAATTTTTTCAGATAGCACCTTAAAAGAAATGTGTGAAAAACGACCTAAAAATTCGATTCAGCTGCTTCAAATAAAAGGAGTAGGTCAAAACAAGCTGGATAAGTACGGTGAACAGTTTATTGAGGCTATAACAGCTTTTTCAAAAGAAAATTAAAAATGCTTGATCAACTAAAGCGCGAAATAGACTAAATGCACTTTAGTTGATCAAGCTAAACACTCATTATTCCAATTATTTGGGGTAGACTGCAAAACGATCTTCTTTTAAAGAAACGATCTGAATGGGTTCATTATAAAAGTCAGTAAAGTTTTTTTCGTTAAAAAGGCTGTCACGAGCGCCTTTTGCAAAAATTTCTCCGTCTTTCAATAACATCAAATGTTCAAAACAAGGAAGGATCTCTTCTGTATGATGTGTCACATAAAGCAAAGTTGGATGATTTTTTTGAGTTGCGATTTGCTGGATTTGATTCAGTAGTTTTTCTCGTGCAAATAAATCAAGCCCGTTACAAGGTTCATCTAGAATCAATAATTCTGGATGTGCCATCAAAGCTCTAGAGATCAACACAAGTTGTCGTTCGCCTTGAGATAGCACTTCATATTTTTTTCCGATCAATGAAGCACCGCCAGCGTTAATCAAAATCATTTTAGCTTCCTCTAACTCTTCGTCTGTATACTCTTGGTAGATGCCGATACTGGCGAATTTACCAGATAAAACGATGCGTTCAGCTGTTTCCCAATTTTTCATTCGATACTGCAAAGCAGTGCTGACCCAGCCGATCCTTCGTTGTAGCTCTGGAATCGAGGTATGCCCAAAAACTTCATCTAAGACTTCCAACCTCCCGGATGAAGGCCAAAGGTAACCGCAAATCAATTGTAAAAGCAACGTCTTGCCTGCACCGTTCAATCCCAAAATGGCCCAATTTTCAGATGAATCAACGGACCAAGTTACGTTATTTAACAGTGTCTTTTTATCCCGAATAAAAGAGACATGTTCAAATTTGAATGCATTCATATAACTCCTCCTTTGGTTTATTTTACCATTAAAAATTAAGAATAGAAGAGACTCAGCTGAAAAAAAGTGAAAGAAGAAAATACTGTCAAGAAAATTTCATTGACAAAGCTTTCATCCCCCTGTATAATTGCTTTTGTTGCGTTAAGAGGTGATGAATATGAAATGGTCTTTACTAGAACTAAATAAATACAAAGACAATCCATTAGAATTCTCGGAGACATTAGATTTAAAAGCATCATTGATGAAGCGGGATCATTTGATTTTGGATGTTAGTCCTGTAAAAACGACTGGAATCTTATCAGTTGGCAAAGAGGAGTATTTGATTCATTATCGAATCGATGTTATTGTAACGGTGCCATCTTCACGTTCTTTAACTCCTGTTCCGCTAAGTATGGTGATTGATGTTGACGAAGTGTTTATGACACAAGAACAATATCAAAACAAAGATGATCGTTTATCAGATGAAGAAATCATTTTGTTGGAGAAGCCGACGATCGATTTAGACGAATCTGTAGAAGACAACATTCTTTTAGCGATACCGATTCAAGTGTTGACAGAAGAAGAACAAACAAGCAATGACATGCCTAAAGGAAATGATTGGGAAGTTTTGTCAGAAGAAGCATACTTGGAAAAAAGAGAAACAGAAGCACAACAAACAACGGATCCTCGTCTTGCCAAATTATCTGAGTTATTTAACGAAACAGCAGATAGCGATGATGACTAAGTAAGATTGGAATATATCGTGCACTCGCTGCACACATCTTTACAAGGAGGTGGAACACCAATGGCAGTACCAGCTAGAAGAACTTCAAAAGCTAAAAAGGGCAAACGCCGTACTCACTACAAATTAACAATCAAAGGTTTGAATGCATGTTCAAACTGTGGTGAAATGAGAAAAAGCCATCACGTATGTCCAGCATGTGGTCATTACGATGGAAAAGACGTAGTCTCTAAAGAAGCATAAAACATTTTTTTGAAAATGTTCCAAATCCCCTAGGCTAACCATGGAGCCTAGGGGATTTATTTTATGAGAAAGTGTTTTTGAGCGAAGAAGAAATGTCTAGAATTTTACATAAACGATAAAAATGAACGTAATCGAACTATTTTTGTTTTCATATCAATCATTCTACGTTATAATAATGTAGATTATAAGAAACTTCTAATGAATTTCTTTTCAAAGACAGTAGGAGGATACAAGATGACAAAACAACAATTTGGCGTAGTCGGAATGGCCGTGATGGGAAAAAATCTAGCATTGAATATTGAAAGTAGAGGCTATTCAGTTGCTCTATTTAATCGTACAGGATCAAAAACAACAGATGTTGTTGAAGAGCACCCTGATAAAAATTTTAAAGCAACATACACGATCGAAGAGTTTGTAGATTCTATTGAAAAACCACGTCGTATCATGTTGATGGTTCAAGCAGGCTTTGCGACTGATGCAACGATCCAAGAATTATTACCTCATTTAGATAAAGGCGATATTTTGATCGATGGCGGAAACACATTCTTCAAAGATACGATTCGTAGAAATGAAGAATTAGCGAACTCTGGAATCAACTTCATCGGAACTGGTGTTTCAGGTGGTGAAGAAGGTGCTTTAAAAGGACCTTCGATCATGCCTGGTGGGCAGAAGGAAGCATACGAATTAGTCGCTCCTATTTTAGAAAAGATTTCTGCAAAAGCGGAAGATGGTGAACCATGTGTGACATACATCGGTCCTAACGGAGCTGGTCACTATGTGAAGATGGTCCACAACGGTATCGAATACGGAGATATGCAGCTGATTGCAGAATCGTATGATCTTATGAAAAATATCCTTGGTCTTTCTGTAGATGAAATGGCTGAGATTTTCAAAGAGTGGAATCAAGGTGAATTAGATAGTTATCTTGTGGAGATCACTGCAGATATTTTGACACGTAAAGATGATGAAGGAACAGGACAACCAATCGTTGATGTTATCTTAGATGCTGCTGGGAATAAAGGAACTGGTAAATGGACAAGCCAAAGCTCTTTAGACTTAGGTGTACCGTTACCACTGATTACGGAGTCTGTTTTCGCCCGCTTTATTTCAGCATATAAAGAGGAACGTGTAAAAGCTAGTAAAGTATTAGCAAAACCTGAAAAAGCAGTGTATTCAGGAGATAAGAAAGAATTGATCGAAAAAATCCGCGAAGCACTTTATTTCAGTAAAATCATGAGTTACGCTCAAGGTTTTGCTCAGCTGCGTGTTGCATCAGAAGATTATGACTGGGATCTGCCATTCGGTGACATTGCAAAAATTTGGCGTGCGGGATGTATCATCCGTGCACAGTTTTTACAAAAAATTACAGATGCATATGATAAAAACCCAACGATTGAGAACTTACTCTTAGATGACTACTTTATCGATATTACAAAAAAATATCAGCAATCCGTACGTGATGTTGTTTCGATTGCTGTACAGGCTGGCGTACCAGTACCAACATTTGCCTCAGCTATTGCATACTATGACTCTTATCGTTCAGAAAGATTGCCTGCAAACATCATTCAGGCACAAAGAGATTACTTTGGAGCTCATACGTATCAACGTACTGATAAAGAAGGAACATACCACTATAGCTGGTATAACGAAGAATAATATGTTCGAAAGCCATGGGATTAAGAATTTTCTCATGGTTTTCTCTCTGTTACGAAGTGAAAATAGGTTGTTGCTAGCTTTTTAAGATAAAAGTGGGTATAATAGGTAGGCTTTAAGATAGCTTTTAAAGAGAGAGGAAAAATAACCAATGAGTAATATTCTTATTATTGAAGATGAAAAAAACTTAGCTCGTTTTGTAGAGCTTGAATTAAAACATGAAGGTTACACGACAGAAGTTCACTATAATGGACGTACAGGCTTAGAAGCAGCCTTGAATGATGAGTGGGATGCCATTCTTTTAGATTTGATGTTGCCGGAATTAAATGGTCTTGAAGTTTGCCGTAGAATCCGCCAAGTAAAAAATACGCCGATCATCATGATGACAGCTCGTGATTCTGTGATCGATCGTGTATCTGGTTTAGATCATGGTGCCGATGACTATATCGTAAAGCCATTTGCAATTGAAGAACTTTTGGCACGTTTACGTGCATTGCTTCGTCGTATCGATATCGAAGGAGATAAAAATGTAGCGAAACAAACAACAATTACATATCGTGACTTAACGATTGAAAAAGAAAATCGCGTCGTTCGCCGTAATTCTGAGATGATAGAATTGACTAAACGTGAGTATGAGCTGCTTTTGACATTGATGGAAAATGTCAATGTTGTTTTAGCACGAGATGTTCTTTTAAACAAAGTGTGGGGTTATGAAACAGAAGTTGAAACGAACGTAGTTGATGTTTATATCCGCTATTTGCGTAATAAAATTGATGTTCCTGGCGAAGAAAGCTATATCCAAACCGTTCGTGGAACAGGATATGTGATGCGCTCGTGAGACCGTTAAAATCAAAAAAGATAGAAAGAAAAGAACTGAAGGGGCCTTCTTTGACGATCAAGTGGGCCTTTGCAAGTTCTTTCTTCATATTCGTTGTTTTTACGATATTCGCTGTTATTACATATAAGACATCTGTTAGCCTCATTGTTCAAAAAGAACGGGAGAATGCTGAAAGGACGGTTGCCGAAGTGGGGAATCGTTTGGCTAATGTTGAAGCTGATTTGACTGTATCGGAGGTCTATGAAAAGTTAAAAACGCCAAGCTTAGATACAAATGATCTGGACAACAAAAAAGTTTCAGTCGAAGGTTCGTTGATGGAGATGGACAGCATGCTTTCAGAGCTAGGACAACCGGCACTATTCTTATCTGTATTTGATCCGGAAGGAACATTACTTTTTGAAACCCAAAAAGCACAGAATCAGTTGGTCAAAAAAGGAAAGCAGAAGGCAGAGATCAAGACATTAAACGATAAAACAGGTTACTTGATCATCCAACCTGTGTATTCAAAGAGTACAAGAGAAAAAACTGGTTATATTCAAGCCTTCTATGAGCTGTCTTCTTTTTACGCAATTAAAAATCATTTGCTGCTGACCTTAATCATTCTGGAAGTCATTTCACTGATACTTAGCAGTGTATTAGGATTCCTACTATCTTCTTATTTCTTGAAACCTTTGAAAGTACTGAGAGATACTATGGATACGATTCGAAAAAATCCGCAGTCTAGTATTCACATGCCGGACATACACTCAAATGACGAGTTGGCGGATCTTGCTGAAATCTTTAATGAAATGTTAGATCGGATGAGACGCTATATTGAACAACAAGAACAATTTGTAGAAGACGTTTCTCATGAACTGCGGACACCAGTCGCGATTATCGAGGGACATTTAAATCTATTAAATCGTTGGGGAAAAGAAGATCCAGAGGTTTTAGATGAATCTTTAGAGGCTAGTTTACAGGAAATCACTCGAATGAAAAGCCTTGTCCAAGAAATGCTGGATTTATCTCGTGCAGAACAAGTAGATACACTCTACCCAAATCACACAACTAACGCTAAACAAGTCGTGTATCAGGTGTTTAATAACTTCAAACTTCTATATCCTGATTTTGTGATCACACTGGATGATGATTTACTGCATGAAGTTAAGTTAGGGATTTATCGTAATCACTTTGAACAATTGCTGATCATTATTTTAGATAATGCGGTAAAATACTCTACAACTCGAAAAGAAGTCCATATCTCGATCTCTAAAACACTAAATGAATTTGAAATCGCAATTCAGGACTTTGGAGAAGGAATTTCAGAAGATGAACTCGATAAAATTTTTAATCGTTTTTATAGAGTAGATAAAGCCAGAGCTAGAAACAAAGGCGGTAATGGATTAGGATTGTCAATCGCCAAGCAATTGGTGGAAAATTATAAAGGAAGAATCGATGCTGAAAGTGTCATTCATCAAGGAACGATATTCAGAATCCATATTCCAATAGTAGAAAATAGTGAAGACAACGAGTAGGTGCGAAAAGCACCTACTTTTTTTGGGTAATTAGCCGAATAATTGAGAGCTATATATGATGAATGTAGCAGAAAAACCGAATGCTGATTTGAAGTTATCTAAATTTGTTCGCTAAGAAAAAAAAGAACGAAATTTAGGCATTTTCTAGTTGCATTTTATGATAAGTATTGTTATATTTATACATGTTCTGATTGATGTTCTTTACTAGAAATTTGTTGAGAAAAAAGTAAAATTTCTTCTTGACGAATAAAAGTAATTCATGATAGAATAACAAAGTTGCTGATGAAAAAAGCAATTAAAACATTGGAAAATCAGGAAGAAAGTTGTTGACAAATAACAAACAACCTGATAAACTAATGGAG